>JACIXH010000089.1 GCA_014360565.1 Nocardia sp.
AGTCGAGCAGTCGGTCACCTCGGACGGCGTCGGCCGCGGCGGCCACATGGTCGGGCAGGACACGGCCGAACAACTGTCTGGTGCGTTCGAGCGTGCCGATCACCCCTGGTCGGTCCGTGTAGGCGAAAATCGCCGAATGTCGTTGTCCCGCACCGGCTACCTCGGTGACGCGATGCAGGGAGAAGCGCCCCTTGAACAGCTGCAGATCGCCGGGGCGCAGTTCCAGCGCGCGGATGAACCGCTCGCCGTCGCCGGTCAGCACGTCGCGTACATCGTCGAGGTGCTCGGCGTGGGGGTCGCGGATATTGGGGCAGTACTGGAAAACTCCGCCGGACTCGGGCTTGCGCGTGAGCATGCTGACAGTGAACTCGTTGGTGTCGAAATGCCACGGATGCGACATCCCCGGCTCGACGACATTCAGGCACAGACCGGCCAGCGGGTCGGCGAATTCGTGCAGATCGTCGAGTTCGAAGCAGTCGGCGACGAAACGCTGGAACACCGGATCGGTGTAGAGGCGCTGGATCAGCGCTTCGGCGGGGATGCGGTCGCGGGCTACGAACGCGTTGCCACGGTCGAGCACGATTCGCGCCGGATGGTCGGCGGGCAGATCGGCGTCGAGGGGAATGTTGTAGGCGTTGACCCGTTCCACCTTGTAGTGGGCGTGCGGTGCGATCGACTCCCCTTCGGCGCGCAGCGTTTCCAGCAGCTGCGGGCGGATGAACTCGCGCAGCACTGTACAGCCGTCCTCGGCCAGCTCGGCTCGGGCGGCCTCGATGGCGGCCTGTCTACCCGAACCACCGAGATCGGTGAGTGGATACCGTGCGATATCGACGATTTCGTCAAGCCCCCGCGTGCCCGTCATGTACCCAGTTTGCGGGAATATTCGCACTCGCGCTCGTGGTTTCGACAAATCGGGCGTATCCCGGGAAGATCACAATCATGCGAAATCAACTGTGCGGCAAGAGTTTTCGCAGAATCTACCTGGGTTTCGGTACTATCACGGTAGGCTATTACGCCTTATCACGCGCCGCCGTCGAAAGATTCACGCGTGCGTCGAGCGCGGCGCGCAGATCCTCGACAGACAATCCGATCAACGACTCCCGGAATACCCGCCCGGGGGCCTCGGGAACCGCGATCTCGCAAGGAATCACAATCAGGCCGCAGCCCGCGCCCTGCGCCGCCAGCGAACCGGTGGGCGAATCCTCGATCGCGACACAGTCGGCCGGGTCGACCCCGAGCAGCTGCGCGGCGCGGCGGTAGATCGCCGGATCGGGCTTGCCGTGGGCCACCTCGTCCCCGCAGACCGACGTGTCGAAGAAATCGCGGCCCAGGGTGTCGAGACCGTACTCGGTGAGCGAGCGCATGGTGTTGGTCACCAGGGCGCATTTCAAGCCGGCCGCGCGCACCATCCCCAGCGCGTCCTTGGCGCCGGGACGCCACGGGATCGGGCCGAGCATCAACTCCGTCACCCGGCGCTCGAGGAAATCACCCGCCTCGACGATCATCTGCGCGGTCGGCACCACCCCGATCCCGTCGAAGAGCATGCGCAGCGCGTTCGGGCCGGAGGCGCCGATCAGGGCGTGGCGGACCGCGTCGGTCAGCTCGCGGCCGTGCTCGCGGGCCAGTTCCCGAACCGCAATGTCCCACAGCTTCTCCGAATCGAGCAGCGTGCCGTCCATGTCCCACAGCACCGCTGCCGGTCGCGCGCTCACCTGTTACTCGCCTCGTTCTCGTCGGATTGCCAGTGACCGGCAGCCGCCGGACCCGTTCAGGGTAGCGGTTACGCCTCAAACGCCCGATCCGGCGATCCGCAGCTCGCCCGCGTCGCCGGAGACCTCGATCCAGCGGTTCTCCGAGGTCACGGTGCCATTGGTGAGCTGGTAGGTGAGCGTCACCACCGCTCGTGTGCGTCCGCTCGGGGTGATCGAGCCGACAGTTACCGACCGCACCGACGACCAGAACGACGAGTATTGCCCGAACCCGCCGGTCTGCGCCTGATAGGCGGGCGCGAGCTGAGCCCACGCCCCGCCGATATTGCCGGGCAGCATGCCGTAGTACCCGGCGATGAACTGGTTGATCCGGTCCGCAGTGGGTGGACCGAAAGGTGTGGTGGTGATGGTCGTGGCGGCCGGTTTCGAGGTGGTCGCCTCGGCCGAGGCCGTGGTTCGGGTGGCGCCGGTGGTCGTCGCACCGCTCGGCACGACCGCAGGCGGGGCCGATACGGTGATCGTCTCCTGCTCGGGCACGATGACGACGGTGCTCACCTTGCCGTCGACCACAGTCGTCACGGTGACGGGCGATGCCGGGGTCTGCGCCCGCTGATCGGGGTCGCCACCACGATCGCGCGTGGCCACCAGCACGACGAGCATGACCGTGAACGCCGCGACCGCGGCCGCCAGCAGGAGAACGGCCCGGTTGTTGTTCAGACGGTCGATCCGCGCGGGTGAGCCGGAGAACCCGGAAGGCGAGCCCGAAACCGGAGTCGGCTCCGCTGCCGCTCCCCCGCGTGCGTGCGCCTGCGCTGCCGCTGCGTCGATCGAACCCGAGTTCGGCGAGGAGCTGTCGCGCGGGCGCACGAGACCGGGATCGCCTGCCGCCGCTCGGCCGACGGCACCCGCCGACCGGGCGCCGGCGCCTGCCCCGGCACCCGAATCCGCCCGGCTTCCCGACGTCGTCTGCCCGAACCCACCCGAACCCGCCCGGCCACCCGAACCCGCCTGGCCGTCCGTAGCCGCGTGGCCGTCCCGAGCCGCCTGGCCGCCCCCTGCCGCAAACCGCTGTGCGGCGCTGCCCGAATCCGCCTGGCCGGCACCCGTCGACGTCGCGGGCCCGGCCCCTGCCTGCCCGGCCCCTGCCTGCCCGGCCCCTGCCTGCGCGTGCGATGCCTGCGCTGCGCCCGCGTTGTCGCCGGTCGAGTTCCGTCCCGAGATCGCCGAGCGAGCCGCCTTGGCCAGCGCCCAACCGCTGCCCAGCAACGCGGCCGCACCGGATTTACCCGCTGCTCCCCCGCCCGCGGAATCGCCGGGCTGCGGGACCAGCGTGGTGGTCGCGCCTGCTATCGGGAGAACCTTCGTCGCCGAGGCGGGCAGAACCGGAACACGTCCTGCCGCAACGTCTTCCAGCGCCGTGCGAGCCTGCGCCATCGTCGGCCGATCGTCGGCGGACGCGGTCAGCAGCCACATCAGCACCGGCGCGAGCGGGCCCGCGTTCACGGGCTCGGGCACCACACCGCGCGCAACGGCATGCAGCACCGCGAGCGGGTTGTCGCCTTCACCGAACGGCGGCGCGCCTTCGGAGGCGGCGTACAGCGTCGAACCGAGGGCGAACACGTCGGCGGCGGGTCTGGGATTGTCGCCGCGGGCGATCTCGGGCGCCAAGTAGGCGGGAGTGCCCGCCAGGAACCCGGTGGCGGTGACGGTGACATCGCCGGTCGCGTGCGAGATACCGAAGTCGGTGAGTTTGACGGTGCCGTCGTCGCCGACGAGCAGGTTGGCCGGTTTCACATCGCGGTGCATGATCCCGGCATCGTGGGCGGCAGACAGCGCCGCGGCGGCCTGCGCACCGATCCCGGCCACCTCGATCGGCGGCAAGGTCACCCCGCCCGCCAGCTTCGCCGCCAGGCTCGGCGCGTTCATGTATTCCATCACCAGCCACGGCTGGCCGTCCTCTTCGGCCACATCGAAAACGGTGATGGCGTTGGGGTGGTGCAGGCGCGCGGCGATCCGGCCTTCGCGCATCGCGCGCAGCTTGCCCTCGAGGGCCTGGGCTCCCGTGAGTCCCGGCGCGAGCAGCACCTGTTTCACCGCGACTGTGCGGCGCAACCGGACGTCGGTGGCGCGCCACACCACACCCATCGCGCCGGTACCGATCGGGTCGGTGAGTCGATAGCGTCCCGCGATCAACCGATCCGATGTCATAGTGTGCGCCCCTCCTGCTTACCGCTGAGTCGTCTCGCCCTCCGCGCCACAGCGGGATGAAACTTTCGAAAATCCTACGTCCTGAACTGCGTCGATCCTGTTGCGCGACAGCGTGGCCCACGGCCGCCGCGCCACATCGTGATCAGACTCACAGCCGCGACAACGACAGATCGGACCGGTCCGAGACCGATCCGATCTGCCGACGCCTCGTCTTCGTGCCCGCAGCCTGTCAGGCGTTGAAGTACTTCGCCTCCGGATGCAGCAGCACGAACGCATCCGTCGACTGTTCGGGATGCAACTGCAGCTCTTCGGACAACGTCACCCCGACCCGGCCCGCGTCGAGCAGGTCGACCAGCTTGGCGCGATCTTCCAGGTCCGGGCAGGCGCCGTAGCCGAAGGCGAAGCGCGCGCCCCGGTAGCCGAGCTTGAAGTAGTCCTGGATATCGGTGGGATCATCGGCGGCGACGGGCTTGCCGTCGACGGTCAGTTCTTCACGGATCCGCCGATGCCAGTACTCGGCCAGCGCCTCGGTGAGCTGCACACCGATGCCGTGGATCTCGAGGTAGTCGCGGTAGTTGTCGGCGGCGAACAACGCGTTCGCGAAGTCGGCGATGGGCTGTCCCATCGTCACCAGCTGGAACGGCAACACATCGACCTGCCCGGTCTCACGAGCCTTCTCACGTGAACGGACGAAGTCGGCGATGCACAGGAACCGATCGCGCTGCTGACGCGGGAACCTGAACCGATACCGCTCCGGCGCATCAGGATCGGGCTCGGTCAGCACAATGACCTCGTCGCCTTCCGACACCGCGGGGAAATACCCGTACACCAGGGCCGCATGCTGGAGCACACCCTCGGTAGCGAGCCGATCGAGCCAGGCCCGCAGCCGCGGACGCCCCTCGGTCTCCACCAGCTCCTCATAGGTCGGGCCGTCGCCGGCACGCTGACCGCGCAGGCCCCACTGACCGAGGAACAGCGCCCGCTCGTCGAGCAGACCCGAGTACTCGGCCACCGGCAGACCCTTGATCACCCGCGTGCCCCAGAACGGCGGCGTCGGTACCGGCAGATCCGCGGCCACGTCGGAGCGTTCGGGCACCACGATCGGTACCTCGGCGGCCTTGCGCTCGGCCGCGATCCGCTTGGACCGCTCGTGGCGGGCCTTGCGCTCGGCGGCCTTCTCCTTGGCCGCGATCGCCTCCGGGCTGTCGGGATCGAGCCCGCCACCGCGTTTGACGGTCATGATCTCGTCCATCAACCGCAGGCCCTCGAACGCGTCGCGCGCGTAGTAGACCTCGCCGTCGTAGACCCCGGTCAGGTCGTTCTCCACATAGGAACGCGTCAGGGCCGCGCCACCGAGCAACACCGGGAACTGTTCGGCGACACCCCGGGTGTTGAGCTCGCCGAGGTTCTCCTTCATCACCACGGTCGACTTCACCAGCAGCCCGGACATGCCGATCACGTCGGCTTTCTTGTCCTGAGCGGCATCGAGAATGGTCGCGATCGGCTGCTTGATGCCCAGGTTCACGACCTCGTAGCCGTTGTTGGACAAGATGATGTCGACCAGGTTCTTGCCGATGTCGTGGACATCGCCCTTCACCGTGGCCAGCACGATCCGCCCCTTGCCCGCGTCGTCGGTGGCTTCCATGTGCGGTTCCAGGTGCGCGACAGCCATTTTCATCACCTCGGCCGACTGCAGCACGAACGGCAACTGCATCTGGCCCGACCCGAACAGCTCACCGACGGTCTTCATCCCCGACAGCAGGGTCTCGTTGATGATCTGCAGCGGCGGCACCGTCTGCATCGCCTCGTCCAGATCGTCGCCGAGGCCGTTGCGCTCACCGTCGACAATGCGTCGCTCGAGGCGCTCGAACAAGGGCAGCAACGCCATTTCTTCGGCGCGCGAGGCCTTCGACGACGCCGTCGAGACGCCCTCGAACAGCGCCATCAGGGTCTGCAGCGGGTCGTAGTCCTCGCTGCGACGGTCGTAGATCAGATCCAGCGCGACCTGCTGGTGCTCGTCGGGGATCCGGCTCATCGGCAGGATCTTGGAGGCGTGCACGATCGCCGAATCCAGGCCCGCTTCGACACATTCGTGCATGAACACCGAGTTCAGCACCTGGCGCGCGGCCGGGTTCAGGCCGAAGGAGATATTCGACAGTCCCAGGGTGGTCTGCACCTGCGGGCGGCGGCGCTTGAGCTCGCGGATGGCCTTGATCGTCTCCGCGCCGTCCTTGCGCGACTCCTCCTGCCCGGTGCCGAGCGTGAAGGTCAGGGTGTCGATGATGATGTCGGACTCGGCCAGGCCCCAGTTGCCGGTGATGTCGTCGATGAGACGCTCGGCGATCGCGACCTTGTGATCGGCGGTGCGTGCCTGGCCCTCTTCGTCGATGGTCAGCGCGACGACAGCGGCACCGTGCTCGGAGACCAGCCCCATGATCTGCTGGAACCGCGAATCCGGGCCCGCGCCGTCCTCGTAGTTCACCGAGTTCACCGCGCATCGGCCACCCAGGTGCTGCAGACCCGCCTGCAACACCGGCACTTCGGTGGAGTCGAGCATGATCGGCAAGGTCGAGGCGGTGGCCAGCCGCGAGGCCAGCTCGTTCATGTCCTCGGCGCCGTCGCGGCCCACGTAGTCGACACACAGGTCGAGCATGTGCGCGCCGTCGCGGGTCTGGTCCTTGGCGATCTCGAGGCAGCGCTGCCAGTCCGCGGCCAGCATCGCGTCGCGGAAAGCCTTGGAGCCGTTGGCATTCGTGCGCTCACCGATCATCATGATCGAGGCGTCCTGTTCGAACGGGACAGCGGTGTACATGCTCGACACCGCGGGCTCGTGCTCGGGGTGGCGGCGTTCGGCGATCGGCGGCAGGGTCTTCTCGACCTCGCGCACCGCCTCGGCGACCTGGCGGATGTGCTCGGGCGTGGTGCCACAGCAACCACCGACCAGCGAGAGCCCGAACTCGGACACGAACCCGCTCATCGCGCTCGCGAGCTCTTCCGGGGTGAGCGGATATTCGGCGCCCTTGGCGCCGAGCACCGGCAGACCCGCGTTCGGCATCACCGACACCGGGATGTTCGCGTGCCGCGACAGGTGCCGCAGGTGCTCGCTCATCTCGGCGGGACCGGTCGCGCAGTTGAGCCCGATCATGTCGATGCCGAGGGGCTCGAGCGCGGTCAGCGCCGCACCGATCTCACTGCCGACCAGCATCGTGCCGGTGGTCTCCACGGTGACATGGGTGATGATCGGAATCCGGCGACCCGCGGCGATCATGGCGCGGCGGCTACCGGTGATCGCGGCCTTGACCTGGAGCAGGTCCTGGCAGGTCTCGATGAGGATCGCGTCGGCGCCGCCGTCGAGCATGCCGAGTGCGGCTTCGGTGTAGGCGTCGCGCAGCGATACGAACGGCGCGTGACCCAGGGTCGGCAGCTTGGTTCCCGGACCCATCGAGCCCAGCACATAGCGCGGGGTGCCGTCCGCCGAGGGGCCCATCTCGTCGGCGACGTCGCGGGCGATGCGGGTGCCGCGTTCGGACAGATCGCGGATTCGGTCCTGGATATCGTAGTCGGCGAGGTTGGGCAGGTTGCAGCCGAAGGTGTTGGTCTCCACGGCCTCCGCGCCCGCGGCGAAGTACGCGCGGTGGATCTCGGCGAGCACATCGGGGCGAGTGTCGTTGAGGATCTCGTTGCAACCCTCGAGGCCGCGGAAGTCGTCGAGCGACAGGTCCGCGGCCTGCAACATCGTGCCCATCGCGCCGTCGCCGATGACGACACGCCGCGCAAGCGTGTCGAGGAGCGTGGTATCGAACCCGGTGGGCAAGGACGCAGACATGATTCAAGACTAGAGGGCGACTCCGACGGACAAGACCACTGTGGGTGAATCGAGTGGCGTCGAACACACCCACGACGGCAAACACGCAAGAGCGCCGGTCACCGCAAAACAATTCGCGCAAGACACTAGGCTGACCGGGTGGATGCCAGTGAGACCCCCGAGACGGAACTGCCGACGTTGCGCAATCCCGTCATGGTTGCCGCCTTCGAGGGCTGGAACGACGCCGGTGATGCCGCCAGTGGCGCCATCGAGCATCTGGAGCTGATCTGGGATGCCGAGCCGCTGGCCGAGCTCGATTCCGAGGAGTACTACGACTACCAGGTGAACCGGCCGACGGTCCGTCAGGTCGACGGCGTGACCAGGGAGATCCAGTGGCCCTCGACGATGCTGTCGGTGTGTTCCCCGCCCGGCAGCGACCGCGACGTGGTGCTGCTGCGCGGGATCGAACCGAACATGAAATGGCGCAGTTTCTGCGACGACCTGCTCGAGTTCATCGAGCAACTCGGCGTGGAGACCGTCGTCATCCTCGGCGCGCTGCTGGCCGATACCCCGCACACCCGACCGGTCCCGGTGACCGGTTCGGCCTACAGCGCCGAGGCTGCCGAGCGGTTCAATCTGGAACAGACCAGGTACGAGGGACCGACCGGGATCACCGGCGTGTTGCAGGACCAGTGCGTGAAGGCAGGCGTGCCCGCGGTGTCGTTCTGGGCCGCGGTCCCGCACTATGTGTCGCAGCCGCCGAACCCGAAGGCCACGATCGCGCTGCTGCACCGGGTCGAAGACGTCCTCGATATCGAAGTCCCGCTCGGTGAGCTGCCCAAACAGGCCGAGGAGTGGGAGGCCGCGGTCAACGAGATGACTCTGGGCGACGAGGAGATCAGCGAGTACGTGCGCTCGCTCGAGGAGCGCGGCGACGCGGCGATCGACCTCAACGAGACTATGTCCAAGATCGACGGCGACGCCATCGCGGCCGAGTTCGAGAAGTACCTGCGCAGGCGCGGGCCGGGCAGCTTCGGCCTCTAGGGCGCGTTCACCGGGAGTTCGCCACACGGGCGCCTCCCGGCCCATCTCGGCACGCCGCTTAGACTTTTTCGCGTGCCGCCCCTGCCGATCGTCGCCCATCTGCGTGGTTTCGACGACCGTGTCGCGGTCCTGCACACACCCCGGCCCGGTTCCGCCGACACCATGACGCCGGTGACCTACGCCCAGCTCGCCGACCGTGTCGCGGACTTCTCGGCCGGGCTGGGGCCCGGCCGGCGGCTCGTCGCACTCACCGCGGGCAACGATCTGGGCTCCCTCGTCGCCTACCTCGGGGCACTCGACGCGGGGTGCGCGGTGTTGCTCACCGGCGAGCTCACCGGTGAACTGACAGCAACCTACGATCCGGACGTGATCATCGACCGTGGTCGCATCGTCGTGAACCGCGCGCAGTCGGCTCATCGGCTGCACCCGGAGTTGGCGCTGCTGCTCAGCACCTCGGGGTCGACGGGGTCGCCGAAGCTGGTGCGCCTGTCGGCGCACAATCTGAGCGCCAATGCCGAATCCATCGCCGAGTACCTCGAGATCGGCCCGAACGACCGCGCGGCGACCACCCTGCCGTTGTTCTACTGCTACGGCCTGTCGGTGGTCCACAGTCATCTGCTGCGTGGCGCGAGCCTGCTGCTCACCGAGCGTTCTGTGCTCGAGCCCGAATTCTGGGACGAGTTCCGCGCGCACCGGGCCACCTCGTTCGCCGCGGTGCCCTACACCGTCGACCTCCTCGACCGGATCGGCTTCGCCCGGATGTCACTGCCGGATCTGCGGTACGTGACCCAGGCGGGCGGCCGGCTCGAACCGGCCAGGGTGCGCGACTACGCGCGCCTGGGCGCGAGTGCGGGCTGGCGGTTCTTCGTGATGTACGGCCAGACCGAGGCCACCGCCCGAATGGCCTATCTCCCACCGGAATCGGCCGAGGAGCACCCCGATTGCATCGGAATCCCCGTGCCGGGTGGGCATTTCACCTTGGCGCCGGTCGACGACGGCGCCGCCGAGGAACTCGTCTACCACGGCCCGAATGTGATGCTCGGCTACGCGCACGGCCCCGCTGACCTGGCACTGGGCCGCACCGTCGACGCGCTGCGCACCGGCGATCTGGCCCGGCGCACCCCCGACGGGATGTTCCAGGTCGTCGGCAGGCGCAGTCGCTTCGCCAAGCTGTTCGGTTTGCGCATCGACCTGGGCCGGGTCGAATCCGAGCTGGCCGCAGCCGGTTTCATCGTCGCCTGCACCGACGACGGCACCGAGCTGATCGCCGCGATCCTTGCCCACGCGCAGGCACCCGCGACATCGGATCGAAGCCACGATGCGGCGGCGCGACTGATCGCCGAGGTATCGGGACTGCCCGCCACCGCGATCAGCGTGACGGTCGTCGACGAACTACCGCGACTGGCGACCGGCAAAATCGACTACCCAGCGGTCCGCGCGCTCGCGAGCACACCGGCGAGCACGGCCGACGATGTCGGCGCGATCTACGCCGAGGCCCTCGGCCTGCCGATCGATACGATCTCGCCCACCCACAGTTTCGCCGAGCTGGGCGGCAACTCGCTCAGCTACGTCACCGTCGCGGCACGCCTGGAACGTGTCCTCGGCGCGTTGCCCACCGATTGGCCGCAACGCTCGATCGCCGACCTGCGACGATCACCACCCGCCCGTTTCGGCCGCGCCCTCGACGCCTCGACCGCGTTGCGCGCGATCGGGATCGTGCTCATTCTCGGT
The DNA here is from genome assembly GCA_014360565.1 of Nocardia sp. Taxonomy (GTDB): domain Bacteria; phylum Actinomycetota; class Actinomycetes; order Mycobacteriales; family Mycobacteriaceae; genus Nocardia. The sequence continues at coordinate 10,498 of JACIXH010000089.1, forward strand.
TCGCACATCCAGCTCTTCGAGGTATGGGGCGCCGCACACGTGCTGCTGGCCGTGGCCGGCTACAACTTCGCCCGGTTCGCGGTGAGTTCGGCCCCACCCGCCCGGCGACTCCAGCTCACCGGGCGGGCCGTGGCGACGATCGCGGTGCCGACCGCACTCTGGGTACTGATCACGATGGCCTGGCAACCGGGCTACTACAGCTGGCAGAATGTCGTGCTGCTCAACAAGATTCTCGGTCCGCGCAACGACACAGCGGGACACCTGTGGTTCCTGGAGGTACTCGTCTACTGCACGGTGGCCTGCGCCCTGCTGATCCGGATTCCCCGAATCGGCGGGTGGGAGCGGCGGGCACCGTTCTGGTTCGCCCTCGGTCTGCTCGGCCTGACACTGATCCTGCGCTGGCAGTCGTTCGGGCTCTATCCCGCACGCGATATCGCGTTGTCACCGCTGGCCTGTTGGTACTTCGTTCTCGGCTGGGCCGGAGCGAAGGCGACGGCAGTCTGGCAGCGGCTGATCGTCAGCGCCGTGCTGCTGGCTTGTGTGCCCGGATATTTCGGCGTCTCCGAGCGGGAACGCCTTGTCATAGCAGGCATTCTGATCTTGATCTGGCTGCCCGCGCTGCGCGTGCCCGCCGTGGTCGCCGTGGTGGCGGTGGCGGTAGCCGACAGCTCCTTGTTCGCGTATCTGCTGCACTGGCAGGTGTATCCGCTCTTCGGCGACCAGCGATTGCTCGCGCTGGCGGCCTGCCTGGCCGCCGGAGCGGCCGCTACCGTGATGGTGGATCGGTGCAGGCGGGCGATCCCATGGCTAGCGCTCCAAGGTCAGCACCTGAGCGGCCGCCTCGTGCGCCAGCTTCGCGATCAGCAGGTCACGCGGAATCGTCTGGCCGGCAAGGTGGTCGAGTGACGGCACCACCACGTGGTGGGCGTCGGCCCGCTTCAATTCCTGGGTGAGTTCGGCGAACGCCGCACCGTCACCCGCGGGTGCTTCGTGGAACGTCGCGGCGAAACACATGCCCGCGGTCCGTGCGAGGCTGCGTAGCGCATCCTCCAATTGGTCGCTCTGGCCATCGGCCAGATCGTCCCGCAAGTATCCATAGATCAACGCTTCCACCCGAACCTCCGTTGGATTGGGATCGCTGTTCTGTTGTCGGACCTGTTGTGTACCGATCCCCCCGCGTCGCGCGGCGCGCCACGCGGGGGTACTGCATTGCCCTGCAAGCTCTCCTGCAAAGCGGGCATCCGGTTGTCGAGCCGAGTACCTGCTTACATCATGAACATTCGTGGCCGTCGGCGGCAGCTGTCAATCCGATGACATCTACATGCCCTATCCGGGACGCCGAACGTTAACTGGTGGAATACTACCGCCGTGACCGCAACTGATGATCGACCCGTCTGGGCTGTTCGGATGCGCTCGGAACGTGACGCGAGGGGGTGGTCGCAAAGCGATGCCGTCCGCGCGATGCGTGCCAAGTCCTCCCACAACCTGCCGACGGACAGTACCTTGCTACGCAACTGGCGTCGCTGGGAGTCCGGGGAATCACGACCTGACGAGTTCTACGCGCCGATCATCGCGGCCGCGTTCGACACCGTCACCGCCGCGTTCTTCCCCAAATCCCGGCCCAACCGCGATGACGAGCTGTTATCGGCAACAGGTATGGACACCCTCGAGTTCATCGGACGACTCAGAATGTCCGACGTCAACAGCGCCACCCTGGACGCGGTGCGGATCACCGCCGAAAGGTTGTGCTGCGAATACGCCCACGCCGACCCGTACGCGCTGCACGCCGAGGGCACCGCGTGGCTGCGCCGGATCACGTCCTTGCTCGACGGCAGACTCACCCTGAGCCAGCATCGGGAAATCCTCGTGCTGGCAGGCTGGGTCGCGTTGCTGGTCGGTTGCGTCGACTACGACCTCGGCCGCCGCGGTGGCGCCGAAGCCACCCGCAGGGCGGCCGATTCGCTGGGCCGCGAGGCCGGCAATGCCGAGATCGTCGGATGGGCCGCGGAGATGTCGGCGTGGTTCGCGTTGACGCAGGGCAACTTCCGTGGCGCGATCGATGTCTCGGAGAAGGCGATGGCGGGCACCACCTCGATGAGTGTCGGGGTGCAGCTGGCAGCGCAGCGCGCCAAAGGCTGGGCCCGGCTCGGTGATCGCCGCAATGTGCAGACCGCGCTCGACGAGGGCAGGGCGATCCTGTCGCGGATGGGTCATCCGGCCGATCTGGACAACCACTTCGTGGTCGACGCCACGAAATTCGACTTCTACGCGATGGACTGCTGCCGGGTGGCAGGTCAGGATCGACTGGCCGAGCGCTACGCCCAGCAGGTGATCAGCGATTCGACCCGACCGGACGGTTCTGTCCGCAATCCGATGCGGGTCTCGGAAGCGCGGCTGACCCTGGCGGTGGTCGCCGTGCGCGACCGCGATCTCGAGCGCGCGGTCGAGGAGGGCGTCGCGGCGTTCTCCGCGGGTCGCAAGTCGTTGCCGTCGCTGGCGTGGATCGCCGGCGAGGCGGCCAGGGAGATCATCGAACGGTATCCAGGAGACCACCGCACCCAGACGTTCCTCGACCAGCTGCGATCGCTCAATGTCGGGTGAGTCCGCCGGGCGGTGCCACGCCGATCGGGGACGGGTCCGGCGGAGCGCCCACCGGCCACCACTAACCTGTCTACGGTGACCCACTCCGCCGACGGCTTACCCAGCGCCGTACCCGCCCTGTGGGACGAGCGTCTGCGGTTGTTCTCGTTCGCGACCGCCGAGAAGCGCGCCGACTATCTGCGGGTACTGCGCGCCTTCGACAGCGCTCGCGCGGCGTACGTGGTGTTGTTGCACGCCGACGACGTCGCGGAGTGGATTTCCAGAGCCGAGACCGGCGGACGGGTCGAGGCGGCCGCGGGTGTACCACTGCCCGCGGCCGAGATCGGTCCGCTGCTCGAGCAGCTGCACCGCTGGGGTGTGCTGGAGCGCAGCTACGACGGCACCCGTGCGGCCACGCTGGCCGAGTACCGCAACCGCCACTACGTCTACCAGTTCGCGCAGGCCGGTTTCCAGGCCTACCGCGCGGTGGCGGGGGTGCTCGCGGCCCGGATGGAGGACGCGTCGCTGTCGCGGCTGGTGCTGCCCGAACTGCTCGCCGACCTGCGCACGCTGGCCGCGGCCAACCGCGACGCCGATGCCGAGCGGGTCTACACCACCTTGCGCAGGCTCGACACCGCGCTCACCGACATGGCGGCGCGGGCCGCGCATTTCTACCTGTCGCTGGGCGATCTGGTGCGCACCACCGAGATCACGCCGCAGTCCTTTCTCGCCCACAAGGACGCGTTGCTGGCGCACATGCGGGAGTTCAGCATGGATCTGGCCCGGTTCGCGCCGCGGCTGGCGGCGGCGATCGGCGAGGTGGAGCAGACCGGAGTCGAGCAGTTGATCGCGCGCGCGGCCGGATGCGACGAGCGAGTGCTGCTGAGTCCGGCCGAACGCGAGGCCGATTGGCGTTCGCGCTGGGACGGGCTGCGCACCTGGTTCGTCGCCGCGGGCGCCGAGTCGGGCGAAACGTGCGAGGCCGACCGGCTGCGTGAGGCGACGATGAGCGCGATCGCGGCGGTGCTGTCGCTGTTGCGGCGAGTCACCGAGACCCGCCGTGGTGGCGTCAGCCGGGAATCGGCCTTGCGACATCTGGCCGAATGGTTCGTCGCCACCCCCACCACCGGCAGTGCGCACGCGCTCTACGACGCGGTGTTCGGGCTGGGCAAACCGCGTCACCTCTCGCTCGAACATCCCGATGCCGAACTGATCCCGACCAGCCGTTCCTGGTGGGAGGCACCGCCTCTCGAGATCGCCCGCACCCTCGCCGAAACCGGACGCGCACCCACCGCGGGCGCCCCCGCCCGCATCTCACGCAACGACGCGGGCGTGCGGCGGCTGCGTCAGGCCCAGCTGGCGGCACAGCGCGAGCGCGCCGCGGCCGCCGCCTCGCTGTCGCAGGGCAACGTGCACGAACGCGTGCTGGATCAGCGTGAGACCGAGGTGCTGCTGCGCCTGATCGACGCCGCTTCGACCGCATGGGTCCCGGTGAGCGGAAAGATCGAGGGCACAACAGGTTCCGACAACGGCGTCACACTGACGGTTCGCCCCTGCGACGGGTCGACGGTGATCCGCACCGCGGCCGGACTGCTCCACCTGAACAACCGTCGCCTCGAGGTCCGCGAGTCTGCCCGCCGGGGTGTTGCGCGATGAGACTGCGCATCGAATCGCTCGATGTCCGCGTCCCCCACGCGGCGCGACCGACCTCGACACGAGGGGCGAGACTGTGAAGCGACAACGGATCAATGCGCTCGCTCTCGACAGCTATCAGCGAGCGACACGCGTGATGCTGGCCAACCACCTGGTCACCCGGGTGTATCCGGACCGGATCGCGCTGCCGTTGATTCGGCGGTGGGCCACGGAATTGCGCGAGGATCTGGCCGAATTGTTCGGCTACCGCCTGGAAGTCACCGAGACCACGGCCCGGCTGTACCCGGTGCACGATCGACTCGACGACACCCGGCCCGCCCGCAGCGTCAACGATCGGATCTTCGACCGCCGCCGCTACGCCTATCTGTCGCTGGCACTGGCCGCGCTCGGCCGGGCGGGCGACCAGATCACCCTGTCCGAATTGGCCGAGCACGTCGCCGATTACGCGAGCCGGATCGAGGGCCTCGACCTGTCCACCGAGCGAGCCGCCGATCGCGACGCCTTCGTCGATGCCATCGGCTGGTTGGGCGCGCGCGGTGCGCTGACCTTGGCCGATGGTGACGCGGGTGGCTGGGCCAGCGATCCGGAGGCCGGCGAGGCGCTCTACGACATCGACCGGCCGGTGGTGTTCGCCTTGTTCCGGCCCCCGCGGGCGCTGCAACATCTGCACAGCGTGCGCGGTTTGCTCGCCGACGACACCGAGCAGGCACAGGCCGATCAGGCCCGCCGGGTACGCCGCGCACTGGTGGAACGCCCGGTCGTGTATCTCGAAGAGCTGTCCTCGGCCGAGCGCGCACTGCTCGGCCAGGACCGCCTGGTCGGCGAGGTCGAATACTGCACCGGCCTGCGCGCCGAACGCCGGGCCGAAGGGGTGGCGTTGATCGACAGCTCGGGGCGGCTGTCCGACGCTCGCTTCCCCGGCACCGGAACCCTGGCGCAGGTGGCGCTGCTGCTGATCGGTGAGATCGCCGACGCGGTACTCGACATCGACAACCCGGTCCCCCGTCGTCGCGGCGCGCTCATCCCCGACGACGCGCTGCTCGGCCACCTCGATGCGTCCATCCCCACCGCGGGCGTGTTCGCCCCGTTGGCCGATGACCTCGAACCTCTCTCTCCGGCAACCGGTTTCATCGAAGACATCGAGGAATCCGACTCGATCACCTACCCGTTCCTCGACCACGCGTGGGTGCGCACGACCGTCACCGCGCTCACCGACCGCTACGGCGCGACCTTCGCCGCGCAATGGCAGGCCGACGTCGGCGGGCTCACCACCGAGGTGCTCGCGCTGCTCGGCAAACTGCGGCTGATCCGGCCCGTCGAGGACGGGCTGCTGATTCTGCCCGCGCTGGCCAGATACCGGGGCGCGGTGGTCACCGTGCGAGTGCGCAAGACCGAGGAATTGTTCGTCACCGCCGCCGATACCGACGGCAGCACCGGAGAGGCAGGGGTTTGAGCATGTCGCGCATTCACGGCGGAGTGCGGTTCGTCCCGACCCGTGCGGGCATCGTCAACCTGTGGGACTACCGCGACCAGGAGTTCAGTTTCGCCGACGGCCGCCTGGTGCTGCGCGGGCCCAACGGCTCCGGCAAGACCAAGGCCCTGGAAGTGCTGTTCCCGTTCGTGCTGGACGGGCGGATCGAACCACGCAGGCTGAACCCGTTCGCCGGTGAAGAACGCACGATGAAGTCGAACCTGCTCTACCGCAAGCAGGAATCGGCCTACTCGTATGTGTGGATGGAGTTCGCGCGCGGGGACTGGGACGATCCCGAGACCGTCACCGTCGGTATCGGCATGCGCGCCACCCGCTCCTCGGACAAGGTGACCCGGTGGTACTTCGTCGCCGACGGCCGCGCCGGGGTCGACTTCTCCCTGATCGGCCCCGACGACCGCCCGCTGACCCGCAAGCAGTTGGCCGAGCAGATCGGCAGCGACGCCATCGTCGACCGCCCCGTCGAATACCGCGCCGCGATCGATGCGCGGATGTTCGGGCTCGGCGTGCAGCGCTACGACCAGCTGATCAACCTGATCCTCACCCTGCGCAGGCCCCAGCTCGCCAAAAACCTCGATCCCCGGGGTCTTTCGCAGGCGCTCACCGACGGCCTGCGCCCCCTCGACGAGCAGTTGATTCTCGACGCGGCCCGCTCGTTCAGCGATATGGAGGAGGTCGGGCGCACCCTCGACGGTCTCGTCCAGGCCGATACCGCCACGCGCCGCTTCGTCGACGTGTACCGCAAATACCTTGCGGTACAGGCGAAAACCGACGTCGATCAGCTGCGCACCCGGCTGGACGCGGTCACCAACGCCTCCACCGCGCTCTTCGCCGCGACTGCCCTGCGCACCCGCCGCGAAACCGACCGCACCGAGGCCGAGACCAGGGCCGAGGACGCCGACCACGCCTACGAACAGGCCATGGCCGACCGCGAGAACCTCCAGCGATCCAGCGCCTACGAGGGCAAACAGCAACTCGACGACCTCGCCGACGCCGTCCGCCGCCTCGAGACCTCCGCCGGCGCCCACCGCGACAAGGCCGCCGAAGCCGCACACACGCTGCAACGCCGGGCCGAAGAAGCCACCCGCGCCACCGAAGCGGTGCGCACCGCGGCCGCTGCCCTCGTCCGTGGCGAGGACGCCGTCCGCGCCGCCGCCGAAGAAGCGGGCATCGAATGGACCCCGCCGAGTGCCGAGGGCCGTGGCGACCAGTTCACCGCCGCGGTGCGCGGCCACGCGGAGGAACGCGACGCCGATGTGCGCGCCGTGCGAAAAGCGCTGGGCAAGTGGGACACCGCCGCCGCGGACCGCACCCGATCCGAACGCCTCGCCGAACGCGCCATCGAACTGCGCGATTGCGCCGCCGCGGAAGTGGCCCACGCCGAGGCGGCGGTCGCCTTGGCCCGCAGCGAATCCGCCGCCGCCCTGCGCACCTGGTGGCAGGCGAACACCGAGGTCTTCGCCGCCGTCGCCGAGCCCGCGAACACGGCCGTCGACGACGCGGAGCGCAGTGAGGTCGCAGCGACCGACTCCCCCCGGAGCGACGCGGCCATCGGCCTGTTCGCGGCACTCGACGCCGCGATGGCCGGTGCGGGCGTGGAGGATATTCCGTCCGCGTCAGAGGTGCTGACCGAGCGATGCGAACCGCTGCGAGAGCAGATCCGTACCCGTCGTCAGGAGGCGCGCTCGCGCGCCACCGCCGCGGCCGCGCGCCGCGACGCCTTGCTCGCCGAGCGCAAGCAGATCGCTGCTCAGCGTGACGACGCTCCCCCACCGCATCCCGCAAGAACCGGTGTCCGAGAAGGACTCCCGGGCGCGCCTCTGTGGCAGCTGGTGCGATTCGCCGATGCGGTTTCCCCGGTGGACGCCGCCGCGATCGAGTCGGCGCTGCAGTCCGGTGGCCTCCTCGACAGCTGGATCTGCGGCCCCACGCTGCCCGCCGACGTCGACTCCGACCATTTCCTGCTCCCCGTGCCGATCGAGCAGCGTCCGCAGGGCCGCACCCTCGCCGATGTCCTTGTGGTCGAAGAGGATTGCGCCGAACTCACGGTCCCCACGGAGACGGTTGCCGCGGTGCTGGCTTCGGTCGCCCTCGAAGCCTCGACCACACCCTCGGACGGTGGCCGGTCGAGCGGGAGCTCCGGCGCCGCGCTCACCGCGCTCGCCACCGCCGACGCGCCGCAGATCGCGATCGGCCACGGGTCCTTCCGGCTGGGCGTTCTCGTCGGCCACCACCACAAGCCGCAGGCCGAGTTCATCGGTACCACCGCGCGGGCCCGCAGGCGCGAGTCCCGGCTCACCGAGATCGAGGCGGCGATCGAGGCCGCCACCGCCGAACATGATGCCGCGCGGGCCGCAGAGCAGGCCGCTGCGGCGGAATCGACCGCCCTGTCGGTCGCCGTCAAGGCCCTGCCGCGCCCATCGGCGGTGACCTCCGCGTTGCGCGCTGTGGCCGAGACCGCAGGTCTGATGCGCTCACGTGCGGAAGCGGCGACGCAGGCCGAGCGCGAACTCGACCAGGCCGTCGCCGAAGTCGCCGCCTGGGACAAAAAGGTTCGCGCCGCCGCCCAGGCGCACCGAACCCCCCGCGAGGCACGCGAACTCGACGCGCTGGCCGCCGCAATCCGCCACTTCGAGAACACCGGTACCGGTCTGCTGCGTCTGCGCGCCGAACACGAGCGCGAACGCGAACGCGAACGCGAGGGCGCCGACCGGCACGACGAAGCGCGGGCACTGGCCGAAGCCTTCGCCGAGGAAGCCGAGGCCGCTCGACTCGGCTACACCGAGCAGCAACGCAAACTCGAGACTCTGCGAGAAGCGCTGGGCGCCAGCGCCGCCGACATCGACCGCGATCTCGACCTCGCGCGCGGCGCCATCGAGGCCGCCAAGGCCGAACAGCGGGCTGCGCGCAAGGCCGCCAATGCCGCGATCGAAGCGGTCGGCGACGCCGAGGCCGCCTATCGCACCGCCAACGAAGCACTTGTCACCGCGTTCATTGAGGTGCTCGCCGAGGTGCGTTCGCTCGCTCCGTACGCACGCCCCGATCTGCTCAGCCTGCTCGGCGCCTCGGTCGAACACCGCTGGCCCAGTAGCGATGCCGCGTGGTCGACCCCGGAGCAACTGCACTATCGCATCGTCGCGGCGGGCCCGGAAACCGATCCGGTGGTGCTGCCCGACGAGGTGGCCGCGCTGTTCGCCGACCTCGATACCGCCACCAGCCAGGTGCGTGCCACCGAGGCGGGCCGCAAGTCCACCCGGTCCGCGGTCACCAGCGCGCTGCAGGAGTTCGACGCCGCACTCACCGCGTCCGGCCGCGACTACCGCCTGAACTGGGACGCCGCCGACGGGCTCACCGTCGTGGCTGTCCACGACGAGAACGGCCAGGCAGCGCTGGCCGATTTCGCCGCCCGCATCGACGCCGCCCGGCGCGACCAGGAACTACTGCTCACCGATGCCGAACGCCGCATCCTCGAAGACGCGCTGCTGACGGGTCTGGCTCAGCAGATCCACGAACGCACCACCGACGCTCGCGAACTCATCTCCCGGATGGGCGCGGAGATGAAGCAGCGCCGGATGTCGTCGGGCAACACGATCGGCGTGCACTGGATCCTCGCCGACGGTCTGTCGGAGTCGGCTCGCGCCATGTGCAAACTCCTCGACCGCGACACCACCGCCCTGAGCTCGGAGGACCTCGGCGCGGTGCGCGCCCACTTCGCCGCCGAGATCCGCACCGCTCGCACCGCCCACCCGGAGCGTTCCTACCCGGAAATCCTCGCCGCCACGCTCGACTACCGCACCTGGCGGGTCTTCTCCTTCACGCTCATCTCCGGTGACGGCACCGAGGACAAACTCACGGTCGCGCGCCACAGCGCGCTCTCCGGCGGCGAGCAATCCGTCTCCCTGCACCTGCCGCTGTTCGCCGCGGCCCACGTGATGCTCGACTCCGCCGACCCGCAGGCCCCACGCCTGCTGGCCCTCGATGAAGCGTTCGCCGGCGTCGACGACAACGGCCGCAGCGAATTGCTCGGTCTCAGTGTGCAATTCGATCTCGACCTGTTCATGACCGGTTACGACCTGTGGATCACCTACGCCCACGTCCCCGGCTGCGCCCACTACGACCTGGCCCACTCCACGGCGGAGAACACTGTCAGCGCAACACTTCTCGTCTGGGACAGTGGTGAACTCCTCGCCGAACACGACGGCGGCGACCTCACCGCGGCGCTGGGCTCCCCCAACCGCCGCCGCGTACCGAACACCATCGAAGGTGGCTTGACGCTCGAAGGGATGCCCGGCGAACCGGCCTCGGTGGGCTGAACAGCGGTCGCGACCGAGCCGTGCGGATACTCACTGTTCGTAGCGGGTGGCGATCGCGGCGGCACGGCGGTGCAGCGACTCGCGCAACCACTGCGGGGCAAACACTTCCGCGTTCATGCCGAGCTGCCACAGCGCCCATTCGGCGTGTCTGGGATCTTGGAAGGTCGCCTCGAGTCGCAGCCATCCCTCGGCGTCCGATTCTTTGACGCAGATGGCCAGCGCGGTACCCGCCAGCTCGGCTCGCCGAGCCGGATTCACCCGCGCCAGCACCGTCACCTGCTCGCCGCCGGCCCGAAATCGGGTGCTGCGCTCTTGCCAAGCCTGGTCCAGGTCGACCCGATCCGGTCGCTGGGCAGGCTCGTCGAGTTCCTCGGCGCTCGAAATCCGTGACAGCCGGTAGGTCCGGTCCGCGCCGGATCTCGTGGCCAGCAGGTAGCCCGTCCCTCGGACGGTGACCAGGCCGATCGGGTCGACAGTGCGCCATTGCGGGCTCTCGTCCACCGCCGCGTAGTGGATGCGCAGCTTGTGCCCGGCGAGCACCGCGCGCCGGACCTGCGTCACGACCGTGTCGGACAATTCCTCCTCGACCGAGCGGCGAGACAGGAGGTCGGTGTCCGGGTCGACGAGCAATCGCTGGGCCGCATCGTTGGCGGTGTCGCGATAGCTTTCCGGTAGCGCGTCGACGACCTTGAGCATGGCGGACGCGAGCGCGGAGCCCAGGCCGAAGGCCTGTGCACCACGCCGCGATCCGGCGATCAGCAAGGCGAGCGCTTCGTCGTGGTTCAGCCCGGTGAGCTCAGTGCGAAAACCGGGCAACAACGCGAAACCGCCGTGCCTGCCACGTTCGGCATAGACCGGAACGCCGGCCGTGGACAGCGCCTCGATGTCGCGCAGCACCGTGCGGGTGGACACCTCCAGCTCCCGCGCGAGGGTGTCCGCCGACAACCGACCGTGCCGGCGCAACAGCAGCACCAGGGAGACCAACCGGTCAGCGCGCATAGGGAAACTATGCCAGGAATACACGACACAGGATGTCGTGTATTCCTGGCAGGTTCATCGCCATGACACACACCGAACAGGCGACCCACACCATCGTCAACCCCGACGGCCTGCACGACCCCACCCCCTTCGGCTACAGCCACACCGCCGTCATCCCCGCGGGTACAGCGCTGGTTCTGGTCTCCGGGCAGTACGGATCCCGGCCGGACGGCTCGGTGGTCTCCGCCGACTTCACCGACCAGGTGAACCAGACCTTCCGCAATATCGGCACCGCCCTCGCCGCCCACGGCCTCACCCTCGCCCACGTCGTGCAGCTCAGGACCTACGTGGTGAACCACGACGTCAGCAAACTCGGCCCCATCGCCGCTGCGATACAGGCGAATTGGGGGACGACACCGCCGACCCAAACCCTCGTCGGCGTTGCGAGCCTGGCGACCCCCGATGTGCTGTTCGAGGTCGAAGCCATCGCCGCCCACCCCAGACCCGCCCACCTCCGTCGTAGCGCGACGTCTCCGCGTCATCGGCCACAGGTCGTGCCGGTCGATGACCGCCTCGTGGGCGCACAGCTCGCCCACGAGGCGCAGCGGATGGGCCAGGCAGGTGGAATCGCAGCGGTGAATACGATCGCGGCGACCTCTGACCGAGAATGCCGGCCCGCCCGTCGACATGTGCCCGATGCACTCGGCTCACGCACATACCGCTGGCGAACCAATCGTTCGGAGGTGGCGCTGTCACTGCTCAATCGGCCACTGCGTCGACGAGGCGACCGGTGAGGACACGCAACGCCGAGGTCAGTTCTGGCGAATCGCGTACCCGGAACGGTACTGCCAACGACATCAACTGGATGGCGAGCCAGGCGGGGTCGTCGTCTCGGGTGGCGGTGAGGCGGCAGGTGGTGTCGGTGCCGGGGCGCAGGGTGTCCGGTTC
>JACIXH010000009.1 GCA_014360565.1 Nocardia sp.
GACACGGCGTCCAGGTCAATACCCCGGGAAAGACGGCTCGAAATACGACAAGGGCCGCGCCGGGGAACGGCGCGGCCCTTGGGCTCGTACTTGCTGGATCAGCCCTGCTGGCCGAACCGGCGGGGCTGCTTGGTGCCCATGATGTCGGTCCACCACGACTGCAGCGGGCTGGGTTCGGGCCAGTGGACGGTCGGGTCTTCTCCCTCGGGGTCGGCAGGCGTTACTTCGGACGGGTCGTCGTCGAGATCGCTGGTCATGCAGGTTCATCCTCGGATCGATCGACGGCGCCGCTGCGGAGACGAGAGAAGGAATCAAAGCCGGTGACTCGGGGCCGAGTGCGGCGACGACGCGCTGGTCACCGCTGGTCCGCGGCCGACCTGTATCCAGTCAACCGTACACCGCGTGGGTGAACCGACGGTGTCGATTCACCCACCCTGTACCACAATGCGAGTTACGTTATGCGGCAACTCGTTTCGTGCGCTCGCCGGTTCGCACTGCTAACGTGTCCGGCATCGCCGAAATGCCGGGCAGCAGGCCCGGAATCGACCGATACCCACGCGCGGCACCGATTCATGGTGCGGCGCAGTTCTTGTGGGTATCCAACGACGGTGAGAAGTCTCGTCGGAGAGACCGGCGAGGACCCGGCCACCACGGCTCTTCGGTCGGTACACACGACAAAGGAACCGATGACTCCGACGCTCGCGGTCTTCTTGTTCTCCCTCGCGACACTGGTACTACTCGGCGCGGTCGCCGTGGCACTACAGGCCCTGCGCAACGAACGCCGGGTCCGCGCTCGCCTCGAGGTTGCCGAGCGGGAACTCCACGCCAAAGACGCGGCGATGGAACAGCGCTCGCTCGTGCACGCCGAGGAGCTACGCGCCTGTGCCGACGATGCGGCGCTCGCCGAGCGGGCCGCCGACGAGCGCGTCGCGTCGCAGGTCGAAGCGACGCGGGAGACCACCCGCGCCCAGATCTCGGCCGACGCGCGCGCGGCCACCAGCAACGCGGTCCGCGCGTTCGGCACCACCGTGGTCAGTCTCGGTGCCGACGTGGGCCAGGTCGTGAGCAACGCGTTGCGCGAGAATCGCAACGACGAGGTCTACGCCACGCTGACCCGGATCGACCACACCGTGCAGCAGATGATCCGCCAGGCACAGGCCTACGTCATCGTCTCGGGCGGGCTGCCCGGCAGGCGCTGGCCGCAGCAGACCATCGGCGACGTCGTGGGCGGCGCCACCGGGCGCGTGCGTGACTACCTGCGCGTGCGCACCGGCCACTGCGAGCAGGTGGTCATCAGCCGGGCCGTCGAACCGCTCGTGCACACGGTCGCGACCCTGCTCGACAACGCGCTGCGCTACTCACCGCCGTCGTCGTTCGTCGACATCTCCTACCAGCAGGGCCATCACGGCGTCACCGTGATCATCGACGACGCGGGCGTGCGGATGAGCCGGGAGCAGATGGAGGAGGCGCGCCAGGTGCTCTCGGGTGAGCGCGTCGTCGACATCAACGCGCTCGGCCCGTCACCGCGGGTCGGGTTCCCCGGTGTCGCCGCGCTCGCGCGCCGCTACGGCTTCGCCGCCTATGTCGACGGACCCAATATCTACGGTGGAACCAGGGCGATGGTGTTCGTTCCCGCCGCTCTGCTGGTCACGGCCACCGAGGTGCACCAACCCAAACACGCCGAGGTACCGGAAAAGGTGGCACCACGACCTGTGTCCGAGATCATCGCGCCCGCACCGCAGCCGGAGACGGTCGAACACGACCGGACCAGCGGCGGGTTACCCAAGCGCACGCGCCGCGCCGTCGCCACGGCCGACGCACCCGCAGACACCGGCGAAACACTCGCCCGCCCCGAGCTCGCCGCAGCATGGCACAGCGGCTCCCGACACGGTCGCGCCGCGGCCGCGCGTTCCACGAAAGGGCACGACACCTGATGAGTACTCCGATCGCGAACAGCACCAACCGCCTCGCGTGGCTGCTCGACGACCTGGCACTCGACGGCGTCCGGTTCGCGGTGTTGTTATCCGAGGACGGTCTACGGATAGCGCACTCGGGCACCATCACCATCGATGACGCGGAGCGTTTCGCGGCCGCCGCGTGCGGGCTGCGCTCGCTGGGCAAGGTCCTCGGCGAGTTCTGTGGCGGACACGCGAACACCGTGCGCCAGAACATGACCGAATACGACGAGGGCATGGTCATGATCACCGCCGCCGGCGCGGGCACGCTGCTCGGCGTCGCCACGACCCCCGACGTGGATCTCGCGCTCGTCGCCCATCGCATGAACGAGCTGGCCGGCCGGGTCGGCCACGAACTCGGCGCGTCGCCGAGACACCGATCCTCGACTCAGGAGCACATGCTGTGACACTGGATGTTTCGCCCGATTCGCGCAGCGGCCAGGACCGGGTGCCGCTGTACTCGGCCGAGTTCGCGGCCGACCCGCAGAGCACCTACCGCGACATGCGGCACCGCTTCGGCTCGCTGGTGCCCGTCGAACTGGTGCCCGGCGTCCCCGCGACCCTGGTGATCGGCTATCGCACCGCGGTACAGATTCTCAACGATCCCGACCACTTCCCCGCCGATCCACGGATGTGGCAGCGCGATATGCCCGCCGACTGCCCGGTCCTTCCGATGATGCGCTACCGTCCCAACGCGATTCGGACCACGGGCATGGAGCACACGCGCCACCGGCAGGTCACCGTCGCGGGTCTGGCAGGAGTCGACCTGTACCAGCTGCATCGCACCGTCGAGCAGATCGCGATGCCGGTGATCAACTCCTTCTGCGCGGACGGCAGCGCGGATCTGTTGAGCCAATACGCCTTTCCGGTCATCTTCGCGACCATCAACGCGATGCTCGGAGTCCCCGACGGCATCGGCGGCCGGGTCGCGACCGGGATGGCGCAGATGTTCGAGGGCGGTGAGACCGCGGCCAGCGGGACGCAGATGATGGAGGACGCGCTCTACGACCTGGTGCGGTTCAAACAGAGCGAGCCCGGCGACGACGTCACCACCCGATTGGTGCAGCATCCACAGCAGCTCACCGACGAAGAGCTGATGAACCAGGTGCTCACGATGTACGGCGCGGGGATCGAGCCGATGCTCAATCTGATCCTCAACACGGTTCGGCTGATGCTCACCGACCAGCGCTTCGCGGGCAGCCTGCTCGGCGGCAGCCTGTCGACTCGCGACGCGCTCGACGAGGTGCTCTACACCGACCCGCCGATGGCCAACTTCTGCACCACCTACCCGCGTCAGCCGATCCTCGTCGACGACGTGTGGCTGCCCGCGCATCAGCCGGTCGTCATCAGCATGGCCGCGTGCAACAACGATCCCGCGATCGGCACCGGCGATTTCCTCGACAATCGCGCACACCTGGCGTGGAGCACCGGCCCGCACGGCTGCCCGGCGAAGTCCCCGGCCTACCTGATCGCCCAGGAGGCCATCGACCAGCTCCTCGACGCGCTGCCCGAGCTCGAGCTCGCGGTGCCCGCGGAGGAATTGGTCTGGCGGCCAGGGCCTTTCCACCGGGCGCTGGCCGGGCTACCCGTGGTGTTCCCCAGCACGCCCCCGCTGGTGGTGCCCGGCAATTGAGGCCCCTGCCCGGCCGACCTCAGGGTCGGCCGGGCAGGTTCACCCGCTAGGCGCCGTGCACGTAGGCAGGCAGGTGGTGGTGGCCGTTGGAGATGAAACTGGCCACCGTGCCGAGTTCGGTCGCCGGAACGGCCAGCTTCAGGTCGGGGAACCGTTCGAACAACGCGGGCAGCGACACCAGCGCCTCGAGCCGGGCCAGCGGCGCACCGAGGCAGTGGTGAGCTCCGTAACCGAAGGCCAGATGCGACTGGTTCTTCCGCGTGGGATCGAACTCGTCGGCCGTCGCGCCGTGCAGCTTCGGATCGCGACCGGCCGCGGCGTAGCTCGCCAGGATCGGGTCGCCCTTGGCGATCTGCACACCGCCGATCTCGATGTCGTCCACCGCGAAACGCAACGGCAGGTGCGCGACCGGCGACTCGAATCGCAGGGTCTCCTCGATCAGGTCGGCCCAGGTGATCTCGCCCGCGCGCACGCGCTCGAGCACGTCGGTGCGGGTGAGCAGCGCAGTGATGGCCTGGTCCAGCAGGTTCACGGTGGTCTCGTGACCGGCCGAGATCACCAGCAGCAGGGTACCGACGAGCTCTTCCTCGGTGAGGGCGCCCTCCTCGTCGTCGTGCTGGGCGATCAGCAGGCTGGTGATGTCGTCACCGGGCTGTTCGCGCCGCAACGCCACCAGCTCGCCGAGGATCCGGTACATCTCCATGTAGTTGGCCTGCGACTGCTCCGGGGTGAGCGTGGTGTCGAAGATGCCGTCGACACACGTGCGCAGGCCCGGATTCAGCGATTCGGGCACTCCCATCAGTTCCGAGATCACCTGGATGGGCAGCGGATAGGCGAACTGCTCGCGCAGGTCGACGGGCTGCCCGGCCGGGCTCTGCGCCAGCGCGTCGAGCAGCTCGGTGGTGATCCGTTCCACCTGTGTGCGCATGGCCTCGGTGCGGCGCGCGGTGAAGGCGGGCGCCACGAGTTTGCGCAGCCTGCGGTGGTCGGTGCCGTAGGCGGTGAACATGTTGGGCGCCGAAACCCACAGGTACAGCGGCCAGTCCGGGGGGATCTCACCGGCCACGAAAGCGGGCCAGTGCTGGCTCGCGTCCTTGGAGACCCGGGGATCGACGAGCAGCTTCTCCAGCAGCGCGGCGTCGGTGATCGACCACGCCTGCACTCCGCCCGGCAACTCGACCCGGCCGGCGGGGCCGTGCGCCCTGATCTCGATGTTCTCGCCCTGAATATCTTGCCCAGTCGGATCCATTACGACCCGATTCGTCACCGTCTCCACTGCGAAACCTCTCGATCACCCGGTGCCCCGCGGACCCCGTTTTTCGGCGATCACAACGAAACATCTTGCTGGACTAGACCTTACGGTCCGTTAGCGATGCTACCGGCCGAACGTGTCTGTCGCAGTGAACACTTGAAATGGGTGACGCACTGTGAGATCGGACTACCCTCACTGCCGAAAAGGATACCCGCGACCGCCCTCGGGCGCAGGCCGTGGGCGATCGCGGATAGGTCGACCCTTTCGGCGCCAATCTTGTACTGTCGCAAACAGATCAGATGAAATGCCACTGGTGGTTCTCCCTGGGTGGGGCGCGCCACTGTCCCAGTTGCAGAGGAGCGACGCTCATGGCCGACGTGCAGACACCCGTGATCAGGACCGATATCCCCCATTCCGCCCGAATCTGGAACTACTGGATGGGCGGTAAGGACCACTACGAGATCGACAAGATCGCCGGCGATGCGGGCCTGGCGGTCGACCCGGACATCTCGACCATGGCCGTGCAGTCGCGGCAGTTCCTGATCCGGGCCGTCCGGTTCCTGGCCAGGGAACGTGGCATCAAGCAGTTCCTCGACATCGGCACCGGGCTGCCCACCATGCAGAACACGCACGAGGTCGCCCAGGGCGTCACCCCGGAAGCCCGCGTCGTCTACGTCGACAACGACCCGATGGTGCTCACCCACGCGCGCGCGCTGCTCACCAGCACCACCGACGAAGGTGTCACCACCTACATCGACTCCGACTTCCACGACCCCGAACAGATCGTCGCCGACGCGCGCAACGTCTTGAACTTCAACGAGCCGATCGCCGTGATGTTCATGGGCGTTCTCGGACACGCCAAAACCTACGACGATCTGCTGCGCATCGTGGGCACGGTCGTCGGCGCGGTGCCCTCGGGCAGCTACCTGATCATGTGGGATGGCACCGACGACAGCCAGGCCTACGTCACCCTGTGCGAGAACTACACCGGCACCGGCGGCACCCCGTACATTCCGCGTCCGCAGGCCCAGATCCGCGCCGTTTTCGACGGCCTGGAGGTCGTCGAACCGGGTGTGGTCTCGATTACCCAGTGGCGTCCGGAAACCGCGGAGGTGGGCCAAGCCCTGCCGATCTCGGCTTACGGCGCCGTGGCCCGCAAACCCTGACCTGGCGCCACCTCCGTCGACGACGCACCGCACGCCCCATTCGAGATCCGTTCGAATGGGGCGCGACCGTGCGGGCGAGCAGTACGCCACCCGCCGATTCGGCGGAAGTCGCGGCAGCAGATATGGTGATACGGGGAGTCACAGTTAGTTTTCTCCCGTCGTCTCGACGTATCCGGAGAATCACATGGGCCCCCTGTCGGTCGCACTGCGCAACGTGGTCGCGCTCTTCAACGGCGGCGTCGAGCCGTACGCGCCGACCCCGTCCGACATCGTCTACGACGAACCGCACCGGCGGTTGCTGCGCTACCGGCGCACCGGCCCGGCCACGGGCGATCCCGTGCTGCTCGTACCGCCGCTGGCAGTGACCATTTCCTGCTACGACATGCGGCCCAGTCAGAGTCTGGTGCGATTCCTGCTCGACCTGGGTCGCGAGGTCTACGTGCTCGACTACGGCGAGATCACCTACGCCGACCGCGCGCTCGGCTTCGAGGAATGGGTCGACGACATCGTGCCGACAGCGATCACCACGGTCAGCGCGGATTCCGAGCACTCCCCCGTCGACCTGATCGGGTGGTCCTTCGGCGGCACCATCAGCGTGCTCACCGCCGCGGCGCACCCGGACCTGCCCATCGGCTCGGTGACCGCGGTCGGGACGCCGTTCGATCAACGGCGCAACGGTCAGATCTCGTTGGCTCGCAGGCTCGGGCGCCTCACCGGCGGCCGCGAGGTGACCCTGCCGGTGCGGGTCGCGGGCGGCGTGCCGAAATATGGAGTGCGCGCCGGTTTTCGCATCCAGTCGATCGATCGCGAGCTCACCAAGCCCTGGTACATCGCGCGCAATATCGCCGACACCGAAGCGCTGGCCCGGATGCAGTCGGTGGACCGATTCATGGACACGATGCCCGGCTACCCCGGCCGGTTCTACCGGCAAGCCTATCGGCAGCTGATCATCCGCAACGAAATGCTCGAGGGCACAGTCCATCTGGGACCGGATAGCGCCATCGACCTGACCGGGCTCACCGCACCGACGCAACTGATCGGCGGTACCAAGGACGCGCTGGCCTCCTCGGCGTCCGTCGCGGCGGGTATCGGAGTGCTCACCGGCGCGTCGGAGGTTCGCTTCACCGAGGTCCCCGGAAGCCACCTCGGCATCATCGCGGGGCCCGCCGCCCGCGAGACGACGTGGGCGACGATCGCGGATTTCCTCGACAGCGCGCGCCCGCGCACCCGGACGCCGTCGCCGACCCGCTGATCCGACGATCCGACGATCCGACGATCCGACGATCAGAGCCGACTCGAACCGCACCCAGCGGGCACAGCGCGCGACGGGCCCCGATGGCTGCCGGGCATCGTGGTCCGGCGCGCGGACATCACGCGCTACGCATCGCGCGGTAGACCGCGGAGCCCACGAAGGCGCCGAGATCGTCGGGCTCCCACTCGCCCTGATCGGCGAACAGGGTCCGGACCGCGCTCTCGGCGGCCGATACCCATAACTCCACCAGCGCGGGCAGTTTGTGTTCGGCGTCGTCGACACCCCAGGCCTGCAACGTGGGACGCAGCAATGCCGTACAGCGCTCGACGGCCAGCCTGCGACCGCGGCCGAACGAACCGGCGACGGCGGGGTCGGGGTTGCCGTAGATCAGTCGCCAGGCGTCGGGACGCTGGGCCGCCTTGTGCAGCAGCGTGCGGAAACCCTCGACGAACACCGTCTCGTCGGCATCGGTCGCGCGCGGTGGCAGCACATCGAGCACACCGGAGATCAGAAAACTCTCCTCGCGCTGGATCAGCGCATCGATCAGCTCGACCCGATCGGGAAAACACGCGTAGATCACCGGACGGGTGACCTTCATGTAGTCGGCGACCGCGCCCATCGTGATCGCGGCGATGCCGTCGTCGGCGGCGATGGCCAGAGCGGCGTCGAGCACCTGCGGCCTGCGCCGCTCCGGGCCCAGGTGCGCGGCCCGCCCGCGCCGCTGCACTGCCGTCTCACTACCCATGCGCCCACCATAGCAACCCGACCGGCATTCCTACATCGATGTACGAAAATGCTACAGTGACGAATGAAGCGTCCGACCGTGCCGGATGCCCCAGGAGGAGCGACGATGCCCCAGGATTTCTTCAACCCGAACACCGCCGACTTCGCACAGTTCGATCCGCAGACGCGCAGGCTGTTGCGCGCCACGGTCGACTGGTTCGAGACTCGCGGCAAGACCCAGCTGCTCGACGACGACCGGTCCCGCGTCTGGCCGTCGGATTTCCTCGGCTTCGTGAAGAGCCAGCGCCTGTTCGCGACGTTCCTCACCCCGGCCGCCGAAGCGGCCCGCGACCCGGACAAGCGCTGGGACACCGCGCGCAACGCGATGCTGAGCCAGATCTTCGGCTTCTACGGCATGACCTATTGGTACATCTGGCAGGTCAGCATCCTGGGCCTCGGCCCGATCTGGCAGAGCGACAACGCCGCCGCCAAGAAGAAGGCGGCAGCCCAGCTGGATTCCGGTGAGATCTTCGCGTTCGGCCTGTCGGAGAAGGAACACGGCGCCGACGTGTACTCCACCGACATGATGGTGGACCCGCAGGCCGACGGCGGCTACACCGCGACCGGCGGCAAGTACTACATCGGCAACGGCAATCTGGCCTCGATGGTCTCGGTGTTCGGCCGTCGTTCGGACAAGCCGATCATCGACAGCGCCGCGGCGTTGCGGGGCAAGCCGACGCAGGAGGATTACGAGGGGTATCTCTTCTTCGTCGCCGACTCCCAGCACGAGGCGTACAAACTGCGCAAGAATGTCGTCAACAGCCAGATCTATGTGGCGGCTTTCGATCTCGAGAACTACCCCGTGGCCGAGCAGGACATTCTCCACCGCGGTGAGGACGCGTTCCACGCGGCGATGAACACGGTCAACGTGGGC
This sequence comes from Nocardia sp., assembly GCA_014360565.1. Taxonomy (GTDB): domain Bacteria; phylum Actinomycetota; class Actinomycetes; order Mycobacteriales; family Mycobacteriaceae; genus Nocardia. The sequence continues at coordinate 8,916 of JACIXH010000009.1, forward strand.
AAGTTCAACCTCGGATTCGGCGCGATCGGCGCCTGCGAGCACTCCTTCTACGAGGCCATCGATCACGCCGAGAACCGGATCCTGTTCGGGCACAAGGTCACCGAGTTCCCGCAGGTTCGAGCGCTGATCACCCATTCCTACGCGCGCATCGCCGCAATGAAGCTCTACAGCGCACGCGCGGTGGATTACATGCGTTCGGCCTCGCCGGAGGATCGCCGCTACCTGCTGTTCAACGCCATCGAGAAGATGTCGGTGACCCGGCAGGGCCAGCGCGTCATCGAGGATCTGGCCGACGTGATCGCCGCGCGCGGGTTCGAGAACGACATGTACTTCCCGGTCGCGATGACGGCCATGTTCGGCCTCCCACGACTCGAGGGCACCGTCCACGTCAACATGGCGCTGTCGCTGAAGTTCATGGCCAACTACATGTTCCACCCCGCCGATGCCGGCCTGGCCGCGATGCGGTCACTGCCCGGCGCCTCGGTGGCGTCCACGGGGGCCACCCGTGCGGTCGCGGGCGCGCTGAGCTGGTCCAGTCGCAAGATCAGCCCACGCCTGGGTCCGGTCGTGAAACCGCTGGCCGCCGAATTCGCAGGCGCCGCTTACCCGGAGATCCCCTCACGCCACGACACCGCCGACGACGAGTTCCTGTTCCGGCAGGGCCCGAGCAGTGGTCTGGGCCGAATTCGCTTCGCGGACTGGCGACCGGTTTTCGAGAGCCGGCGCGAAATTCCCAACGTGGCAGTGTTCCTCGAGCAGGTGCTCGCGCTGCAGGCCCTGCTCGCGGTCGCCGCACCCACGTCGTCGCAACGCGACGACGTGGACTTCCTGTTCGCGTTCGGTGAGCTGTTCACGGCAGTGCCTTACGCGCAGCTGGTTCTGGAGCAGGCGCGCATCGACGGCACCGACCCGGCGATCATCGATCAGATCTTCGACGGCTTCGTCCGCACCTTCTCCACCAACGCGCTCACCTTGCACAACAAACCGACCGCCACCCCCACCCAGCAGCGCAGGGCACTGGACCTGATTCGCCGCCCCGTATTCGACCGAGCACGATTCGAGCGGGTTCTCGGCATGGCGCGCGCCGTGGCCGGGACCTACGAAATGAAGGCCTGACCGGGCACCGGCGCGTCAGTCCGGGGCGGGTGCGGTGTCGGTGATGGTGGCCAAGGTCGCTGCCACCGACATATCGGGCTTGGTAACAACGCCCTTCTCCCGGAGAAAGCCGTCGAACAATTGGCAGACGGCGTTGGTCGTGCGGTCGACGAACAGCGCCGTCGGCTCCGGCCGGGGAACCGGGTCGGTGTCGAGCCACAGGTCGGTGACCGCCATGACGAAGCCGACGATCCCCCGCAGGAGATGATCGATACCGTCGGTATCGAGCGCGACCGCGGACAGCACACTGCGGCTGCGTTCGGCCAGATCGTGCGACAGGCGTCGGCCGATGTCGAGCGGCCGGGCGGTGGGGTCGGCGCTCGACACGCTCTGGGTGATGACGAGGAACCGGAACACATCGGGATGCTCGGCGACGACCGCGGCGTAGGCGGTGAGGAACCGATGAATCGTGGCCCGTGGCGGCTGCACGATCAGTGACAGATCCGGCGCGACGGCGGTGTACATCTGCGCGACGAGCCAGTCCGAGACCGCGGCGTCGAGTTCGGATTTGTCGGTGAACATGCGGTACAGCCGGGGTTTGGCCACGCCCATCTCCCTGGCGAGCGCTTCCATGCTCACTTGGGGTCCATCGCGGTCGATGCACCGCACCGCACCCGCGATGACCTGTTCGCGGGTGAGCGCCCGTACCGGCGACCGGCGAACCGGTCTAGACGATGTCGTCACTGTCCTCCCTGATCCGCCTTTCGCGTACGGCCAGGATAGCGGCGTGCGGCGATGGTTCGGCCGCCGTGTCAGGGACGGACTCAGCGGTCTTGTCGACCGTGGGGTTCCAGCTCTCGAGATATTTCCGGTACTGCACGTACCAGACAACGGTACCGGCGGTACTATCGGTGGCGCACGGAGCACTGTGGCCCCGTGCCGGAAGGAGTCTTCTATGACGCGCGAAACCGGTATCGACGACCCGGGCGCAGCATTGTCCCAAACGCATCTTGTGCGCAACGGCGACATCTCGCTCGCGGTCTTCGAATTCGGCCCCGCGGACGGCATTCCGGTGGTCCTGGTCCACGGTTGGCCCGATACCCATCACCTCTGGGACAGCGTCGTGCCGCTGCTGTCGGGCAAGTATCGCGTCATCTCCTACGACACTCGCGGGTACGGACAGTCCAGCGCGCCTGCCGAGGTGTCGGCCTATGAGCTGAGCAGGCTCGCGACCGACTTCTTCGCGGTGGTGGAGGCTGTCAGCCCCACCGAACCCGTGCACGTCGTGGCCCACGACTGGGGCTCTGTCCAGGTCTGGGAGGCCGTCTGCGAGCCGGGCGCCAACCAGTACGTGGCGTCGTTCACCTCGATCTCGGGCCCGAACCTGGATCATCTGGCCACCTGGATGCGTCGCGGTGTGCGGTCGGGCACCGCGCGCGGAATCCGGGACACGCTCAGCCAGTGCCTGTCCTCGGCCTACACCGCTTTTTTCATGCTGCCGATCCTGCCCGGCCGTTTCTTCCGTGTCGTCGGCACCGAGAAGATCTGGAAGTTGTTCCTTCGCCTGGTCGAGGGCACGAGCACTGAACAGATCTCGGTGGCACCCACGCTACGGCGGGACATGATCTCGGGGCTGCGTTTCTACAAGGCCAACATCATCGCCCGGATGTTCGGGCCACGGGAACGACGAACCACAGTTCCGGTGCAATTGCTGGTCAACACCCGCGACATCGCCGTGCGCCCCGCGGGCTACGACGACACCGCGACGTGGGTCGATCAGCTCGTCCGCCACGACCTGCCGCGCGGACACTGGCTGCCCTACTCCGACCCCGCCGCGATCGCCGAATACGCCGGCGCGTTCATCCAGGCTCAGTCCGAGTAGCGACGAATGAGAGAAAAGCCAATGCTCGACTTCGACATTGTCATCACCGACGGCCGCTGGTTCGACGGCACCGGCGCCCCGTCCGCCCGACGCACCATCGGCATCCGCGACGGCATCGTCGAGGCCGTCTCCGCGCAGCCGCTACCGATCGGCGCCGAGACCGAGGTCATCGACGCCGCGGGCAAATGGGTCCTGCCCGGCTTCGTCGACGTGCACACCCATTACGACGCCGAACTGCTGATCAAGCCCGAACTCTCGGAGTCGCTGCGCCACGGCGTTACCACCGTGGTCGTCGGCAACTGCTCGCTGTCGACAGTGCTGGCCTCCAATGCCGATTGCGCCGATCTGTTCAGCCGGGTGGAGGCCGTGCCCCGCGATGCGGTACACGGGGCCCTGGACAAGCATCGGACCTGGTCGGATCCGGGCGAGTACGCCAAGGCACTGGACGCGCTGCCGTTGGGACCCAATGTCGCCGCGTTTCTCGGCCACTCCGATCTGCGCACCCACGTGCTCGGCCTCGGTCGCGCGGTCACCCGCGACACCACACCCAGCACCGCCGAGATCGTGCAGATGACCACGCTGCTCGAGTCGGCTCTCGACGCCGGCTTCCTCGGACTGTCGTCGATGACGAACACCCTCGACAAGATCGACGGCGACGAATACCGGTCACGGTCGCTGCCGTCGACCTACACGCGCGGCAAGGAGGTGCGCGCGCTCAACAAGGTGCTGCGGCGGCGGGGACGGGTGCTGCAGAGTGCCCCGACGGTCGGCTTCAACCCCAACATCGCCAAGTTCTTTCTCGCCAGCACCGGCATCGGCAGGCCGCGGCTACGCACCTCGCTGTTGTCGGCGGCCGACTCCAAGGCCTACCCGCCGCTGGTGTGGTTCATGCTCTACGCCGCACCGCTGCTGAACCGGTTCGCCCGCACCGACTTCCGGTGGCAGCACCTGCCCGTACCGTTCACCGTCTACGCCGACGGGATCGACCTGGTCGTCTTCGAGGAGTTCGGCGCGGGCGCCGCGGCCCTGCATCTCAAGGATCAGGTCGAACGCAACGAGCTGCTCCAGAGCGAGTCCTACCGTCGCTGGTTCCGCAAGCAGTACGACAACAAGTTCACCCCGCGCATCTGGCACCGCGACTTCTTCGACGCCGACATCGTCGCCTGCCCCGACGAATCGGTGGTGGGCAAGTCGATCGGCCAGGTGGGCAAGGACCGTGGCCTGCACCCGGTCGACGCCTACCTCGACATGGTGGTCGAACACGGCTCGGCACTGCGGTGGCGCACGACGATCGCCAACGATCGCCCCGAGTACCTGAACAAGCTGGCCGCGAGCCCGGGCGTGCAGATGGGCTTCGGCGACGCGGGGGCGCATCTGCGCAACATGTCGTTCTACAACTTTCCGCTGCGGCTGCTCGAAAGGGTGCTGCGCGCGCAGGAATCCGGGACGCCGTTCCTGAGCGTGGAACGTGCCGTCCACCGCCTCACCGGCGAGCTCGCGGACTGGTATCAGCTCGACGCCGGTCACCTGCGCGAAGGCAGCAGGGCAGACCTGGTGGTCATCGATCCGGCCGGACTCGACGACGAGGTGCACCAGCTCCACGAAGCCGCCTTGCCCGAGTTCGGTCTCGACCGCATGGTCAACCGCAACGACCGCGCCGTCGTGGCGACCGTCGTCAACGGCCGCCGGGTCTTCGGCGCGGGCGAAGTGAGCCCCGGTATCGGCGCGGACTGGGGAACCGGGCGGTTCCTGCGCGCAGGCCACGACAACCGCGTTCCCCTGGCAGAGGAGACCCGATGAAGCTGCCGTTCCGGCGCACGGTCACGACCGTCCGCGCTCCTGATGTCGCCCTCCAGGCACGCAATGTGGCCTTCGACTGGACCTCGGCGCCGCTGCACTGGATGCCGTCCGAGCCGATCGCCTCGCACGTGGTGAATTCGCTGAACCTGCTGCTGCCCGAGGGCGAGCGGATGTTCTGTGCCACCTACCGCGACGCGCTGCCCTACGTGCGTGACGCCACGGTCCGCGAAGCGATGCTCGGGTTCATCGGGCAGGAGTCGATGCACGCCGAAACCCACGCGGTGGTGCTCGACCAGGTCTTCGCGGCCCACCGCATCGACACCGCGCCCTACACCCGCCAGATGGAGTACGTCTTCCGGCACTCACTCGGCGCGCGCGAGAGCGGCCCGCGAGCGGCGCAGGCCCGCTTGGTGGAACGGCTGACGTTCATCGCCAGCCTGGAACACTTCTTCGCCTGGCTCGGTGACTGGATTCTCAACGCCGACTTGGAATCCCACGGCGCCGAACCCCGCGTGCTCGACCTGTTCCGCTGGCACGGCGCCGAGGAGGTCGAACACCGCAGTGTCGCTCATGATGTCGCGATCTACTTCGGGGCGGGCTACCTGCGGCGGGCGGGGATGATGCTGATCGTCATCCCGATCCTGCTCAGCCTGCTCGTGCGCGGCACCAAATTCCTGGTGCATCAGGATCGCGCACTGCCGAACATGGGCTACCCCAGGCTGATCTGGAAGATCCTCGGGGCGATGTGGCGCGGTGCGCTGCCGGGCATCCCGGCGCTGGCGATCAGTGCCGGGTCCACCTTCAATCCGCGCTACGACCCGGCGAATGTCGGCTCCACCGAACAGGCCATCGCCTACCTCGCGAAGTCCCCGGCAGCTAGAGCGGCGGCACAGTGACCCTGCACCCCGCACCGAAGGTGATCCCGCCGGACCTGTACGGCAAGCACGATCAGGATCCGACCACCAAGGCGATCGACGCCGTGGCCGGTCTGCGGATCCGCTGGTCGACACTGATCAACCGCCGCCCCCTCCGCACCAGGGCCGACGACGCCCGCTTCCCCGCGGTCGTCGCCGACCGGGTGCTGGTGGCCGAGGATCAGGCCGTCATCGCGGTGGGCCTGCGCGCACCCGACGGCGCCGGCCTGCCCCGGTGGGCGCCCGGCGCGCACATCGACATCGAACTCCCGTCCGGGCGGCTACGCCAGTACTCGCTGTGCGGCGACCCGGCCGAAACCGGGGAATATCGCATCGCGGTGCGTCGTATTCCGCACGGCGGCGGCGGGTCGATCGAGATCCACGACGAGCTCCCGATCGGCACCGCGGTGATGATCCGCGGGCCGCGCAACGCGTTCCCGTTCGCTGCCCCCGGGCGTGGTTCGTCGGCGAAACGCCTGCACTTCGTCGCCGGAGGCATCGGCATCACCCCGATCCTGGCGATGGCACGTGCCGCCGACCGGCTCGGCATCGCCTGGACCCTGCTCTATTGCGGGCGAAGCCGCGACACGCTGCCGTTCCTCGACGAGCTCGCCGAACTCCGCGGACACGTGGTGGTCCGCACCGACGACGAACACGCGACACCGAGTGCCGTAGACCTTCTCGACGGCGTCGACCACGACACGGCGATCTACTGCTGCGGCCCCACCCCGATGACGGCCGCCCTGCTCGCCGCGGTACGCACGATGCCGGGCATCGAGTTCCACTCCGAGCGGTTCTCGCCCGCACCCGTTGTCGACGGCAGCGCGTTCGAGGTGGAGTTGGCAGGCACCGGCGAAGTCGTGCCCGTCGCCGCCGACCAGACCATGCTCGACGCGCTGCTCGCGGTACGCCCCGACCAGCCCTACTCGTGCAGGCAGGGCTTCTGCCGCACCTGCGTCGTCCGGGTCGTCGACGGTCTGCCCGACCACCGCGACGGTGCGCTGACCCCCGGGGAACACGCGGCCGGACTCACCCTGGCCTGCGTCTCACGGTGTGCGGGAAAACGCCTGGTTCTCGACCTCTAACCGTCGCGGCCCGGCTCCGACGCCGCGCTCCGGCTCATCGCGACCCAGCGAATCCGCATCGAAGAACACTGTTGTCCGCGTAGTGTGCGACTTGCAATTCTGTTCGCACGCAAGGAGTTTCCGTGGCGACCTCACTGACCAACCGTCTGATCACACTCGTCGTCGCCCCCTGCGCGGCCTTACTGCTCGGGGTACCGACGGCCGCCCCCGGCTCCGCCGAACCAGCGGTTCTCGACAGCCCGGCCGCCGCGTGTTCGACGGCGCCGGTCACCGAGAAGGTGCACTTCGACGGCCGGTACTACCGCCTTCACGTGCCCGCCGGAATCTCGGCCGCCGGCGCCCCGGTCGTCGTCGCCGTCCACGGCGGCTACGACCGGCCCGAAGGGCTGGAAGCGGTGTCGGGCTGGAACGCCCTCGCTGACCAGCACAAGTTCATCGTGGTCTATCCGCGTGGCAGCAAAGTCGAGAACAAGCCGGACGGGACCCCGGGGTGGGGCTGGAAGGCCGACGGAGCCGACGTCGATCACCTCGAGGCCGTCGTGGCCGACGTCAGCGCGAAGTTCTGCGTGGCAGCGCGGCGCATCCATCTCACCGGGCACTCCAACGGCGGCCAGATGGCCTCACGCGCCGCCTGCACCAGCGCGCAGCTGTTCGCGTCCGGCGCTGTCTACGCACCCGCGCCCCCGCCGACGGGGTGCGATCCCGCTCGCGCGATCTCGTGGGGCGTGTTCGCCTCGGCGAACGACGCCGTCGTCATCGAGCCCGTCGCCTACAGCCACGTCATGTACTGGAGCTGGGAGAACCGGCCGTGCCAGAACCAGACGCCGGACGGCGGTACCGACGTCAAGGACTCCAGGCACTGGGACTGCGCCTCGGGCACCGAGGTGCTGTGGCGGGTCTACAACGGCGGCAGCCACCAGTGGCCGACGGGAACGCGGCGAACCGAGATGCTGAACCGGATGTGGCAGTTGTTCCAGGCCAACCCGCGACCGTAGGCGCCCCGCCCAGCTGTCGCGGCCGCCGAGGCCGCGACAGCGGTGCCGAACGTGACGCCGCACGCACTCGACGAGCCGTTCACGGGAAGAACGGCACAATGGAATCGATGAAACAGTGGCAGCGCGACCCCAGCCCGGATGACGGCCCGCTCGGCAACGGGGACGGCGTCGGCATCGACGACCTGCGGGTGCTGCGCGAGCAGTTCGTCGACTTCATGCTCGGCTACAAGTTCGCGATCGACGAGGTGACGACCAAGATCAACATCTTGCGCGAGGACTTCAACAACACCCACGAGTACAACCCCATCGAGCACGTGGGGTCGCGGCTCAAGTCGCCCGAGAGTGTCCTGGAGAAGGTTCGTCGCAAGAATTACGCGATGAATCTGCCGGCCATCCGCGAGAACGTGCTCGACATCGCCGGGGTCAGGGTGGTGTGCAGCTTCATCTCCGATATCGGCACGATCAGGGACATGCTGGCCGGTCAGGAAGACATCACGGTCCTCGAGGAGCGCGATTACATCACGCACCGTAAGCCGAACGGCTACCAGAGCATGCACCTGATCGTGTCGATCCCGGTGTTCCGCTCCGACCGCACCGAGCGGATTCCGGTCGAGATCCAGATCCGCACGATCGCGATGGATTTCTGGGCCAGCCTCGAACACAAGATCTACTACAAGTACCGCGGCGAGGTCCCGCCGAACCTGCGTGCCGACCTGGCCCAGGCGGCCGAGGTCGCCACCCAGCTCGACGAGAAGATGGAAGCCCTCCATCGCCAGGTGGACCGCAACGCGCAGCCGAAGCCGAAACCGGCCACCGACGCACTCGACCTCAGCATTCTGTACAACAGCCTCACCGGCGGCCACCCCGTCTACCTGCGCCCCACCGATCCGCCGACCTGATACCCGCAAGCCGCGACCCGCCCGTATCAGTGCCGTCCGCGCCCTCCACGATTCCGATACTGTCCGAGCAGATTCATCTCGCACAGCGTGGCGCGAAAGGAACCCGGTGTCGCTCTCACGGAGACAGTTGATCACCGCGGTCGCGGTCGGCGGCACCGTGGCCGCGGTCGGGATGCCGCTGGGCCGCGCCGGGGAACGTGCGCTCGACCCGAACGAGTTCGACTCGCTGGCGGCCCGCGGCTACAACCGCCGATTCCAGGCTCGACCGGCGACGATCTACACACCGACCAGCACCGAGGACGTTCGCCGCGCGGTCGCCGAGGCGGTGGGGGCCGACGCACGAATCGCAGCACGCTCGGGCGGGCATTGCTTCGACGATTTCGTCGACAACGCGCAGACCCGGTCGATCATCGACCTCGGCCGCCTCGACGCGGTGTTCTGGGACGAACACCACCGCGCGTTCTCGATCGGCGCCGGCGCCGACCTCGGCACCGTCTACCACGCCCTGCATCGCTGGGGCGTCACGGTACCGGGTGGGATCTGTCTCGGCGTCGGGATGGGTGGTCATGTCTGCGGCGGGGGTTACGGCCCGCTGTCGCGGCGATTCGGGCTGGTGGGCGACCATCTGGCCGCAGTGGAAGTGGTCACCGTCGATGCCGATGGCGCCGCGAGAGTCGTGGTCGCGACCGAAGGCGGTCCCGACCACGATCTGTGGTGGGCCCATACCGGTGGCGGCGGCGGCAATTTCGGTGTGGTGACCCGGTTCCTGCTCCGATCCCGCGACGCCGACGGCGCGGACCCGGCACGCGCGCTGCCGAGACCGCCCGCCGCCATGCTCAACGCCCGGCTGATCCTGCCCGTCACGACCGAGGACTCCTTCGTCCGGTTGCTCGGCAACTACCTGCGGTTCTTCGAACTCCACCGCGCCCCCGGCAACGAATTCGCCGGACTCTACGCGCCGCTGATGATCAGGACGACCGGCACCGGCGCGGCCGAGATCCTGATCCTGTCCGATGCCGACTCACCCGGCGCGCGAACCCGGTTCGACGAATTCGTCGCCGCGGTGAGCGAGGGCGTGTTCCCGCCGCCCATTCTCACGCCGGTCGCCCAGCTGTCCTACCCCGACACCGTGAACCAGGTGTATTACGCGAAGGGCGTGAACACCACCCGCGTCAAGGTGAAAGCCGCCTATCTGCGCAAGGCCTACTCCGCCGACCAACTGCGCATCTTCTACCGCTACCTCACCGACCTCGCCTTCCTCGGCGAATCCCAGCTCGAGTTGCTGCCGTTCGGCGGCGCGATCAACGCTGTCACCGCCGACGCGACGGCGATGCCCGCGCGGGATTCGTTCATGAAGATGCTGATCCACGCATCGTGGCGACTGCCCTTCGACGACGACCGGTATGTGCGCTGGGCCCGCGAGATGTATCGCGATGTCCATGCCGATACCGGGGGCGTTCCGACGCCGAACGAGGCCTATGGCGGCAGCTATATCAACTATCCGGATCCCGATCTGGCCGATGCCGCGTGGAACACCTCGGGCCTGCCATGGCACGCCTTCTACTACGGAGACAATTACGAGCGGCTGCTCCGGGTCAAGGCGGCCGTCGATCCGAGAAATGTTTTCCAGCACCGGCTCTCGGTCGGCCGACCGGACTGGTGAGGCCGCTCAGGTGAGTGCGAGCACCCGGCACGGTCCGCCCGTGCCGCCCGCGTGCTTCGGCGCGCCGACGACGACCGTCGCGCCCGTCGGCGGGACCGCGGCGAGGTTGGCGAGCATCTCCACCCCGTAGCAGCCCGCACCGAGAAGGGCGGTGTGCGCGCCGTAGTCGGGATCGGCGCCGCAATCGAGGCTGAGCGTGTCGACACCGGCACCGACTATTGCGCACTGCTCGACGAGGTAGTGCGCGGCTTCGGCCGAGAATCCCGGTGCGTGCGGTGTCGCGCGCTCGTCGAGGTTGAGGAAGGCCGACGGGTCGGCGAGGTGACGTTCCCACCCGGAGTACATCGCGACGAAAGCCCGCTGCGGGATCTCGCCGTGTCGCGACCGCCAGTCGTCGATATGGGCGACGGTGACCACGGCGTCGGCGTCGACGGCCGCTTCGGCACTGATGTCGATGACGACCAGCGGCGCGACGAGGTCGCCGACGGCGAGCGCGTCGGTGGTGGCGGCGCCGGGAATCCGATGGGCGGGTGCATCGAGATGAGTTCCCGTGTGCTCCCAGTAGCCGAGCGCGAACTGCCCGAATCCGCCCGACGCGTGCCAGGACACCGGAACCATGGCCATCGGCGGATTGCCCGGCCACACCGGTAATCGCGGGGTGAGGGTGTGGGTGAGGTCGACGACGCCCGAACGAGGCGCGGCGACAGCGGGGGCGGGCGCCACCGTGGCCAGCGCGGCGAGGCCGGCCAGGCCGAGAACAGCGCGCCGGCTCGGTCGCGGCGCACCCTCATGGGCGAGACGAACGATCTCGGGCGAGCACATCGAACTCAAGATAGCCGAGCCGGCCCCGGCCCACGCCTGATCGAGGCCGCGAACCGATGGTGTCGCCCGTCAGCGGGCGGGGTGCGCGCTGCGAATGTGCTCGAAGACCAAACTGGTCTCGGTCGAGGCGAACTCGCGGGTCGCGCTGAGTTGCTTGGTCACGAATTCGCGCAGCGCGTCGGGCGAGGCTGCCGATACCTGGATCAAGAAGTCGACGGTGCCCGCGAGGAAGTAGACGTTCACCACGCCGGGTAGCGCGGCGAGCTTGGCGCTCAGCTCGCCGATTCGCGCCCGCGCCGCCGGTTGCACCTGGACCGAGATCATCGCCTGTAGCGGCAACCCCAGCGCCTCCGGCGCGATGTCGGTGTAGAAGCCCCGGATCGCGCCGAGTTCGCGGAGCCTGCGTAGCCGCAGCGAACAGGTCGATGCGGCGATGCCCACCCGCGCCGCCAGAACATTGTTGGGAACGCGCGCGTCCTCGGCGAGTTCGGCGAGTAGCCGGCGGTCGATATCGTCGAGATTCGACGGCGACCCACGGAACGGCTGCACGGGGTGCGAGTGGGGTTGCTGTCGCGACGACATCACCGCAGGATACTCAGTGCTGCTGCCGAATTTCGTCGATTGTGCAGGACTTATCGCGCAAAGCTGTGCACCTGGCTGATTCTCGTGTCAGAACCCGATCATCCTCGAGGAGCAGCAGCCATGCGTATCGGTGTCCCGAAGGAAGTCAAGAACAACGAATTCCGCGTCGCGATCACACCGATCGGCGTGCACGAACTGGTGTCGAACGGCCATCAGGTGATCATCGAAGCCGGGGCCGGGGCGGGATCGTCGATTCCCGACGCCGAGTACCTCGCCGCGGGCGCGCGGATCCTCGCCGACGCCGACGACGTCTGGGCAGGCGCGGACGTGGTGCTCAAGGTCAAGGAACCGGTCGAGCAGGAGTACCACCGCTTGCGCGACGGGCTGATCCTGTTCACCTATCTGCATTTGGCGGCCGACCGGCCGTTGACCGAACAGCTCCTGGCACAGCGGGTTACCGCCATCGCCTACGAAACCGTGCAGCTGCCGTCGGGCGCACTGCCGCTGCTGTACCCGATGTCGGAGGTGGCGGGCTGTCTGGCGCCGCAAGTGGGCGCGCACGCATTGATGAAGCCCTACGGGGGTCGCGGGGTGCTCTTCGGGGGCGTCGGCGGTGTCGACCAGGCCAAGGTGGTGATCATCGGGGCAGGCGTCGCGGGCCAGAACGCGGCCAACATCGCGTTGGGAATGGGCGCGCAGGTGACGCTGCTCGACACCGACCTCGACAAATTGCGCATGTCCTTCTGGCGCTACAACAATCGCGTGCGCGGGCTGGCGTCGTCGAAGCTGGCGATCGCCGAGCAGGTCCGGGCTGCGGACATGGTGATCGGCGCGGTCCTGATACCCGGAGCCGCCGCCCCGAAGCTGGTGAGCAACGAGCTCGTCGCGCAGATGAAGCCGGGATCGGTGCTCGTCGATGTCGCGGTCGACCAGGGCGGCTGCTTCGACGACACCCACCCGACCACCCACGCCGATCCGACCTACCGGGTCCACGATTCGACGTTCTATTGCGTGGCGAACATGCCGGGATCGGTGCCCCACACCTCCACCTACGCGCTGACCAACGCCACCCTGCCCTACATCGCCGCCTTGGCCGACAAGGGCTGGGAACGTGCCTGCGCCGAAGACCCCAGCCTCGCGGGCGGCTTGAACACCCACGCGGGCAGGATCACCAACGCCCCGGTCGCCGCCGCGCACCGACTCGACGCGCAGGCGGGTGTCAGCGGCTGATCGTTGTCAGCGATCGAGCGGATTCAGCGCGATGGCGATCGGCATTCCCGCGCGCCACAGTGTCGCCGCAGTGGAGCGCGGCCGGACTCGCGCTTCATGACGCATCGCGGCGGCGAACTCGCTGCCGAATCCGTCCCGGCCGTGACGGGCGTGGATGTCGGCGATATGGCCGGGGTCGAGGTGGTGGGCGCGCATCCCGACGACGTCGAGGTGTGCGGCGTCGTGCAGCAACGCCGCTTCGGGGCCGCACTCGCGCGGGGTGCGCGGATCCATGTGCCGAGCGATCGCGGTATGAACGCACTCCCCCAGTTCGGCGGTGGCGCCTCGGCCGATGACGAACGCACGGGCTCGGTGCGCACCGAGCAGTGCGAAACACCCCGTCGACGAATCGTCGGATGCACCGAGGCCGACATCGTGGAGCACGCACGCAAGATAGAGCGCCTCGGGATCGGGCGCGAGCCCGTCCGATACGGCCAGTGCCGTCCCGAATTCCCAGCAGCGCAGGCTGTGTGCGAGCAGCGCCGGTGTGAGGACCTCGGTGGCTTCTTCGAGCGCGGACCGGCACAGTCGAGAATCCGGTGGCACCGGGGCCGCCCGGCTCGCACCCCTGCCGGTGCGGCGCGGCCTTCGCAGGAGCTGGGGCAAGGCCAGTGTTTGTACGGCCGATGCCGCACTCACCGTCCGGATCTGCTGTAACCGACCGAGTTCGCCCTCACGCCTCATCGTGACCACCTACATGGCTGAGCAGATCGGCCCGGGCGATGCCGAGCACTACATCGAGGGTCGCTTCGTCGACCATCCGGCGCTGGAACAGCGAATAGGCCCCGTTCACCGTCGCCCACGAAACCGTCACCAGCGCACGGGGTTCCACATCGCAGCCCACCCGCCGCACAGTGGCGGCGAAGGATTCGATCAAGCCGGCGAGCACATCGTCGATGCGCGCTTTCGCTTGTTTCGCCAGTTCGGATTCGCTGATGTCGACGTCGGTGAGCGCGAGAATCCGCAGCGCGAGCGGATTCTCGCGATGAAAGGCGACGTAGCGGTCGTAGACGGCGGCTATCTCGCCGCGGGGGGTGGCTCCGCTGCCGAACGGCGCGGACATCGCTTCCGCGTGCACAGTCGCGGTGCGCCAGGCCAGCGCGGCGTACACGTCGGCTTTGCCCTCGCGAAAGTTGGCGTAGATCGAGCTGACCGCCACGTCGGCCTCGGCGGCGAGGACGTCGATCGTCGTGCCGCGGTAGCCGTCTCGAAGGAACAAGACCTGCGCGGCGTCGAGTACCGCGGTGTGGGTCCGACGTTTGCGTCGGTCGGTGGGGGGTTCCAACGTCATACCAATTACCGTAGTCTTGTTCCGATATCGTAGTCAATTTCCGATAGGAGTCCCGATGACCGCCTCCCCGCCACTGCCCCGCACCGGCAGCGAAGCCATGGCCCTGTTCCTTCCTCGATCGCCCTTCGTCCGGCACATGGGCATCGAACTCATCGATATCGAAGAAGGTCTGGCTCGCCTGCGCATGCCCTTCCGCGAAGAACTCGTGACGGTCGGCGATATGGTCCACGGCGGCGCCCTCGCCGGCTGCATCGACATCGGGATCATGGCCGCGTCCTGGGCCGGAGCCCGGCTCCCCGAACAGCTGCGTGGCGTGACGATCTCGATGTCGATCGATTTCCTCCAGCCCGCCCGCGCCGAAAGCATCGATATCATCGGCACGCGCCTGCGCGCAGGCCGCCAGCTGAGCACGTGCCGGGTCGACATCGTCGCCACCGACGACGGGCGCCTCATCGCTGCGGGCGCGGGCACCTACAAAGTGGGATGAACAGCCTGGCGGGATCGAGTAGTCGAGGAGTGCGCCGCAGCAGGAGAATCGGCCTAACCTCGACGCCATGGAGTTCCGCAAGACAGCGTTCCTCGTCGCTCTCGGCCTGCTGTGCGCGTGCGCCCCGAGCGAGGACACCGAGCAATCGAGCGCCCCCTCGACCGAGCCCGACGCCACTGTCACCGACGGACTCGACGCACCGTGGTCGATCGCCTTCCACGGCGCCACCGCGTTGGTGAGCGAACGAGACAGCGGCCGCATTCTCGAAATCGGGCCCGACGGAACACAATTCGAGGTGGCGGTCATCGACGGTGTCGCGCCTTCCGGCGAAGGTGGCCTGCTCGGCATCGCTGTGCGCGGGGCACAGCTGTTCGTCTACTACACCGCCGCAGACGACAACCGCATCGAACGATTCGATATCAGCGGACAGCCGGGCGACCTCTCGCTCGGTGGCGGCACAACGATCCTCGCCGGGCTGCCTGCCGCCGCCAACCACAACGGTGGGCGGATCGCCTTCGGGCCCGACGGGATGCTGTACGCCACCGTGGGCGATGCGGGCAACCGCCGCATCGCCCAGGATCGGGCCGACCTCGGCGGCAAGATCCTGCGCATGACGCCGGACGGGCGAGCGCCTGCCGACAATCCCATCCCCGGCTCGCTCGTGTACAGCTACGGTCACCGGAATCCGCAGGGCCTCACGTGGACGCCGGACGGCGCGATGTTGGCCAGCGAATTCGGTCAGAACACCTGGGATGAACTCAATCGGATCGAGCCCGGTGGCAATTACGGCTGGCCCGAGGTCGAGGGCATCGCAGGCCGGGCGGGTTTCATCGATCCCGTTCAGCAATGGAAACCGGCAGCAGCCAGCCCCAGCGGCATGACCAACGTCGACGGGTTCGTCTACATCGCGAATCTGCGCGGCGAGCGCCTGCTTCGCATCCCGCTCGACGCGCTGAACCACTCGACCGACCTCCACGTCGGCGAGTTCGGGCGCCTTCGCGACGTGGCGGTGGCGCCGGACGGTTCACTGTGGCTGTTGACCAACAACACCGACGGGCGTGGCGAACCCGCGCCCGGCGACGACCGCATCGTCCGCCTCGAACTCGGCGACTGAGGCGTTCACCGCTGCGGGCGCAGCACCAGCACGGTGATCTCGCTCGGCGCGAACACCCGCATCGGCGGGCCCCAGAAGCCGGTGCCGCGGCTGGTGTAGAGCTGGGTGTTGTTCGCGTGGTTGCTCAGGCCGGACACGACCGGCTGATCCAGCCGGACGAGATAGTTGAACGGCCAGATCTGACCACCGTGCGTGTGCCCGGAGATCTGCAGTTCGACGCCGGCCGCCGAGCTGTCGGCGACCTGTTTCGGCTGATGGGCCAGCAGGACGACCGGCAGGGCGGGGTCGGCCCCGGCGAGTGCGGCGGGCAGGTCGGGACCGTGGCCCGGCACGTCGGCGGTGGGGTCGTCGATACCGGCGACGACCAGCCGGTCACCGTCACGCTCAACGGTTCGATGCGCGTTGTGCAGCGGCTGCCAGCCGATCGAAGCCATGTAGTCGATCCAGCTCTGCGCATCGTCGAGATACTCGTGATTGCCCGTGATGTAGAACCGGCCGAGCGGCGCTTGGACACCAGCGAGCGGGGCTACCTGCGCACTTCGCTTCGCCACCGGGCCGTCGACGAGATCCCCGGCCAGACCCACCACATCGGGCCGCTGCGCGTTGACCAGCTCGACGACTCGTCGCGACCAATCCTCCCGATCGATCGCGGCGAAGTGGGTATCGGTGAGCACCACCACGCGCAGCCCGTCGAGCCCTTCGGCCAGACCGGGAATCGCGACATCGACGGTGCGGACCTGCGGCACTCGTCGCGCCTCGTACACCCCGTACCCGGTGAGTACCACCGAGATCACCACGACCGCCAGCGCCACCCCCTGGGTAACGCGCATGCTCTTGACCCCGGCGACGTTGAGCACCGCGCGGACCGCCGAACCGATCACGGACCAGACGAACACCACCCACAACACCCCGAGCAGGGTGTCGCCGACAATCGCCGCCGCGTCGAACTGCGGCGGCCCGTGCCCGAAGAACATGGCCACGGGCAGACACAGCAGACCGGCGACGCACACCCCGGTACCGACCCGATACCGCGACCCGCTTCGCCCGGTCGGCGCGGCGACCAGAACCCACCACGGCACCGCGACCATCACCGCTGCCACCAACACGATCACTATCAGGAGTACAGCGGAGCTCACAGGGTCCCGTTCCGGACAAGGCCCGCCCGGGGTTCGGGCGGCGCGTCGCCTCCGATCATTTCAGGCCGCTCCGACCACGATGATGTCGGCGTCGACCGACACATCGGCGAGCGGCTCGCGGGTCGCGGGCGCCGATCTGCCTCGGTTCGCAGGATGATGGTGGGATGGCTGAGATGGTGGATGTATGCGTGCCCTGCTGATACTGATCGTGGTGCTGGCGATCGCGCTGGTCGTCGGCGACCGGGTAGCCGTGGCGGCGGCACAGAACGAGATCGGTCGCAAGATCGCCGCCGAGTACGAACTGCCGCATCGACCGAGCGTGGCGATCGGTGGGTTTCCGTTTCTGACGCAGGCCGTCGCGGGCACCTATCGCGACATCGACATCCGGATCGGCGACTGGAGTGGACACGACATCTCGGTGCACGACCTCGATGTCGCGCTCTCGGATGTCTCCGCACCGCTGAGCGACGTGATCGACAACCGCACCTCGAACCTCGTCGCGGCCACGGCGACCGCGACCGCCGTGGTTCCCTACGACGTCGTACAGGGCTACGCACCGGCGGGAGTGGAGTCGATCTCCCACGGTCCGGAAGGGCTGCAGGCCACCGGGACGTTCTCGGTGGCGGGTCTGACGGTCCCCGCGACGGTCTTCGTCACCGTGGCGCCGACCGAGGCAGGCATCGAGGTCACGCCGGTCTCGGTCCGGGCCCCGGCCGGCGGACCGACGCTCTCACTGACCCTGCTGCGCCAATCCCTGACCTTCGTGGTGCCGCTGCAGCAACTGCCGCTCGGGGCGCGCGTGACCGAGATCCAGCCGGGCGACGACGGTCTCCATGCCACCGCCGTCGCCCACGATGTGCGCTTCGACGATCTGCCGTGAGAGGACCGCTATCTCGGCTCGGGGTTGCGTAGCGGGGCGCCGACGTGGTGCAGGTGTGTCAGCGCTTCGCGGTAGGAGGAGATCAGTCCGGTCTCGTGGTAGGGCACACCGATCTCGGCGCAGTAGTCGCGCACGATCACCCGGGCGTGACGCAGGTTCGGGGTCGACATGCTCGGGAACAGATGGTGCTCGATCTGGTAGTTGAGTCCGCCGAGGGCCAGGTCGGTGACGGTGCCGCCCCGCACGTTGCGGGAGGTCAGGACCTGGCGGCGGAGGTAGTCGGGGCGGTCGTCACCGGTCAAGGTCGGCATGCCCTTGTGATTGGGCGCGAAGATGCAGCCCATGTACAGCCCGAACAGGCCCTGGTGGACGGCGAGGAACACCAGCGCTTTGTCGACCGGCAGCACTGCGAACAACGCGGCCAGGTAGACGGCGAAGTGACCGAACAGCAGCGCACCCTCCCAGCCGCGGTGCTTGATCGAGCGGTTGCGCAGTGCGCGCACGCCTGCCACGTGCAGGTTCAGGCCCTCCAGCAACAGCAGGGGGAAGAACAGGAACGCCTGCGCCCGGCCGATGAGACGAGGTAGGCCACGGCTGGACCTGGCCTGCTGTTGCGACCAGACCAGAATGTCGGGCGCGACGTCGGGGTCGAGCTCCTCGTGGTTCGGGTTGGCGTGATGGCGGGTGTGCTTGTCCTGCCACCACCCATAGCCCAAACCGATGCCCGCATTGCCGACGATTCGCCCCACGAGCTCGGTCGGCTGCCGCAGCCGCAGGACCTGCCGGTGCGCGACGTCGTGCATCACGAGCGCGACCTGGGCGAACATCACGGCCATGAACGCCGCGACCAGCAGCGTCCACCACGAGTCGCCGATGAGGACGAAGGCCGCCCACCCGCCCACGAACGCGGTGCCGACCAGACCGAGCCGGACGGCGTAGTAGCCGGGACGCCTGTTCATCAGCCCGGCTTCGGAGATCCGGCGCAACAAGCGGGCGTAATCACCGTCCGCGCCGCGCCGGGGTGACCGTGGAGAGGACTCGGGGACCAGTGCGGGTGTCGTCGTCATAGATCTTCCTGAGAGCTGAGGCGGCGACGCTTGCTCCCCCGTCGAGATGCCGACCGGTGAATCTCGGAGCTGGCGCCGATGTCGATGCCTGCGACGCTATCGACCTATTTCTCGTCCGCCGTAATCCCTTGGTATGAGATCGAATCGGACTGTGGAGTGATATCCGCGCACCTGACCAGAACGCGGCGCTACGGGCAAGCGAGCAGGGATGCCCGAAAGCCGAGGGTTCAAACGCATCGCGCCGGGGTAATAAGAGCTCGACCGCGTTCGCGAATCCGGCGAACGCCGACGTCCTGGCGGGCGTCTCACAGTGTGGAGAACAGGTTGCTGAAACTGATCGAGCTGATACGGAAACCGGCGCAGGTGCCCACCCCGTCCGCGCCCCCGACCGCAGCAGGCTCGCTGCGGGCCGGAGACGTCGTGCTCACCGCCAAGCGCAGCTACCGGGTGGTCAGCACGAGCTTCGCCGACGACGCCCGCCGCGCCGGCCGGGTGGTCGCTGACACCGTCGACCTGGTCACAGGCCGGCTGCGCGTGCTCGATTTCCCCAGCGCCGACACGATGGTCACCGTCGAAACAGCGTAGTCAGACCGGTCGGCGCCCGAAGTTCGAGGGGCGAAGGCGGCCGGTCGTTGAATGCGCGCCCTCCGGCGGAACGGCCTGCTCGTCGATCAGGCGGCGCTGATCGGTACCGACGCCACGCGTGCGTTCGGCGAAGGCGATGTCTCTGGTACTGCGCACCGACAGTCGTCCCAGCGAGCTCGCGGCGAAGAACAGGATCAGCGCGCCCAGTCCGTAGAAGAACGTCAGCTGCAGCAGCGCGCGCTTGAGATCCGAGGCGGCGACCGGTTCACCGATGTCGCCCAGCCGCAGCAGCGCGGCCAAGAACGGCCCGATCACGAACCACACGCCTGCCGCCACCGACAGCCAGCCTCCGAAACTCGCGACCAGCCGGTTGCGGCTGAGCAGCATGAGCAGCCCGCCGACAATCGCGACGACGCCGGGCAGGACCTGTAGCCAGCCGCGCGCCGACGTCCAGACCCACGCCTCGTCGGGGCTGTAGGCGAAGTCGAAATACGGGCCGATGAACGGGATGAGTGCGCCCCAGATCCCGAGGAGCAGCACCGCCAGACCACCCAGCGCGCCGCGGCTGCGCGGAATACGCAACCGTCCGCCGTGCTCGGTCGAGACTTTCTCGTCGACATCCATCATGACGCCTCCCAGCATCGGGAACAGAAGTACGTAGCGTTTACCCAAGCCCGCACCACCTACGCACGCTCCGTGAATCACCGCACCCGCGCGCGCGATCGGCCGGTGAAAGGTGTAGCTGGCCACACCGTCGACTCGGTGGACAGCTCGATCGAGTTTCCGCGCCGCGACGACAACCATGGAGTCATGACCGAGACATCAGGCGAGCCGACACTCGTGGCCGAGCTCGCCGCCGAACCGACCGTCGTGCTCGACGCCACGCGGGACGAACCGCGGCGGACCGGCGCGCTGGCAGCGGTACTGCGCGCACCGATCGAAGCAAGGACCTGGAAGGAGCTCGCCTACCTGATCCTGTCCTTCGTCCTGGGCTGCCTGGCCGTGTGCTACCTGTTCTTCGGGGTCGGCGGCGGGCTGTACGCGTCGATCTTTCTCATCGGCATCCCACTGCTGGCGGTAGTACTGCTCGGCGGGCGGGTGTGGGGGCGGATCTATCGGTTCTTCGGCCGCACACTGCTCGACACTCACGTCGAGCCGCCTCCGAATTTCACCCGGGGCAACGGCTTGTTCGGCTTCCTGAAGAGCGCGTTCACCGATCGGCCCAGTTGGCGAGCCGGGCTGTTTCTGCTCGTGCAGTCGGTGCTGGGCGTAGCAGTCGGCTACCTCGTCCTCATGGTGGTCGCGATGGTCGCGTTCACGGCGATCTCGCCCATCCCGTGGGCCCTGTTCGATCCGGTGCAGGTCGACGACAACGGCGTCGAGCACCACAGTCTCGTCCAGTTCGGTTCGCTCTACATCGACACCTGGCCGCGTGCGCTGGCCATGTCCGGTATCGGCATCGTGCTGTGCTTCGCACTGCCATGGCTGGTGCGTGGCGTCTGCTGGTTGCACCGGTTGCTGATCGTTCACCTGTTGGCGGCCACACCGCGCGATCGGCAATTGGCACAACTGCGGGCGAGCAGACGGGCCGCGGTCGACGATGCGACGGCCACCCTGCGCCGGGTCGAACGCGACCTGCACGACGGCACGCAGGCACGATTGGTCACCATCGCCATGGCGCTGGGCAGGGCCGAAGAACGACTGAGCGCGGGCGGCGACGCCCGCGACCTCATCGCCGATGCGCGCGCCAACGCCAAGGAGGCGCTGACCGAACTGCGCGAACTGGTACGCGGTATCCATCCACCCGCGCTCGAGCTCGGCCTCGGCCCGGCGCTGGAGACGCTCACCGCCCGGTGCGCGGTGCCGGTCGAGTTGCGGGTGCAGATCCCGCGGCGGCCGAGCCCGGCCATCGAGGCGATCGCCTACTTCTCCGTCGCCGAACTGCTCACCAATGTGGTCAAACACGCCCACGCGAGCCAGGCCACGGTGTCGGTGCTGCCCGACAGCCTTCGCTCCATCGCGGTCACCGTGCGGGACAACGGAATCGGTGGTGCGCCCCGCCCCGGCACACAGACCGTGACCGGCAGCGGGTTGGCCGGGCTGGCCGCCCGTGCGCTCGCTGTCGACGGCACGCTCACCGTCGACAGTCCCGCGGGCGGACCTACCGTGGTGACCATGATTCTTCCGAACCAGGGCCCGCAGTGACCGCGGACGGTGCGGCGCACCGACCCCTGCGGGTGGTGATCGCCGAGGACAGCGCCATCCTGCGCGACGGGCTGGCCGGGCTGCTCACCGAACGCGGACACGAGGTGGTGGCGATGGTCGGCGACGCGACGACCCTGAGCGAGGTGGTCGGCACCCACCGGCCCGATGTCGCGGTGGTGGATGTGCGGATGCCGCCCACTTTCACCGACGAGGGCCTGCTGGCCGCGATCGAGTTGCGCAGGAAGTATCCAGGCACCGGCGTGCTCGTCTTCTCCCAGTGGATCGAAACCCGTTATGCGACAGAACTTCTCGCATCGGGGGCGAGCGGCGTCGGCTATCTGCTCAAGGACCGCGTCGCCGACGTCGGCGATTTCGTCGACGCGCTGCACCGGGTCGCCACCGGCGGCACCGCACTCGACCCCGAGGTGGTGAGTCAGCTGATGGGCGCGTCCCGGCAACAGGATTCGCTGGCCCGCCTCACCCCGCGCGAACGCCAGGTGCTCGAGCTGATGGCCCAGGGACTCACCAACAATGCCATCGCCGCCTCGCTCACCGTCAGCGAGCGGGCCGTCGAGAAGCACATCGGCAACATCTTCACCAAACTCGATCTGCCACCCTCCGATACCCGCCACCGCAGGGTGCTGGCGGTCCTGCGGCTCAAAGGGTGACCAGCGACCGGATGCCCGTACCTGCTCAGCTCAGCGTCTTCAGCGCCTCGGCGTCGTAGGGCGCCAGCTCGTCGGTGCGGCCGGCCAGGACCTTGGCCGCCCACTCCGGATCTTGCAGGAGGGCTCGGCCCACGGCGACCAGGTCGAATTCGTCGCGTTCCATGCGATCGAGGAGGTTGTCGAGATTTCCCAGCGCGGCGCCTTCGCCGGTGAAGGCGCGCAGGAAATCCCCGTCCAGGCCGACCGAGCCGACAGTGATGGTCGGCCTGCCGGTGAGCTTTTTGGTCCAACCGGCCAGGTTCAGATCCGAGCCGTCGAATTCCGGGAGCCAGTAGCGGCGGGTGGACGCGTGGAAGGCATCGACACCGGCCGCGGCGAGCGGAGCCAGAATCGACTCCAGCTCCTGCGGGGTCTCGGCGAGGCGGCCGTCGTAGGCCTCCTGCTTCCACTGCGAGTAGCGAAAGATCACCGGGAACTGCGGCGAGACGACGGCCCGAACCGCGGAGACGATCTCGGCCGCGAACCTCGTGCGCTCCACCGCGTCGCCGCCGTAGCCGTCGTCGCGGCGGTTGGTCCGCGCCCACAGGAACTGGTCGAGGAGATAGCCGTGGGCGCCGTGCAGTTCCACGCCGTCGAACCCGATCCGCTCCGCGGCCGCGGCGGCGTCGGCGAAGGCGCCGATGACATCGTCGAGGTCACGCTGGGTCATGGCCTTGCCGGTGCCCTCGGTCCCGTCGACGCGGATGCCGGACGGACCGACTGCCGGGGCATCGGGGTAGGGCGCCTCGCCCTGACTGCGGACCATGCCGATGTGCCACAGCTGCGGCACGATCTTGCCGCCCGCCGCGTGCACGTCCTCGGCGACCTTCGCCCACCCGGCCAGCTGCTGCTCGCCGTGGAATCGCGGCACCCGATCACTCTGCCCGGCCGACTCGTGGCCGACATAGGTCCCCTCGGTGACGATCAGGCCCACGCCGGCGCCGGCCCGGCGAGCGTAGTACGAGCGGACGTCGTCGCCGGGAACGCCGTCGGGCGAGAACATGCGCGTCATCGGCGCCATCACGATGCGGTTCGGGACGGTGAGACCGTTCAGCGTGACGGGCCGCGAGAGGATCTCGGCCGTGCGGGAGACGTCGGACTCGGTGACGATCACTGAAATACTCCTCGTGGTACTTGACAACGTCGATGGTTGAGAACTTCAAGCAATACCCCCACGCTAGAGACAGATATTTGAGATAGTCAAGTTTCTGCGCATAAACTGGCGCTCATGGCAGCACCGTCCCGCATCGACACAGCCCAGCTCATGGAGCTGCTCTCGGTGTCGCTGGGCGCCTACTACGGCGACTTCACCGCCGCGGCCGCGAGCGAGAACCTCACCGCGAGCCAGGGCAAAACACTGACTGCGCTGCGCCGCGGCCCCGTCGCGATGCGCGCGCTGGCCGAGACGCTGGGCTGCGACGCCTCCAATGTGACCGGGATCATCAACCGCCTGGAGAAGCGCGGCCTGGTGCGCCGCGAGGCCAGCGCGGCCGACCGGCGCGTCACCACGCTCGTCATCACCGCCGAGGGCGAGCGCGTCACCGACGCGATCCGAGCCAAGATGCGCGCCACCCGAGACGGCCTGAACGAACTCAGCGCTCAGGACCGGGACCGCTTGTACACCCTGCTCGAACGAGTTTTCGTCGCGCACCTCGCCGCCCGACCTGGCTGCACGGCCGGTGAGTAGAACGCACCCGGCGATCGTGCCAAACTGACGGCGTGAGCGGGCAAGCGAAACAACAGGGTGGGACGCGACCGAAACCGAAGCCGTGGCGTGAGCGCGGTGACGTCATCGGCGGCGGGGTGCTGTGGCTGGCCAAGTGGTCGCTGTGCGTCGTCGCGATCGCGGCGGGTGCGTGGGTTCTCGGTTCGGTCGCCGCCCGTCTGTGGGTGGTGATCCTGCCCGTCGCGCTGGCGATCGTGGTGACCACGATCCTGTGGCCGCTGGCCCGCTGGCTGACCCGGCACAGGTGGCCGCCCGCGCTGGCCGCCTCGGTCGCGCTGCTCGGATTCGTCGCGGTGCTGGCCGGGATCATCGCGCTGATCGTGCCCTCGGTGGCCGATCAAGCACCCGAACTCGCCGACAAGGCCACCGACGGGGTGAACCAGGTCCGCGACTGGGTCCAGGGACCCCCGCTGAACATCCGCGACGAGCAACTCGATTCCGCGGCCGACGCGATCGTCGGGCGACTGCAATCGAGCGGCGCGCAGATCGCCGACGGCGTCTTCTCCGGCGTGTCCACCGCCACCTCCGTTCTGATCACCGTGTTCCTGGTCCTGGTGATGGTGTTCTTCTTCCTCAAGGACGGTTCGCGCTTCCTGCCCTGGATGCACGGGGTGTTCGGCGACCGCAGCGGCCGCCACGTCGAGGCCGTCCTGGAACGGGTCTGGGCGACCCTGGGTGGATTCATCCGCACCCAGGCGATCGTCAGCATGGTCGACGCCATCTGCATCGGCGCGGCCCTGTTCATTCTCGATGTCCCGCTGGCGATGGTGCTGACGGTGATCACGTTCATCGGCGGATTCGTCCCGATGGTCGGCGCGTTCGTCGCCGGTGCGCTCGCCGTGCTCGTCGCGCTGGTCGGCAACGGGCTCACCACAGCCCTGATCGTGCTCGGCATCGTCATCGCGGTGCAGCAACTGGAAGGCAATGTGCTGCAACCGGTCCTGCAGAGCCGCAGCATGGAACTGCACGCCGTGATCGTGCTGCTCGCGGTCACCGCGGGCGGCTCGCTCTACGGCATCACCGGCGCGTTCCTCGCGGTCCCGGTGGTCGCGATGGTCGCGGTGGTCATCCGCTATATCGGCGAGCAGATCGACGCGGCCAGCGGACCCGAACCCGAACCCGAACCCGAGGAAGACGAGCCGTCGATCGACGAAGGCGCGGTGACCCCCGCCGCTTCGAACCTCGGCGCGTAACTCTTCAGCGGCAGCGACAACTCCACCCGCCCATACCATTTGGTAGGTTGAACTGTACGGCCGAGTACGGTGGGCCGTCCGCGACGCGAGAGGAAGGTGACCATGAGCGAGACATCGCGACCAGCGGCACCGGTGTCCAAACGCAAAGCGGCGGCGCGGGGCTCGGCGCGCAGGCTCAGCGTCGAGGACTGGACGGCCGCGACCCTGCGCATCCTGCTGCGCGAGGGCGTCGCCGCGATCACCATCGCCAAGGTGTGCGATGAGCTCGGGGTGACCAAAGGCAGCTTCTACTGGCATTTCGACGGCATCGATCAGTTGCTCGAGACCACCGCGCAGTCCTGGTGCGCCGATCACAACGACGCGGCCCGTGGATTCCAGGATCTCGACGAGCTGCCGCCGCGCCAACGTCTGGACCGGATGGGCGAGCTGCTCACCGGAGAGCGGGTATGGCAGGTCGAGCTGGCAGTCCGGGACTGGGCACGCACCAACACCAAGGTGGCCGAGGCAGTGCGGGCACTGGATCAGCGGATCTTCCACAGCCTGTCCGAAACGCTCGTCGACATGGGGTTCTCTGCCGACCAGGCGCAGATGCGCGCGGGCCTGATGTGTTTCGCCGGCATCGGTTTCGTCCACGGAAATCAGAACCTGCCCGTGCCGACCGAAGCCCAGCGACGGGCGTTCTTCCAGTTCGTCACCGAGCGGGAAGCCCCGCACTGACCCGCACTCCCGGTCGGTGCGGTCAGGTCAGCGCGACCAGTTCGTGCAGGGTCGAACCACTGCGCTTCTCGGTTCCGGTGCCGGTGTGCACGGCCAGCTCGAAGGACGACTCGAACCGGAAATAACCGGGATGTCCCACCAGTCGGCGCACCAGCGGCTTGATCAGACGCGAACGCACCACCGGAAGATCGTCGAGCAGATCGTGGGCGTGGATCACCCGCGACACCTCCAGCCGCAGGTCGAGCTTGCCGGGCACGCGCACCTCGACCCATTCGGGGTAGGCGCGGCCCGCGGTGGCATCGAAACGGGCAGGCCCTTCGGTGAGGACGGTTTCGCCGGTGGACAACACGATGTCGGTGTGGTGGGCGAGCATCAGTGGGCTGATCTCGTGGCCACCCCTGCGCTGCTGGGTCAGCACCGAGGCGAACAACAGCGAGTAGTCCTCGACGTAGAGCCTGCCCCAATGCCAGCGCTCGATGATCTTCTTCATGTCGCCGACGCCCCAGTTGTGGTCGTGATACCCACGCCCGGTGACCTCGTGCCGCACGCCGTCGAGTTCGATCGCCCCGGTCACCCGGGCGCGCGGGGCGCCCACCATCCAACCGAAGGAATCCGCTGTGCCGAAACGGGTTTCGCCCTTGCCGGGCATCCAGCTGGGAACCTCGTTGTGGAACTGCAGGTCGAAGACGATGCCGCCCTCCTCCATCCGCAGGTGGTGGATCGGCAGAGCGCCGGCCCGCAGCTCGGTGCGCGCGGTGTTGCCGCCGACGCGCACGTCGCAGGCGTCGGGCGAGAACGACGTCGCCGAGCGCGGATAGCGCCGCGACACTTGGCGGCGGGTGCCGTCCGGGGCGTAGACGATCATCTCTATCCAGGGCCGGGCCAACGGCAGATCCTCGGGCCTGCGTTTGGTCAGGAAGCCGATCACCACGTGGCCGGTGTCGAGGTGGGCGTCGAAATACCAGTGCTCGAAGGCGAGTGAGCTCGGCGAGGGATGCAGGCCGTTGTGGCGTGGTTCGACCGAGGTGAGAACTGCGTCACGGCGTCCGGGGCCGTTCCACACTTCGACGATATCTGCGGTGGTCATGGCTACTTTCGGTCGTTTCATCGGCGCAGCGCGCCGCTGGCCTCGAAGGCCGCCTCGCGACCTCGCATCTGGGCTCGATACCAGTTCTCGCGGTGGGCGAGCATGATTTTCTCGTGCGCCCGCGCGAACGGCGGGCAGATCCGGCGGGTGATCTCCATCGCAGTGATCAGCGGAAAGCGCAGGATCGGCAGCAGGATCCACGGGAAGGCAGGCGGCATGGTGTACCGGCGACGGGTGCCGGGGGCCATGTACATCGCCGAGTACACGGAATTGATTCGATGGTTGTACTTTTCGCGCATCCGGGTGAGCCCGCGGTGACCGTCGCGGGGCGCGAAGGCCGCTGGGTAGGACTCGATCAGTTCGGCGCCGTGCTGCCCGGAATCGTAGGACCGCGACGCCATGGTCATCGCCAGCACCCGCAGCCCGTCGACAACGGTCTCCGGATACCAGCGAAGGCGCACGCCGAGCAGATGGCCCATGTACTTCTGAAAGTGCAGCAGCGCACGGATTTCCGACGGTGTGGTCTGGTAACCCAGCGCCCACAGGCCGAGTCCGGGTGTCACGCTGCCTGCGAGCAGGGTCAGCATCTGATAGGTCTGGCTGATCGGCAGACCCCACCGGTCGATATCCCATTCGGGATGCTCGGCCACCTTGGCCCGCACCGAGACGTGCATGACGCGCACCTTCAGCGCCGTGGCCCGGCCCGCCGATCCCGGGGTGAGCAACGCCCCCTCGGCCGAGACGTCCATCCAGAACCTGGTCGTCTCCAGGAATCGGCGCAGCGCGCTGTCGCCCGCGTAGCCACCGGCCAACGACAGCGGCGTCGCGACCGCTGCCTCGGTGTACATCTCGAGCGTCTCGGCACCGGCGAAGCTGAACAGCATCGTCCCCCAGCGCCGCCAGATCGCCGCGCCCTGTTCCACCAGCTCCGGTACCACCCAGTCGGGGACCGTCTCGAACTCGGCGAACAGCGCGCGCATCGATGCCGGCGCGTCGGGTACGGCGTCGATGCCCTCGGCCAGTGCCGTCTGCAGCATCCGGCGCCCCGCCGTCGAGCCGATCTCGCCGTGCATCACCTCGGCGACAAAACGTTCGGCGACCGGATCACCGGTGAACAGGTCCTCGCACAGCGCGATCGCCTGCTCGTCGGTGGGGAAGAGCGGGCGCCTGGTCACCGTCGTGAAGAGACGTTCGATCCGGCGCACCCTCGGGGTACTGCGGGCTTCCCAATAGCGAAAGGCGGTGGGGCACTTCACCGAGGGCCTCCCGATCGTCGCGGCACTGACGTTCACCCGACCGACCATACTATGTAGAACAGTCTTCCGTACCACAATGTACGGAAAGTGAGGCACCGGTTCCAGCTCGAGGTCCCCGGCATCCCCGCTCGGGGCGCGACCCTGCTTGCCACGGCTGGAAGGGTTCGAGCTCGCCGAGGCGCACATCGCCGAGGCGCGAGAGCCCTTGCACAGCGCCGCCGACCATCCCGCACGGCCACCGGGTGATCGCGGTGTGCAGCCGCGTGAGGGTCTGCGGTGCGGTGAGCGCGGCTATCAGCTGACCACCGCGGGCTTGCTCGGCCGCTCCTCGGTGAGGGCGGCCGTGTGCGTGATCGCTTCGGCGCCTCAGGTTCGGTCGGGGGCTTTCGTGGCGGGCGCGGAAAGTACTGCTGACAACGCCTGCGCACCGTCTCGGATCATGGCGATGAGCTGTGTGCGGTCGCCGCGACTCACCGCGGACCGCAGCGGACCGATCTGCACCTCGTACGGGGCCTCGGAGCTGCCGAATACCGGCGCCGACAGATAGCTGACAGGCAGTGGTTGCGCATTGTCGAGGTCGTCGTCGCGATAGGGGCGCGCGGTGAGGCGGGCCAGCTGGCGCAGTACCCGGGTGCGCAACTCCGGTTGCATCACCTCGCCACCGACAGCTCCGAGCAGCTCCGCGAGCACTTCGACCAGACCGGCATCGTCGGAGTCGGGCCGAAACACCGCGCACCCGTGGGTGGTGACGAAGCGCAGCAGGGCAGGCGCGTCGCGTCGCGCCGGACCGGTGGCGCTCGCCAGCCATGCGCGCCGCTCGGCTTCGGACCGCCACGCCATCACCGCCGCACCCGCCGGATACCCGAGTGGAATGGATTGCCCCACAGCGAGTCCGGGCACGATCCGGGCACCGAGCGCGTACTCCTTGGCCACCACGGTGAGCTTGCCGTCCGCGATCCGGCTCAGCGTCACTCCGCAGTGCGCGGCGGCGGCCAGCGCCTTCAGCTCGGCGCTCACCGCCGCGATCGATATCTCGGCGTCGGCCGGACGCAGCGTGGCCAGCGCGGGGCCGGGGCCGAACCGGCGCTGACCGTCGCGGTGCACCCAGGCGGCATCGGTGAGTTCGGTGAGCACAGCGGTGACGGTGGCGCGCGCCAGGCCGAGGGCCGAGGCGACTTCGGACGCGGTGAGCGACCGATCGGCGCGCGTGAGCAACTCCATCACCTCGATGACCCGACGGGTCGGTGGCGACGCGGATTCCGGCATGACACCTCTTGTTCGCGGGCGCGGATCGCCCTACACTGCCTCGACTATTCGCCAAACATTAGTCGAGTATTCGACACACGAGGTGGGATCATGATTCTCGATCACTTCCGGCTCGACGACCGGGTAGCCGTCGTCACCGGATCAGGACGCGGGCTCGGCGCCGCGATCGCCGTCGGCTTCGCCCAGGCGGGCGCCGATGTGGTGATCGCGGCGCGCACCGAGGCCGACCTGCGACAGGTCGCCGAACAAGTGGAGTCGGCCGGGCGGCGCGCACACGTGGTCGTCGCCGATCTCGCCGATCCGGACGCCGTGGCCGGACTCGCCGACATCGCGGTGGAGCAGTTCGGCCGCCTGGATATCGTCGTGAACAATGTGGGTGGGGCGCTGCCCAGACCGTTGCTCGACACCTCCCCCGGCGATCTCGCCGAGGCCTTCAGCTTCAATGTCGGGACAGCCCATGCCCTGGTGCGGGCAGCGGTCCCGAAGATGCTCGCGACCACGGGTTCGGGATCGATCATCAACATCACCTCGACGATGGGCAGACTCCCCGGCCGTGCGTTCGCCGCGTACGCGACAGCCAAAGCCGCTCTGGCGCACTACACCCGCACGGCCGCGATGGATCTGAGCCCGCGCATTCGGGTGAATGCCATCGCACCGGGCTCGATCCTGACCTCGGCCCTCGCCGTGGTCGCGGGCAACGACGAGATGCGGACCCGGATGGAACAGGCCACACCGTTGCGCAGGATGGGCGAGCCGATCGATATCGCCACGGCCGCACTGTTTCTCGCCTCGCCCGCCGGGTCGTTCCTCACCGGAAAAGTACTCGAGATCGACGGCGGGCTCATCGCCCCGAATCTCGACCTCCCCCTCCCCGATCTGTGAGGACAGCGACCATGACACATCGTGTAGTGCACTGGGGCACAGGCAATGTCGGACGGCACGCGCTGGCGGGCGTGCTCGCCGATCCCCGGCTCGACCTGGTCGGCGTGCACGTATCCGGGCCGGACAAGGCAGGCCGCGACGCCGCCGAACTCGCCGGAACGGCCACTACCAGCGGCATCATCGCCACCACCGACACCGCGCAGATCCTGGCACTGCGCCCCGACTGTGTGGTCTATACGGCCATGACCGACAACCGCCTCATGGAGGCGCTGGCCGATCTGCAGATGCTGCTGTCGGCAGGCATCAACGTGGTGGCCAGTGCGCCGGTATTCCTGCAGTACCCCTGGAATGTGCTGCCGGCGAACCTGCTCGAACCCGTGGAACAGGCTGCGGCGCAGGGCAATGCGTCGCTGTTCGTCAACGGCATCGACCCCGGCTTCGCCAACGACCTGCTGCCGCTGGCCCTGCTGAGCGCCTGTCGCTCCGTCGAACAGGTGCGCTGCCTCGAGATCGTCGACTATTCCACCTATGACAACCCCGCGGTGATGTTCGACATCATGGGCTTCGGTCGCCCCATGGACCAGACCCCGATGCTGTTGCAGCCGGGCGTGCTGTCGCTGGCCTGGGGCAGCGTGGTGCGCCAGCTCGCCGCCGGTCTCGGCATCGAACTCGACACCGTCACCCAGGATTACGAGCGACTGCCCGCGCCGGAGACCTTCGATATCGATTCGGGCACCATTCCCGCGGGCTCCGCGGCCGCCCTGCGATTCGAAGTGCGCGGCATGGTCGGCGATCGGGCGGTGACCGTGCTCGAGCACGTCACCCGGCTGCGCGCCGATCTCGCCCCCGACTGGCCGCAGCCCGCGCGCGCGGGCGGGTCCTACCGGGTCGAGATCACCGGCGAACCGCACTACACCCTCGACCTCGCCATGTTCAGCGACCATGGCGACCACAATCACGCAAGCCTCGTCGGTACCGCGATGCGCCTGGTCAATGCCATCCCCGCTGTCGTCGCCGCCGCACCCGGCATCCGAACCACCCTCGATCTCCCCTTCATCACCGGCACGGGTCTGGCCGACCCGCATCGAGGTCGCTGACCCAGGCGATCGACAAGCACGGCGCAGTGACGGTACGGGCGCAAGGCCGTACCGTCACTGGCGTTGCCCCGTTTATCCGGTCCCCCAGCGGGCATGCGCCCCACGCCAGACGGCCGGGATAGGCGACAGCGCCCGGCCGTGAACGACGTTCGTCCAAGGAGCGAATCATGCCCCAGCACACGCTGACCGGAAAGCGCATCGCCATCCTGGCCACCGACGGAGTAGAGCAAGTCGAACTGGTTCAGCCGCGTGCCGCCGTCGAGGACGCGGGCGCCACCACGACACTGCTCTCGCTGGAATCGGGCACCATCCAGGCCATGAACCACGACGTCGACAAGGGCGACACCTTCACCGTGGACCACGTCGTCGCCGAGGTCGGCGCCGACGATTTCGACGCGCTGCTGCTCCCCGGCGGCACCACCAATCCCGACAAACTGCGCCAGGACCCCGCGGCGGTCGGCTTCGTCAAGGAGTTCGCCACCACCGGCAAACCGATCGGGGTGATCTGCCATGGACCGTGGACCCTGGTCGAAGCCGACGTGGTCCGCGGGCGCACCCTCACCTCCTACCCCAGTGTGCGCACCGATATCCGCAACGCGGGCGGCACGGTGCTCGATCAGGAGGTCGTCACCGACAACGGCCTTGTGTCGAGCCGCAATCCGTCCGACCTGCCCGCTTTCTGCGCGAAAATCGTCGAGGAGTTCGCCGAGGGCAAGCACTGAGCTGCGCAGCTGACGCAGTCGGGCAGTTTCGTTCGGCGTCGCGGGGTATGCGACCCCCATGACATCGTTTTGGTTCACCGACGCCCCGACGCCCACCCGCACACCGCTCGCCGATGACCTCGAGGTCGACACGGTGGTGATCGGCGCCGGACTCGTGGGCTTGACCACCGCGCTGCTTCTTGCCGAGCACGGCGTCGAGGTGGCCGTACTCGAGGCCCGCCGGATCGGCGCCGTGACCACCGGCGCGTCCAACGCGAAGATCTCGCTGCTACAGGGGACTCGCGCGCAGACGATCGCCCACCGGCACGGCCTCGGAGTTCTGTCGAAATACGTGGCCGCCAATCAGGCCGGCTTCGATTGGCTGCTGGACTTCTGTGCCGACCACGGCGTCGCTACCCAGCGCGTCCCGGCGATCACCTACGCGCAGAGTGCCGACGAGGCCGCGGCGGTGCGCGCCGAGTACGAGGCCACCCGTGCGGTGGGTCTGCCCACCCAGTTGGTCGACGAACTCGACCAGCCGTTTCCCACCCACGGCGGTGTGCGGCTCAGGGAGCAGGCACAGGTCGATCCGGTCGCGGTTCTCACCGCGCTCGCGGCCGAAGTCGAGGCCCGCGGTGGTCAGATCTTCGAAGCCACGCGCGCCCAGCGACTCCGCCGGCGCCAGGGCGGCGTCGTCATCGGCACCGACCACGCCGAGGTATCGGCGGCGAATGCGATCGTGGCGACCGGCTCGCCGGTCTTCGACCGCCGAGGCCTCGCTGCGCAGTTGACCGCCCAGCGGTCCTACCTGGCGGCCTTCCAGGTTCCGGGCCCGATCCCGGAGGAGATGTTCATCAGCGCGGGCCAACCCATTCGCTCCCTGCGCTGGTGCCCCACCGAAGCAGGCCGGGTGCTGCTGGTCGGTGGCAGCGGCCACGATGTCGGCCGGGTCGATTCCGAAGCCGACCACGTCGCCGACGTGCTGGACTGGACGAATCGTTGGTTCCCCGACGCGCGACTACTCGATCGCTGGTCGGCGCAGGACTACCACCCGATCTCCGAACTGCCCTACGTGGGCGCCGTGCAGATCGGCGCCGACGATGTGCAGTGCGCGACCGGGTTCGCCAAGTGGGGCCTGACCAACGGGGTCGCCGCCGCGCGTGCCCTCGCCGACCGGATGACCGGCCGCCGGTCCACATGGTCGGGCGCATACGACGGCTGGCGAACCGGCGCGGTGAAGACGTTGTTCGCGGGAGCACAGGCGAATGCCGTAGTGGGCCGACACCTTTCGACCGGCTGGCTCAGCTTGGTCGACACCGATTCCGCGACGACCCCGCCCGAGGGAGAAGGCAGGGTCGAACGGCGTGGGCTGCACCCGACCGCGCAGTGCACGATCGATGGCCGGACCCACGCCGTGTCGGCGGTGTGCACTCACTTACGGGGGATCGTGAACTGGAACGATGCCGAGAAGACCTGGGATTGTCCCCTGCACGGTTCCCGCTTCGCACCGGATGGAACCGTGCTCGAAGGTCCGGCGACCGCACCGCTGGCCCACTGATTTCCCCTACCGGAACCAGGCGTCAATCCCAGTCGGTGGCTCCGGCGTCCCCAGCGTTGTCGTCGTGTTCGGCGGTCGGCGTCTGCGGCCGGTCGACTTCCGTCGGCGCCGGCACATCGCCACGCGTCCTCGGTGCGCCATCACCGCCGTTATCGGCGGCCGCGATGGTCCGACGCCACTGAGCGACGATGTCCAGGGATTCCATGAACTCCTCCTCCGACGATGTGGTGTCTCGCTTGCGCGGCCGTCCGGCGGCCACCCCATCGTCTTACCTCCACGTCGGCTTCCCAAACAGCCGCCCGCATGCCCGGCCGACGACGGTCGGCGACCCTTTTCCGGGCGCGCTGTTTAGGAACCGGCATCCGCGGTACGACCACACTGGGCCTTCTACCAGGGCCAGCGCAGAGATCATCCCGGCGGCCGAGAAGGAGAACCCATGTCGATGCAGGTAGCGGACTTCGTGCTGCAGCGGCTGCGGGAGTGGGGTGTCGAGCAGGTGTTCGGATACCCCGGCGACGGCGTCAACGGTCTGGTCGCCGCCTTCGGGCGCGCCGACAACCGCCCACGCTTCGTCCAGAGCAGACACGAGGAGATGTCCGCGTTCCAGGCCACCGGTTACGCGAAGTTCAGCGGCGAGGTGGGCGTGTGCACCGCCACCTCGGGGCCGGGTGCGATCCACCTGCTCAACGGCCTCTACGACGCCAAGCTCGACCATGTGCCGGTGGTCGCCATCGTCGGCCAGACCGCACGCAGCGCCATGGGCGGCAGCTATCAGCAGGAAGTGGACCTGCAGTCGCTGTTCAAGGACGTGGCCTCGGACTATCTCGTCGAGGTGAACGTCGCCAACCAGCTGCCCAACGCGCTGGACCGGGCGATCCGGACCGCGGTGACCCGTCGCGCGCCGACCGCGGTGATCATCCCCGCGGACGTGCAGGAGCAGCCTTACGAGCCGCCCGCGCACGCGTTCAAGCAGGTGCCCTCCAGTCCGCCGAGCGTCTCGTGGAGCACCTCGGTTCCGCCGCGCGCGGAGGTGGAGCGGGCCGCGGCCGTGCTCAACGCCGGCACCGCGCCGGCCGTGCTCATCGGGCAGGGCGCGCGCGGCGCGGTCGAGGAGGTGCTCGAGATCGCCGAACTGACCGGGGCGGGAATCGCCAAGGCGCTGCTGGGCAAGGACGTGCTCTCCGACGAGTTGGCGTTCGTCACCGGCTCGATCGGCCTGCTCGGCACCCGCGCCAGCTACGAGCTGATGCGCGACTGCGACTCCCTGCTGATCGTGGGCTCGAACTTCCCCTACAGCCAGTATCTGCCGGAACTGGATCGGGCCCGCGCCGTGCAGATCGACGTGGACGGCGCCGCGATCGGCATGCGCTACCCCACCGAGGTGAACCTCGTCGGCGATGCGAAAGCGACGCTGCGCGAATTGATTCCGCTGATCCAGCGCCGCGAGGACCGCTCCTGGCGCGAGACCGTCGAAGCGAACGTGCGGCACTGGTGGGCGACGCTCGAACGCCAATCGATGCTCGATGCCGACCCGGTGAACCCGATGCGGGTGGTGTGGGAGCTGTCGCAGTGCGTTCCCGACGATGCGATCATCACCGCCGATTCGGGCTCGTCCACCAACTGGTACGCGCGCTGTCTGCGCATGCGCGGCACCATGCGCGGCTCGCTGTCGGGCACCCTGGCCAGCATGGGCGCGGGCGTTCCCTACGCCATCGGGGCGAAGTTCGCCCATCCTGACCGCCCGGTGATCGCGCTGGTCGGCGACGGCGCGATGCAGATGAACGGCCTCACCGAGCTCATCACCATCCACCGTTACCAGCACCTGTGGGCCGATCGGCGGCTGATCGTCTGCGTTTTCCACAACAACGACCTCAATCAGGTCACCTGGGAGTTGCGCGGGATGGGCGGCGCGCCGAAATTCGAGCAGTCGCAGACACTTCCGGACATCTCCTACGCAGAAATCGCTCGCTGCACCGGCCTCGAGGCGATCTCCGTCGACGACCCCGACGACATCAGGCCCGCGTGGGACCGCGCCCTCGCCGCCGACCGCCCGGTCGTGCTGGACATCCGCTGCGATCCCGAGGTGCCGCCCATCCCGCCGCACGCGAGCGCCGAGCAGATCAAGGATCTCGGTCAGGCCGTGCTCCGTGGCGACCCCGCCGCATGGCATCTGCTGGTCCAAGGCGCGAAGACCAAGGCCCAGGAGTTTCGGCCGTGACGGTCGCGACCGCACACCGGCTCGCCGCGCTCGCCGAACGACACGGGGTGACGGTGGCCGTTGCCGAATCGTTGACGGCGGGCAACATCGCCGCGGCCCTGGGCTCGGCACCGGATTCGGCGGTGTGGTTTCGAGGTGGTGTCGTCGCCTACTCCACCGAGGTCAAACGCCGCGTTCTCGCGATTCCCGATGTACCGGTGGTGTCCGAGACCGCCGCTACCGCGATGGCACAGGGCGTGCGATCGCTGATGGACGCCGATATCGCCGTCGCCACCACGGGTGTGGGCGGCCCCGATCCACAGGACGGGGAGCCCGCCGGATCGGTGTGGTTCTGCGTGGTGTCGCGCGGCGAGGTACACACCAGCCACCGGCAATTCGACGGCGATCCCGCGCAGGTCGTCGAACGATCGGTGCGGTACGCGATCGAGCTGCTGATGTCGGCGGCGACAGCGCTGACACGATCGGCGCCGGTGTCGGCCACCGAGAACCGGGTATAGCCAGTTATGGCACACTTTCGCCGCTGGGGAGCTGTCTACCTGCTGATGCTGCTGTTCCTGGGTTCATGGGGCGCGCAGTTCATCACCCAGCTGATCGAGTACCGCAATACCCAGCAACAACTCGGTCAGCCGTTCCAATGGTCGGGGTACTGGCCGGAATTTCTGTCCAGCACGTTCGAGAACTGGCAGAGCGAATGGTTCCAGCTGGTATTCCAGGCCGTGCTTCTGCTCGGCGCCAAACATTGGATCTTCCGGGTCGACGCCGAGAACGCCGAGCGGATCGAATCCAAGGTCGACGATCTTCGAAGCTATCTGGTGCCGCCCGAACGACGGTCACAGTTGCCCGGTGACTGAGGCGCCTACCCGGCCCGCGAGATCGGCGCCCGCTTCGATCTCGTAGATCGCGTACTCGGCGTCGATGACCGGTTGTGCGACATTGCGCACCCGGATCCCGCCCGGTGTGGTGCCCCGCTCCGTGCCGGCGTGCGCGTGCCCGTGCACCGCCAGATCGACGTCGCAGGCGTCGATCGCCTCGCCGAGCAGATAGGAACCCAGGAAGGGGTAGATCTCGGGCGCTTCGCCGTGCAAGGTATCCGAGACGGGAGAATAATGGGTGAGCGCGATCGTCACATCGGTGTCGAGTGCACGCAGCGCCGCATGCAGTTGCGCGGCGAGTTCCTCGGTGTGTGAGGCGAATTCGCGCATCTGCGGCTCGCCGAAGGCGCTCGCGCACTTGCCGGCGAATCCGCCGCCGAACCCCTTCGTACCCGCGATGCCGAGGGTTCGGCCGCCGATGGCGAGGGTGACTCCGGTGCCCTCCAGCACCGTGATGTCGTGCTCGACGAGCAACGCGGTGATCTCCTCGGCACGATCGCTGTGGTAGTCGTGATTGCCGAGGACCGCTACGACAGGGACGGCCAGATGGCCGAATTCGGCTGCAACAGTGCGGGCTTCGTCCATGGTGCCCAGTCTCGTGAGATCTCCGGCCAGCAGCAGCACATCGGCACGATCGGCCAGATCGGCCAGATCGGGCCGTATCCGGCCCCGGCACTGCGCGCTCAGGTGGACGTCTCCCACTGCGGCGATACGCATAGCCTCTCTCCTCACCCGAGCAGTTCGGGGTCGGCCGGCGCGCGCGGATGACCCACCCGCACATCGTTGTGCACGCGCAGCGGTCCGATCCGTTCCCGCAGCACCGTCTCCAGCGCCGACCTGCTCTGTTCGTCGCCGACCTCGCCGGTGAGCACGACCACGTCACCTCGCACGGTGACATGAACGCCCATGGTCGCGGTGCGCGGGTCCTGAGCGAAGGCGCGGCGCAGGTTCGCGACCAGGTACTGCGGCGGCTCGTCGCGGACGGCCGCGGCGTCGGGGACCTGGATGCCGAGATCGGTCACCAGACCGAGAAATGCTCTGGCATAGGGTGATTCGGCGCATTCTCGGCGCACCCGCGCCCAGTCCACCTGTTCGCGCAGCGCGCGGGCCGTCTCGAGCAGCCGGGTGAAGTCGAGGCGGTGGGCGTCGAGCACCATCAGTTTGTCGACGATCAGATCGGTTCCGGTGAGTACCGGCGCGGCGGCGGGGCCGATGCGCAACATCTCGGCGCGGTCGAGCAGAGCGTCGTCGACGGTGTGATGATTGGTTCGAAAGATGATGTCCACCAGGATGTCTCCGTGATAGACCTTGGTCAGCCAATCCTCCACCGGGTCGGCGGCACGCAAGCCGACAGCTACCAGGGCCGACCGCGCCTCGGCACTGTCCTGGGGGCGGACGAAAATGTCGACGTCATGATCGGAGGCGGGCCCGCCGCGGGCGTACACCGCGCAACCCCCACCCACCGCGAACCGGATATCGTTGCCCTGCAACGTGTTCACGACCAGCGTCAACGTATGCAGTAGTTGATCGATCTCGGCGCTCATCCTCGTGCACCTTTCACCGAAAACGCCCGGGCCCGGCACTGCGCCGGGCCCGGTCAGCGAAGCGGTCAGCTGCCGCCGTGGCTGTGTTCGCCACCAGCGCGCTTGGCCTCCGTGGGCTGCGCCTGGGCGCCCTTACGGCCTGCCTCGCGGGGGTCGGCGGCGTTGGACTCGCCGAAGCTACCGCTACTGGCCTGACCGCCGCGCGAAGCCTGCGCCTCGGTGTCGTCGCGATTGCCGAATTGTCCAGGGTTGTTCGGATCAGGCATAGTGCCCTCCTCGTTGTCGTCTGGTCATCTGGCATGTGATCGCCGAAGCGGTCACACCATCGCACTACCCGTGGTCGTGCTCCTCAATCACCGCAGCCGAACTATTTCCGGGCCAACCGGGCGGCCAGCAATTGCTTGGCTTGTTCAGCGCCCTTACGGCTTTCGCCCTGCGCCCGCCGGAAGAACTCGGAGAGTTCGGAGTCACCGGCCCGCTCGGCATCGTGGCAGTACTGCTCCATGCGCAGAGCGTTGCTCAGCGCGGCTTCGGCGAACCAGATGAGGTCGTAATCTTTGTCCCTGGTACCGGTTACCTGGCCGGTTTCCTGATCTGTCGTCATGTCCACTCCTTTCGCGCACGTCGCCGCGAATGCGGCCACACCGTCGCTCTACCCGGGCGTGGGCCGGTCAATCACCCAGTACCGAGCGGCTTTCACTCTCGGAACGAGCTCAGCCCGCGGGATAGTTCTGCGCTCGCAGCAAGGCGGCGAGGTGGGCGGCATTCCGTGCGAGGGTCTGGGTTGTCTTGCGGACCGCGTCGGGGGTTTCAGTGAGGTCGTTGTAGTCGACGCCGACCATCGCCTCACCGTTCCAATAGGTGCACCCCTGAGCCGGGATGGTGAAGCCGACGTCGTCGAGTGCTTGAAACGTGTCAGCCGCGATCTTGTGCGCGCCGTCCTCGTTGCCGACGATCGCGGCGACGCCGACCTTGCCGAACATCGCCGGCCTGCCCGCATCATCGGTGGTGGACAGTTCGGCATCGAGGCGTTCCAGCACGCGCTGGGCGATCGAGGACAAATGGCCCATCCAGGTCGGGGTCGAGAGCACGACGATGTCGGCGTCGAGCACCCGGCGGCGGATCTGGGGCCATTGGTCCCCCTCGCCTTCGTCGGTGCTGACACCGGGCCGGATGTCGAAATCGGCGATGCGCACCGATTCGCCCGCGACATCGTGCGCGGCCAGTGCGTCGAGCACCTGATCGGCGATGAGGGCACTGCTCGACGGGGCGGGTGAGGGCTTGAGCGTGCACACCAGAGCGAGAGCTTGCAGCGGAGCGCTCATTCAGAGTTCCTTTCGGAGCGCAGGCACCTACGGGCCTGCGGAGATTCGGCCGCGGGGGCACGCCGAGCGATCCTCCCCTCGCGACGACGCCGTTGGCGTCGCGATGACGCGTCCGCGTGCCTCCGCGGTATGCCGGTGTCGACACCGTCTTCCGAAAAGGGCGGTCTGTCGGCACCGTATGCATCCGGTTCGACCGACCACCACAGTCCGGTGATGCCCGCACCGGCGGTCTCCAAACAGGTTGCTGCGTCAGGGCCCAGCCGGTGATTGCGGTGTGGTGTTGGCCGCGTCGCCGATCAGCCGGCGGGCCAACAGCATCTTGCCCTGATCGGCGCCTGCGCGACTCACTCGTTGGGCGCGCCGGAAGAATTGGGCCATCTCGCTGTCACCCGCCAGCGCGGCATCGTGGGCGTACTGCTCCATCCGCAGCGCGTTCTCCAGGCTGTTGGCGACGAATCGGACAAGGTTGTAGTCCTTGTCCTTGGTTCCGGTGTGCCGACCGGTTTCGTCGTCGTCGGTGGTGACGGCGTTCTCCGCGCCACGTTCGGCCAGTGCCGCGGACAACTCGCTGCGCAACCGCTGCGCGGTCTCCACGTCGCCGGCGTCGTCGGCGGTGGTGATGTCCTGACGCCACTGGGCGATGAGGTCTCGCGAAACCATGAAGTCCTCCTCCGACGATGCGTGGTGCGCTGGCGCGGCCGTCCGGCCGCCACATCGTCGCGTTACCTCGGTACCGAGGTCCCAAACAGCTCGGCGAGCAGCAGGCACCGTGACCGAACCGGACAACGATCCGCACCTGCGCGGCCGCCGCCGATTCAGCGGCGCAGGTCGGGGTAAACACTCTGCGACAGCACTCCGCCAGCAGGGAGGTGACCACGACGTGGTCCAGGTGAGACGCACAATCCATGCCTCGGTACCGGAAGTGTTCGCGGTGCTGGCCGACGGATGGACGTATGCGAGCTGGGTGGTCGGCGCCTCCCATATCCGCGCGGTGGACGACACGTGGCCCGCCGTCGGTGCGCGCATCCATCACAGTGTCGGGCCGTGGCCGTGCACGATCGAGGACACGACGGCCGTTCGCGTGGTCGACCCGCCGCACACCATCGAACTCGATGCCCGGCTCTGGCCCGTCGGCGCCGCGGTGGTCCGCGTGGAGCTCCAAGCCACCGGCCCCACCTCCTGCACGGCCGTGATGACCGAGCGAGCCGTTCGCGGGCCGGGTCGACTGATGCCGCACGCACTGCAGGCGGTACTGCTCACGCCACGCAACCGTGAGTCGTTGTCGCGCCTGGCCGATCTCGCCGAAGGCGGTTGCCGGGCGACTGCTACCCCGGACGCAGCCGCCGCGCGTGCTGACCACGTGGACGACCGGTAGCGGAGTTGCCTGCCGAGCCTGCGTTCATGACCTGATTCCACCAGGACTGCAGCGGACTGGGGTCGGGCCAGCGAACCATCGGTGTTTCCAGGTCTTCCTCGGTGTCGGTAACTCGGGCGGAGCGGTGTTCGAGATCGCGTTGCATGAGTTCGTCCTTGTGCTGCTGCTTTCGGTTTCGGGATGGATCACGATGAACGGGGGGTGAGAACTGTTCGCTCGACCGGCGCGCAGACCCGGGTGCGCGGCGCGTTGTCGGTCAGGATCTCGGTCGGCTCGGTGAGCACCGGCAGCCATTCGCCGAGGCCGGTGATGGTGATGATCCGGTCGAGGACCGAGGGAGCCGGGTCGACCACGCTGACCCGGACACCGCGGACAGTGCCCCGCTCCGCGCGCTGCGCAAGGTCGAGAGCCGGCCTGCACCCGATGAACTGGGCGTCGTCGAGGTCGATGACCAAGCGCCCGGTTTCCTCGGCCTGCACGAGCGCGGTGTCGAGAACGCGGCGCCAGCGGTTGCGGGTATAAGCGTCGATCTGGCCGTGCACGGTCAAGACGGCGGCCGTGCGACGGAAGTGGAGTTCGGCACGCAGCCGCGTGCCGGTGTCGACGGGATCACCGTCGACAAGCGGGAACATGTCCGCGTTGTCGCGTGATCGGAAGTCCATGAGAAGTTCGCCTCCTCAGGGCACCGGCAGGCCCTCCGTACTGCCCAGCGATCCGTGTTGGGTCAAGATCGGCTGGTACCTCCATTCCAGCACTTCGCTGCGCAATTGTCAGCAGGACGACTATTCGAATTCCGCGCGCAGCAGATCGGTGAAGATGCCGATCGGATCCTGCCAGCCGCCGTGCGCCCAATCGCCGTTCACATTGGCGACGAGGAAATGGCGGCCGTCGCGGGTGCCGTAGGCATATGACCACGATCCGAACAGCGCACCGCCCATCCCCCACACGGTGACGCCGGTGGGCAGCGTCACCGAGCAGATGCCGAGACCGTAGCCGGTGTGCTCGATCCACTCCTGCGTGGGCACAGTGCGCATCATTTCGGTCTGCTCTCGAGGATGCAGCAACTGACCGCCGAGCAACGCGGCGAAGAAGCGGTGCAGGTCCCCGGTGGTGGAGATCATGGCGCCCGCGGCGCCGAACATCGACACGTCCAGCTCGGTCGCGTCATGGATCGCCGCATCGGGGCTCGGGTCGAACAGCGTGGTGTAGTGGCGTGAATGCGCTCCCTCGATCGTGGGGTCACCGCCGTGGGGCAGCGAGGTCGAGGTGAGGCCGAGCGGCCCGATGAGATGGCGGTGCAGCGCGTCGTGCAGGGACCCGCCGGTCACCGCCTCGATGAGCATTCCGGCGAGGATGTAATTGGTGTTGCTGTACCGCCAGCCCGTGCCGGCCGCGAAGACGGGCGGATGGGCGAGGGCGATCTCGACCAGCAGCGCCGGGGTATGGGTTCGGTAGCTGTTGAGCACCTCGAGATCATCGGTGTAGTCGAACAGGCCGCTGGTGTGGTTCAGCAAGTGCCGCACG
The DNA here is from genome assembly GCA_014360565.1 of Nocardia sp. Taxonomy (GTDB): domain Bacteria; phylum Actinomycetota; class Actinomycetes; order Mycobacteriales; family Mycobacteriaceae; genus Nocardia. Next base: position 51,735 of record JACIXH010000009.1, read on the forward strand.
GTGATCGCGGCACCGTCGTTTCCGTTGCCGCGCACCACATTTGGCAGCCACCGCTGCACACGATCCTCGAGGCCGAGCAGCCCCTCGCCTACGAGCCGGAGCAGCACGGTGGCCACGAAGGTCTTGGTCGTGCTTCCGATCCGGAACCGATGGTGGTGCAACCGCGGCAGGCCGGAGGCGGCGTCGGCCACCCCCGACGTGGCGAACCGGTGCTGCTCGTCGCGTCGCACTTCGGTGAGGATCCCGGGTACTCGGCCCTCGCGCACCGCCCGGTCGAGCACATCGCGGATCAGGTCGGGAGTTGTCGATTTCGTCATGGCGGGAAAGTACGTCAGGTTTCACAGCCCATCAATCTTCCGACTCGCTGTTTTCCCTATTCGACCAGTTGAGTTCCGACAATCATTGCAATGGTGATGCTGATGAATGCAACACTCAGTTGCAATGACTGGGAGGGTTAACGCAGACTGAACCGATCTCCGCCCCGGAAGGAAAACCACGCCTCGTGCCCGGAAGCAGGCTGACCGAAGAGGACCGCAGGCAGATCGCCGCCGGTCTCGTCGCCGGGCTCGACTACGCCCAGATCGCTCGCCAGGTGGGCAGACCCACCTCGACGGTGACCCGCGAAGTGGCCCGCAACGGCGGTCCGGGTAGCTACCGTGCCCACCTCGCCCAGCGAGCCACCCGCCGGCGTGCCCGCCGTCGCATCGCCACCACGGCGCCGACCACAGCGTTCGAGCGCGACGACGAAGCCGTGCGCGAGTTCGCGGCAGAATTCGCAGCGATGCTGGTCGATTCCGGCCTGCCCCGCATGGCCGCCCACGTGCTGGCATCGTTGTTCACCTCCGATGCGGGCGGCGCGACCGCGGCCGACCTCGCCCAGCGATTGCGCGTCAGTCCCGCGTCGATCTCCAAAGCGGTGACCTACCTGGCCGGGCTCGGAGTGATCCGCCGGACCAGGGAAGGACGGCGCGAACGCTATTGCGTCGACGACACCGTGTGGTTCCAGGCCTGGACCGACAGCGCCCGCGCCACCAACCGGTGGGCGCGGACCGCCGAGCGCGGAGCCGAGATCTTCGGCGCCACCACGCCGGTCGGCGAGCGGCTGGAACAGATGGGGCTGCTCTTCGCCCGTCTCGGACGCGCCACCGCGGCAGGCGATGTGGATGTCACCGCGGGTGAGCACGCCCTCGTCGTCGTCGCCGCGCTCGTGCACGCGGGCACCGCGCTCACCCCGCGGCAGCTGGCCGCCGGCCTCGATTGGCCCCTCGATCGGGTGGCCTCGGCGCTGCACGACGCCGAGCGCTTGCCCGAGCTCACCGACCCCGTGCAGGTGCGCCACGACGAGGCAGGCGCCTGGTCGGTGATCGCGCGATCCGATCGGCTCAGCACGGCCCAGCGGCGCAGGCTGGCAGACGAGCCGAAGAAATCTCGCTGATCCGATTCGGACGCGATGTGCCGGGTACGCGCGACATGTGACTGACATGACGATCAGAGAAATCGCGGAACGGCGCGGACCCTTCGCCGTCGTGTACATGGACGCGTCACACGACACCGAAGACGCCGCGCAACAGCTGGAACTGCGCCGCCGATCCATCCGCGCCCGCTTGACCGAGGCGGGCGCCGGCAACGAGATGCTGGCGTTGTTCGACCGGGCGATCACGGAGGGACCGCCGGGACAGGGGCGGGCAGGTCGCGTGCTCATCATCGACGACACCACGGTCCACGCCGACGAGCTTGTTCCCGAGCCGCCGGCTCAGGAGATCGTGCGAGTTTCGCCGCTGCCCTATCTGCTGCCGCTGCTGCGCCATCACGAGACGTTGGTCCCGTATGTCGTCGCCGTGGTGGACCGGGTCGGGTGTGATCTGAAGACAGTCGACGAACACGGCGATACCACCGAACGCGCCGTCGACCACGATCCCTATCCGGTGCACAAGACCGGCGGCGGCGCGTGGTCGCACCGCTCGATGCAGAAGCGGGTGGAGGAGACCACCCGTCACACCATCGACGAACTCGCCGGAGAGGTAGCCGCCAAGGCCGAACGCGCGCACGCGGAGGTGATCGTGGTGGCCGGTGAAGTCGCCGCGCGCAGCGCCCTGCACCGATCCCTGCCCGAACACGGCGCCACCGTCGTCGAAGTAGAGGTCGGCGCCCGAGCGCCCGGCAGCGACCCCGCCGAGCTCGACGCGGCCGTCCACGACGTCATCGCCGCGCAGTCACGCCACGAGCTCGACGCGATGCTGGACACGGTTGCCGCCGAGATCGCGCGCCCGGGCGGGCTCGCGGTCGCGGGATTGGCGGCCACCGCCGAAGCGCTGCGCATGGCGCGGGTGGACCGGTTGTTGATCGACCCCGACCGGCTCGGTGACCGCACCGTCCTCGTCGGCGCCGATCGGGCGCAGATCAGTGTCGACGTCGATGCGCCCGCCGGCTGGACCGGCACCACCGCGCCACGGCAAACCTGCCGTGCCGACGAAGCGCTGCCTCTGGCAGCGATACTGACCGGCGCCGAAGTGACTGTCACCGGCGGACTTCCGTCGGAAGACGGCGTCGCAGCGCTGGTGCGCCACCTCTGACATCGATGCCGAGGAGGTCGAGATGGATATCGAACGAGGCAACACCAAACACGGTCCCGCCCACGACGAGGAACTCGCCCACGAGATGGAGGGAACGATCAGGGGCAACCGGTCCAGCCGGGCCGAGGAATGGCGGGATCCGGAACCGCCCGCCGACGACGACCCCGACATCGGCATCCGACCCGATACCGGGTCGCAGTGAACTGGGTGGGGGCGATCGAGGATCAGGCCCGCGGGCTGCTGAGCAAGGTCGTCGCGCCCAGCGCCGCCATGACCACCCAGGTGCTGACCATCGCTCGTCCACGCGCGGTGGTGGAACAGTTCTGGCACGATCCGGACAATCTCTCGGCCGTACTCGACGGGATCGCCCAGGTCGAGGCGACCGAACCCGATCGCGTGCGGTGGTCGTTCACCACCGGGAACACGGCGGCCGCGCAGTGGGTCACCCGCACCGTCGTCGGCGCCGATGAGATTCGTTTCGTAGGCAGCAGCGACCCTGCGGGCAGGTCGCAGATCCGCTTGATCTTCGCCGACGCCCCGAACGGGCTCGGCACCGAAGTGACCGTCCGGGTCACCAGCCCGCTGCCGAAACAGCTGACCGGACACGCCGCCTACACCGCCCTCTACCGGGCCCGAGCGATGCTGCAGACCGGCGAGGCGCCGACCCTGGCGAACAATCCGAGCGGCCGCAGTGAGGCCGCAGAGCAGGAGGCCTGAGCATGCGCGCACTGTGCTGGAACGGCGTCAACGATCTGGCGGTGGAGACGGTGCCCGATCCGCGTCTGGTCAATCCCCACGACGTCATCGTCGGAGTGCGACTCAGTACCACCTGCGGATCGGATCTGCATTTCATCGACGGCTACTTGCCCGGCATGCGCGCGGGCGATGTGATCGGGCACGAGTTCATGGGCGAGGTCGTCGAGACGGGCAGCGCGGTAGACCTGATCTCGGTCGGCGACCGGGTCGTGGTTCCGTCGTTCATCGGCTGCGGCGCCTGCTTCTATTGCAACGCCGATCGCTATTCCTCGTGCGATACCACCAACCCGAACGCCGCCGTACAGCAGCCGTTACTGGGCGCGCCCACCGGCGGAATCTATGGCTACACCCATCCCTTCGGCGGATATCAGGGATCGCATGCCGACTACATCCGGGTGCCCTTCGGCGATGTGAACTGTTTCCCTGTCCCCGAAGCCGTCACCGACGAGCAGGCGCTGTTCTGCTCCGACGCCCTGCCCACCGGTTTGATGGGCGCCGATTTCTGCGACATCACTCCCGGCGACACCATCGCGGTATGGGGCAGCGGCGGGGTCGGGCTGATGGCGGCGCAGACCAGCCGCATCCTCGGGGCAGGCCGGGTGATCGTGATCGATCGGTTCCCCGAGCGGCTGGCGTTGGCGCAGCGCCACTGCGACGCCGAGACGATCGACTACACCAGCGTCGACAGCGTCCCGGCGACGCTGCGCGAGATGACCGGCGGGCGCGGCCCCGACGCGTGCATCGACGCGGTCGGCATGGAAGGCCACGGCACCGGAGTTCAGCAGCTCTACGACCGCGCCAAGCAGCTGCTGCGACTCGAGACCGACCGGGCCACGGCGCTGCGCGAGGCGATCATGGCGTGCCGCAAGACCGGTGTGGTGTCGGTGCTCGGGGTCTACGGGCTGACCGACAAGTTCCCGACCGGGGTGCTCACCAACAAGGGGCTCACGTTGCGGACGGCCCAGCAGTCCGGACAACGCGACATCGCGCGCATGTTCGGTTTCATCACCAGCGGCGAACTCGACCCCACCTATCTGATCACCCACGACCTGCCGCTCACCGACGCGGTCGCGGGCTACGACACGTTCAAGAACGACAAGCGTGGCTGTGTGCGGGCGGTCTTCCGGCCGTGAGGGTCACCGGCGGGCGTGGCGGGTGAGCTGGTCGACCGGGTCGTGCCCGCCCACGCCGGAGGCGAATTCGCGATAACGCCAGGCGCCGCCCGCGTCGCGGGCCAGCGGCGGAGTATCGCTGCCCGCGCCGTCGCCGAATCCGCTGAGCACCTCGGTGAGCGCTTGCTCGGCGTCGATGCGCGGCGTCCAGCCCAGGTCCACGCGAGCGCGGGTGGTGTCGAGCAGCGGCAGATGCATCGTCGCGTCGAAGAGTTCGGGAGTGGCAGGCAGCAGCCGAAGCCGCCAGGCCACCGCGAGGGCAGCTTTGACGGCGCGCGGCGGGACGGGCACGGTCCTGGTGCGCAGGATCCGCGTGATCGACGCGCGATCGAGCACGGGCTCGGCGGCGATGTTGAACGCGCCGCGCGCGTCCCCGGTGACCGCCAGTGCGTAGGCCCGGCCCACATCGCTGCTGTGCACGGCCTGCAACCGCAGCCCCCACGGGTACGGCAGCACCGGCAGCACGCCGGGCCGGATCAGCCGGTTGGGCAGCAGGGGGCCGGCGAACAAGCGGCGTTGCTCGCTCGCCGACACGTATTGGAACGTGAACGCGGGCCGCATGCGGACCAGCCTGCAGTCGGGGACGTCACGTTCGAAGATGTCGAGAAGTCTTTCGACATAAGCCTTTTCGGTCATGTAGGCAGCACCTGGCCAGCCCTCGGTCGGCCAGTCCTCGGTGACCGGCTGGTCGTCTGTGCGCGGCGAGTACGCACCCACCGAGGAGGCGTAGACCAGGGCGGGTACACCGGCGTCGCCGACCGCGCGCAGCACCCGGGCGGTGCCGTCGACGTTGGTCCGCCAGGTCTCGCGTGGGCGATGGGTCGGCTGGAACACCCAGGCCAGGTGGACCACCGCGTCGGCGCCGCGGAACAGCGACGCCAGATCGGCATCGCGGACATCGGCGCCCACCCAGTCGACTCCGCCGAGGCCGAGTTCGGGTCTTCTTCGTGCCATGCCGACGATCGAGCTCACCGACGGCGATTTCATCAACGCGTCGACCACCGCCGTACCGACGTTGCCCGTCGCTCCCACCACGATCACCCGCATCGGAAACCTCCTCCACTCGGCTCGCACTGTCGCCATACCCGCACCACGACGGCCGACACCGCGCACCTCGAATCTGCCCGACACCCGCAGCAAACACTTGACTGATTCCAGAAAACAGGCAAGATTGCGAGAGTGCCGACGGACACCGAGTTCCAGCAGATGCTGCGGGGAGTTTCCGTGCGCGTGACGGCTCCCCGAGTGGCGGTGCTGAGCGCGGTGCACGACCACCCGCACGCCGACACCGATTCGATCATCCGCGCCGTCCGCTCCCGCCTGTCGGCGGTGTCGCACCAGGCCGTCTACGACTCCTTGCGCACGCTCACCGCCGCCGGGTTGCTCCGGTGCATCCAGCCTCGTGGGCTGCTGGCCCGGTACGAGGCCCGCGTCGGCGACAACCACCACCACGTGATCTGCCGGATGTGCGGCGCGATCGGCGATGTCGACTGCGCCGTCGGTGAAGCCCCCTGTCTGACCGCCTCCGACGACCTCGGCTTCGCGATCGATGAGGCCGAAGTCATCTATTGGGGCTTGTGCCCTGACTGCGCGAACTCTGCGCCCACCGACCCACGCCTGCGCTCGCAGCCCGCAACACCCGTCCAGGAAGGAACATCGTGACCTCCGACAGCCGCCCGCCCACTCCTGATACCGCCACCAGCAGCACCAGTGAGAGCGAGAACCCGGCGATCCCCTCGCCCACCGCGCAGACCGAGCACCGGCCCCGTTCCAACAAGGATTGGTGGCCGGAACAGATCGACGTCTCGGTCCTGCACGCGCACTCGTCCAAAGCCAACCCGCTGGGCGAGAACTTCGACTACGCAGCAGAATTCGCCACTCTCGACGTCGAGGCCCTCAAGGCCGACATCGCCGCGGTGCTCACCGACTCGCAGGACTGGTGGCCCGCCGATTACGGCAACTACGGTGGCCTGTTCATCCGGATGAGCTGGCACTCGGCGGGCACCTACCGCATCGCCGACGGCCGCGGCGGCGGCGGTCAGGGCGCGCAGCGTTTCGCCCCGCTCAACAGCTGGCCCGACAACGCCAATCTCGACAAGGCTCGCCGCCTGCTGTGGCCGGTCAAGCAGAAGTACGGCAACAGCATCTCCTGGGCCGATCTGATCGTGTTCACCGGCAACGTCGCGCTCGAGTCGATGGGTTTCCAGACGTTCGGTTTCGGCTTCGGCCGACCCGATATCTGGGAGCCCGAGGAAGTGTTCTGGGGTCCGGAGGACACCTGGCTCGGCGACGAACGCTACAGCGGCGATCGCGAGTTGTCGGGTCCGCTCGGCGCGGTTCAGATGGGCCTGATCTACGTGAACCCGGAGGGCCCCAACGGCAGGCCGGATCCGGTGGCCGCCGCGCACGACATCCGCGAGACCTTCGCCCGGATGGCGATGAACGACGAGGAGACCGCGGCCCTGATCGTCGGCGGTCACAGCTTCGGCAAGACCCACGGCGCCGGCGATCCGAGTCTGGTCGGCCCCGAGCCCGAAGCTGCCCCGCTCGAGCAGCAGGGCCTGGGCTGGAAGAGCGCACACGGCACGGGTAAGGGCAAGGACGCCATCACCAGCGGTCTGGAAGTGGTGTGGACAGCCACCCCCACCCAGTGGAGCAACGGCTTCCTGCGCAACCTCTACGGCTTCGAGTGGGAACTCACCAAGAGCCCTGCGGGCGCCTGGCAGTGGAAGCCGAAAGACGGTGCGGGCGAAGGTCTGATCCCTGACCCGTTCGGTGGTCCCGGGCGCACTCCGACGATGCTGACCACCGACTTGGCGCTGCGCGAAGACCCCGTCTACGGAGAGATCACCCGCCGCTGGCTCGACCATCCCGAGGAACTGGCAGAGGCGTTCGCGAAAGCCTGGTACAAGCTCCTGCACCGCGATATGGGCCCGGTCAGCCGGTATCTGGGCCCCTGGGTTCCCGAGCCGCAGCTGTGGCAGGATCCGGTTCCCGCCGTCGACCACGCACTGATCGACGACCAGGACATCGCCGCGCTGAAGAACAGCGTGCTGGCGACCGGCCTGTCGGTCGCGCAACTGGTCAAGACCGCGTGGGCATCGGCGGCGAGCTTCCGCAGCACCGACAAGCGCGGCGGCGCCAACGGCGCCAGGATCCGCCTCGCGCCCCAACGCGACTGGGAGGTCAATGAACCCGCCGAACTGGCCGAGGTGCTGCCGGTCCTCGAGCAGATCCAGCAGGATTTCAACGCCGCCGCCACCGGCGGCAAGGCGGTCTCGCTGGCCGACCTGATCATCCTGGCCGGTTCGGCGGCGATCGAGAAGGCGGCCGCCGACGCGGGCCACCAGGTCGTCGTGCCGTTCTCCCCCGGGCGCACCGACGCCACCCAGGACGACACCGACGTCGACACCTTCGACGTGCTCGAACCGCGGGCCGACGGGTTCCGCAACTATGTGCGTGCCGGCGAGAAGGCTCCGCTCGAGCGTCTGCTGCTGGACCGCGCGTACATGCTCGACGTGACCGCGCCGCAACTGACGGTGCTGATCGGTGGCCTGCGCGCGCTCGGCGCCAACTACGGCGGCACCGCGCACGGCGTCTTCACCGACCGGCCGGGCGTGTTGTCGACGGATTTCTTCGTGAATCTGCTCGATCAGGGCACGGAGTGGACACCGTCGGAATCGGCGGAGAACATCTACGACGGTGTCGACCGGCGTTCCGGCGAGAAGCGCTGGACGGCAACGGCCAACGATCTGCTCTTCGGCTCGCACTCGGTCCTGCGTGCGGTGGCCGAGGTGTACGCGCAGCACAACGCGGGCGAGAGGTTCGTGCGCGATTTCGTCGACGCCTGGGTCAAGGTGGTCGACAACGATCGGTTCGACCTGCGCTGAGGTATCCGACGAGCCCCGGCCGACCGGCGAGGTCGGCCGGGGCTCGTCGCGTTTCCCCCCGACCACCCCGGGTACTGCGCAGACGACCATCACCCCGGACTGCGACGTCCAGGTGGCCCGCTCACCGTCGGGAAG
>JACIXH010000090.1 GCA_014360565.1 Nocardia sp.
GGCTCGCGCGGTATTTTCCGCGCGAGCCGTCGGTCGTTGTAGCTGCGGGCGCACTCCAGCGTGGACGCCTCGATGGGGCGAGCCGAACAGGGTTTCGTGGTCAGCGTTCGAGGAGTTCGGCGAGGATCACGGCCGCATCATCGAGTGGCTGAACGGACTTGGTGCTGCGGCACTGAATGATCGCACCTTCGACCGTGCTGATGATGACGCTACCCATGGACGCTGCGGTGACCGAATCGATGCCCGCCGAGATCAGGGCGTCGGCCAGTCGGCGGGTCCAGTCGGCGAAAACGGTGGCCGAGGCCGCTTGGATGTTCGGGGTCTCGCTGCCGCTCTGGGCCGCGGCCACGATCGGGCAGCCTGCGGTGTACGAGGAGGTTTCGAGCACCTGCTTCCACACCGCGACGAGCCCGCGCACGACGTCCGCCGGGGACGACGAATGGGCGACCAGCGCATCGATCTGCGTGCTGATCCGGCGCCCCGCATCCAGGGTCGCCTGCTCCATGAGCTCGCTCTTGCCGCCGGGGAAGTGGAGATAGATCGAGCCGCGGGCGGTCTTGCTGTGCGCGAGCAGCTCGCTGAGCCCGGTTGCCGAGACTCCCCGTTCGCGCATCATCAGGATCGCGCTGCGGATGAGTCGTTCCCGAGGCCCCGCCACCGTGTTCATCTTGCGACCCCAATCCGCGGTAGACCGACCGGTTCATCGTACGGTATCGTCCCGACGATAGAACGATCAGTCTATCGAGAGGGTGCAATGACCACCGCGACGCAGAACCCCGAGACTCCCGATTTCGCGACCATGAGCGGCCTGGAGCTGCTGCGCGCGGCCACGGCGATGCCCGATCGCGCCGGCATCGGCACTCTGCTCGGAATGAAGGTCGAGGAACTCGAGTTCGGCAAGGTCTCGTTCAGCCTGGTCACGCGGCCCGATTTCGCGAACCCCCTCGGCGCCACGCACGGGGGCATCTGCGCGACACTGCTGGATTCGGTGATGGGCTGCGCGGTCCATTCCGCGTTGGAAGCGGGCGTTGGATACAGCACCTTGGAATTGAAGGTCAACTACATCCGATCGGTTCCGGTCAGCGGACGACGGCTCGTCGGGACCGGCGTCACCTTGCACGTGGGCCGCTCGACAGCGACCGCCGAAGGCAAGGTGTTCGACGAGAGGGGCAAACTCGTCGCCCATGCCACCACCACCTGCATCATTGCGCGCTAGATCCATTCCACACCCCCGAACAAGGAGACCGATATGCCCGGAAGCGGTGGGGAATGGCAGGCCAGTGCCTGCATCCTGTGCGAGAGCAACTGCGGTATCACCGTCCAGCTGGAGGGGAGGCGGTTCGCCAAGATTCGCGGCGACAAAGACAATCCCGGATCAGGTGGCTATACCTGCAACAAGGCTTTACGGCTCGACCACTATCAAAACGGTGGCACCCGCATCACCGCGCCGCTGCGCCGAGAGGCCGACGGCACGTACACCGAGATCGGCTGGGATATCGCGATCACCGAGATCGCCGACCGGCTGCGCACCGTCCGCGACACCCACGGTGGGGAGTCGATCTTCTTCTACGGCGGCGGTGGGCAGGGCAATCACCTGGGCGGGGCATACAGTGGCGCGCTGCTGCGCGGTCTGGGCGGACGGTACCGCTCGAATGCGTTGGCGCAGGAAAAGCTCGGCGAGGCCTGGGTCGATGCGCACCTGACCGGCGGGCACACCCACGGCGATTTCGAGCACGCGCAGGTGAGTGTGTTCGTCGGCAAGAATCCGTGGCAATCCCACGGTATTCCGCGGGCCCGCACCGTGCTCCAGAATATCGCCAAGGACCCCGCGCGCACGATGATCGTGTTGGACCCGGTCCGCAGCGAAACCGCGGACCTGGCTGACATCCACTTGCAGATCAAACCCGGCACCGACGCCTGGTGTTTGGCCGCCGTACTCGGCGTGATCGTTCAGGGAGATCTTGTCGACCACGAATTCCTGGCCGCGCACACGGTCGACGCCGGACCGGTGCTCGCAATTCTGCGCGACATCGATATCGCGGGCTACGCAGCGGTCAGCGGTGTGGATATCGCGCTGATTCGCCGCGCCGGTGAGCTGATCGGCACCGCCGAGAGTGTGGCGACCTACGAGGACCTCGGTGTGCAACAGAGCCCCAACAGCACCCTGGTGTCGTACCTGAACAAGCTGACATGGCTGATCACCGGCAATTTCGCCAAACGCGGTGCCATGCAGATGCATTCATGGGTGGTGCCGCTGATCAACTACTCGTTGAAGACGAAGACCACACCGGTCACCGCGACACCGATGCCCGGCGGCCTCGTGCCGTGCAATGCCATCGTCGACGAGATCCTCACCGATCACCCGAAACGCTTCCGCGCGATGATCGTCGAGTCCTCCAATCCCGCGCATTCCCTGGCAGATTCGCAGCGTTTTCGCGAGGCCTTCGACTCCCTCGAGCTCAGCGTCGTCATCGACGTGGCGATGACCGAGACCGCTCGTCGCGCCGATTACGTGCTTCCGGCGGCGAGTCAATTCGAGAAATGGGAGGCGACCTTCTTCAACCTCGAATTTCCGGTCAACACGTTCCAGCTGCGCGCGCCGCTGCTCGAACCGCTTCCCGGCACCCTGGCGGAACCCGAAATCTACGCACGCCTCATCCGCGAACTCGGCGTCGCGAAACCGCGCACGATCGCGACGCTGAAGGCCGCGTTGCGTCTGGGTCGCACAGCCTATGGATTGGCATTCCTGACCCTGCTCGCACTCGACAAGAAAGCCGCGGGCCTGGCCCCCTACCTGCTGTACGAAACCCTGGGCCCGACCCTTCCCAACGGTGCCCGCTCAGCCGCGGTGCTGTGGGCGCTGGCTCAGCGCGTCGCGCATCTGCATCCCCGATCGATGCGCCGCGCCGGACACAAGAACTCCGAAGCGTTGTTCACCGCGATGCTCACCGGGCGATCCGGCGTAGCGGTCACCGCTGACGAACTCGACGGCGGCGCCTGGGCCTACGTACCCAAACGGAACAGGCCCATCCGGCTCACCATCGAACCGCTGCTCGAATCCCTGCGCGATCTCGACAACAAGGATTGGGCACACACCAGCAGCGAATACCCCTTCGTGCTCTCGGCGGGGGAGCGGCGTGCGTTCACCGCGAACACCATTTTCCGCGACGACAGCTGGCGCCGCCGCGACGCCACCGGCGCCCTGCGCATCAGCCCGGCCGATGCCGACCGTCTCGGAATCGCCGACGGCGGGCGAGCACTGATCACCACCGACCGTGGCTCGGCCACTGCGACAGTCGAACTCAACGACAGAATGCAAGACGGGCACATCTCCCTACCGAACGGGTTCGGCCTGGACCTACCCGGTAGCGACCACCGCACCGGCGTCGCCCCCAACGACCTCACCGACCTGCGCCGGCGAGATCCCTACTCGGCCACCCCGTGGCACAAGCACGTCCCGGCCAGGGTCGAACCGCTACTGCCGACGTAACCAGAGCGCTCGACAGTACGTTGGAGCATCGGTGAAGGAGACCGCGTCTGTTCACCCACGACGATGCCCGGCAGCGATCGGCCTGCCGGGCATCGCGATCAGCGGCAATGCTCCTGCTGCGGCGTGATCACTGTGGGTCGAGCATCCACTGCTGTTCGATCTCGTGCAGGACGAGGCGATCGGCGACGACCTCGGTGCCTGCGTTCGTCTCGCCGCCCTGACCTTGAATGCAGACCTTCGGGTCGTAGGGCATCAGGTGCTCGTAGTTGTAGGCCCAGAGCTGGTTGAGGCTGTCGGGCTGCTCCCGCTTGTCGGCCTGGGCCAGTGAAGTTCCGGGCTGGATACTTCCGCCGCCTTCGAAGCCCGGCACCTCCAGAACGAGTCCGCTGTTGAGGTTGACGATGAACCCGTTGTCGTAGTTCCACAGCTGAGAGTCGGTTGTACCGCCGGCCCTGCGGCGCTCGAGAACAATCCCAGCCCCCGATTGTGTGCCGGCACCCTTGACGTCGAGCACCAGATCGCTGGCCACGTTCCTGATGAAGAAGCTACCCTCGGGAAAGTCCATGGTGATCCCCTTGTCTGCGCGTTTGTCAGATTGGACGAGCACGAGCTACGGAACCCGCTGCCCCGCAACTGATCCCCTGCGGGCCGATCATCGGGTCATGAAAACGATAGAGCCACAACAGCATCGAGAGATTCGGATCGACACGAACAAGTCCGAGAGGTTGTTTCCTGGGGCGTGAACCGACCACACGCTGCGGATACGTGCAACTATCCGGTTGGCAGCACGAGTGCGCGCACCATCTCGCCCGAAGCCGGTGTTCATGGCTTCTACCACTCGAGAATCCTTCGTAGCCCAGGCAGAGTCCTGTCCGGCGCGTTCTGCCGGACAGGACTGCGGCGTCAGCGCTTGAGTGTGAAGGCGAAGTCGCCGGAAAGCTTGCCGCTCAGCCGGACTGCCGAAACCAGGTTCCCCTCCGTGAGGAGTCTCTCGACCTCGGCCCGTGGGAGACCGAAGCCTTCAGCGATCAAGCGCACCGGCCGGACCGGGATCCGGGCACCAAAACGGACCGAGACGTCAACCGCCTCACAGTCCAGGTGGTCCGATTCGCCGGTATCGAGCCGCCAGGCGTTGTCCCAGTCGAGGGCGACGCGATTGCGGCGCTGCACGACCGAATCTTGGAGCAGCTCAGCGCTCAAGACGGGGTCGTTGTCATGGAGTCGGTCCAGCAGCTCAGGTCGTATCGAGCGCACGTTCACTCGCTCCAGGACCGTGAGCTTGGTGGTTTCCCCGCAACCGGTACACAGTGCGAGCAGCCACGCGTCGATGAGCTTGTGGTGTGCGTTGACACGGAATTTTCCGTTTGCGCGGAAGCGCTCGGACGCGCACGCGTGGCAGCGTCGGAGAACGAGGGGCAGGCAGGTGGGCACGACCACCCAGATTTTGAGCATAGAAGTACACCCGTTTCAGTGAGATGTTCGCAGCAAGAAGGAGCGCGGCGCACATGCGCGACGCGCGACGGTTCAGCGCTGGGGAGGTCTCACTGGATGTACAGCGGAAGGTCCTTGTTTCGACGACAGGATCGGGCAGCATGGTACTCACACAGAGCGCCGCTGTTCCAACGCTTTTCGGTGCTCATCGCATGTCCGTTGGATCGATATCAAGCCGGAGATGGCTACTGGCAGCGGCGAATATCGGTGCTCGAGACGGGGTTTACTACTCGGCCGATCATGTGGTGGGACCGCCGACCCTGTATCCGTCGAACAGCCGCCCACCGAACGAATCGAGAACCTCGGTGACTACGTCGATCATCGCCTCGATCCGATCGGACACGACCGATTCCATTGCAGCCGCGAGCATTGGCGCATAGGCGGTTCCCGCGCGCCGATCGAAGGTGTCCAGCTCGCGGTGCAGCCATTTGCCGCTGCCCGTCCATTGTCTGTTCCCGGTAAGGTGCAAGTCCGCCGTTGCCTGCCACAACGTGGCCGCGATAATCAGCCGCTCCGCGCGGTCTTCCGATCCGATCAAGTCATCGAGCAGATCGGTGCAGCGATAGCGCGCGGACCGTAACTCCACGTCGGTCAAGGGATCAGGGCCCAAGGTCAACTGCTTCGCGAACAGCTTCTGAAAGCCCGCGCCGCTGCCATCGGCATCATGGAGAACGTGACTGAGCCCGATCAGCCGTAAGGTGCTCGGCCTGCGTTCAGCATGCTCCTCGGCGCGGAAGTGCTCCAGGGATGCTTCGGTCTGTACAAACAACTCCACGGGCCACGCGCAGCAGTGCATCGATGCTCGATAAGGCGCGGGTGAGCCTGCCAGGAGGACAGTGATATCCAGATCGGAAGTAGCCGTACCTGTTCCGAGCGCGACACTGCCACCCAGCCACGCTGCCCGTGCCTGCGGGAAGTCTCGCAGAACCAGTTGCCGTGCGACATCCACCCCATCGATTGCCATCGCACCAGTTTGGCATCCAGCCAAATCCGGTGAGCGGCTGAATCCGGCGAGATGCACTCCACCGCAGCTTCTCTGAACTAAAACTGGCGCGGCTGAGATTCTTTCGGACCTGTGTCTCGCTGCCTGCTTGCTCAGCGGACGGCCGTTGTCTGGCAGGGAATCACGCGTCCGGCGCGGTGATCTCGAGCCGGTACCGCCGCGCTGGGCCGTGTTCGTGCTGCGGACACCTGGTGAACTGTGTGCGGAGCGCGCGAGATCCGTTGGCAATCAATCAACGTGACGCGTGATCGCTTACTGCCCCCGGGCGGGATCAGCTGGTTTCAGGGTTCGCCGCGGAGCCCAGCCCGTCCGAGAAGGCCTCACCGGCTGATACTCACGGCGGAAGCTGATGTGTGGCGGCATGGCTTACCGCTCGTCGGCATTCGGAGGCAGGGGATATCGGCTCGTGCCCTTGGCCGGCCTGCATGTCTGCAGGCCGGCCAAGGGCAACGGGTAAGGGTGTAGCGGAGTGTTTCTGCTCGGTTAGATGCCGAAGGGGGCTGCGTAGCGGACGGTGCCGCTGGGCAGTTGTTCGGAGTCGAGGCTCAGTGCCATCAGTGCTTCGTCGGGGACGTCGATACTGAGCCGGATGCCGTAGTTCGAGGCGCGGGTGAACCCGAACCGCGGGTAGTAGGTCGGATGTCCGAGAACGATCACGAAGTG
Organism: Nocardia sp.; assembly: GCA_014360565.1. Classification (GTDB taxonomy): domain Bacteria; phylum Actinomycetota; class Actinomycetes; order Mycobacteriales; family Mycobacteriaceae; genus Nocardia. The sequence continues at coordinate 6,648 of JACIXH010000090.1, forward strand.
CTCGCCTGCCTTTTCAGCGGCTTCGAGAGCGGCGCGGATGGCAGCGGAGCCCGCCCCGGTGCTCTGGTACTCGGGCAGCACTGCGCACGGTCCCAGGCAGAGCGCCGGGGTGTCGTCGACGTGACAGCGGGTCAGCAGGGCGTAACCGACGGGCCCGCCGTCGGGTCCTGCACTGAGGATGGACAAGCTGTCGATCCATGCTGGATCGGCACGGAGAGCGTCGACGAGGTCGGCCTCCTCGGCGGTGTCGAAGGCAGCGAGGTTGATCTTGCGGATCGCGGGGATGTCGTTGCCGGTCTCGGCGCGGGTGGTCCAGTGGGTTTGTGTGCTCACAACAGTTCTCTCCGTTTCGGAAGGTGAGTTTCTCGGTGTGGAGGGCGGCAGGGCCGGAGACGGCCTGCCGCGATCGGCCTCAGCGCTGGCGGTCACGGAATCGGTAGGTGGCGCGCAGATCCCGCGTGATCACCTTTTTGGTTTTGCTGCGCTTGTTCGACTCACGAGCGTTTCCGCGATCCGCGGCCCGTGCGCTTTCGCGTAACAGCTTGCGGTATCGGTCGAGCCTGCTCACCTCCAACATGCCGGCGACCACGGCTTCCTGTACCGCGCAGCCTGGTTCACTACGGTGTTCGCAATTGCGGAAGGCGCAGTCGCGGGCGTACGCCTCGATCTCGGCGAAGACCCGCTCGACCCCGTCGGCGGCATCGTGCAAACCGATGCCGCGCAAGCCCGGGGTGTCGATGAGTACCCCGCCGCCGGGCAGCGCCAGCAACTCGCGGTGCACGGTGGTGTGCCGGCCCTTGCCGTCGCCGGCTCGAATATCGTTGGTATCCATCTGTTCTCGACCGAGCAGAGCGTTGGCGAGAGTGGACTTCCCTGCGCCCGAGGGGCCGAGCAAGACCGTGGTCCCGGTGACAACCTCTGACAGGCGGTCTAGCCCGGTACCTGTCGTGGCGCTGGTGGTGACGATGTCAACGCCGGGGGCCAGCGAGGTGAGAGCGGTCAAGGTGGCGTCGAGGTCGTCTACGACGTCGGCTTTGGTGAGTACAACGACCGGTTTCGCACCGCTGTCCCAGGCCAGCGCCAGTAGCCGCTCGATCCGGCCCGCGTTCAGTGGTGCCGCGAGCGAGACAGCGATGGCGACGGTGTCGACATTGGCCGCCAAGACCTGCTGGTGGGAGGTTCGATCCGACGAGGCCCGGGTGATCGCGCTGCGCCGGGGGAGCAACGCTAGCAGTTCCGGCTCCGGGCCCGGGCGCAGCGCGGCCCAGTCGCCCGTGCACACAGTCTGCGCGGGGTCGGGGGAGGCTACCGCCGCACTGTCCGCGCGGACGGGGCCCGACGCGGTCAATGTGTCACAGCGGCCGCGGTCGACCCGCACGACGCGAGCCGGAACCAGACCCGCGGCCGCATGCGCTAGGAACAGCGCTGCGAACGAGTCGTCCCAACCGAGCGCGGACAAATCGAATGAGGACTGAGAAGAAGATGAATACATAGTGAGACCCTTGAAAAGGGGCCCCGGCTCGAACACCGAATCCACCGCGACTACGAGCCGATCGGGCTCGCGCCGCTAGCGGCGATGGGGATTGATCAGACCGGAGCCCGGGACATGAGGATGGTCCGGGCGCTGCACAGGGCAGCGGTCTTCACCGCAATCATCAACTCACCTCCCGATCTCTCGCACACATCGAACTCGAACGCGCAACCTTAACTCCTATCGGCAGCACCCCGCCAGCGATTTATGCGACCAGTCAGCGCTGCGACGACGATGAGGCGGCTGCGGGATCGAAACCGATCGGACGGTCACGGGCACCGCCGGACCTGCACGGCACCTCCAAAGCCCGGGTTTCGATCCCGCTGTTCCACCTTCCCAACCACGACGCGGATCGAGCCGCTGTCGCAGTCCGCGTTGCCCACACCGGTCGGCCGACGTCTCAGGCCAGTTGGGTCACCTCGCGGCGGAAGGGCACCTCGTCGTTGGACGGCAGTTCGGCGTCGAAATCCTCGGCGGCGCGGCGACCCGACCAGACGGCCGCGGCGATCGTGGCGGGCGCCCAGGCGTCGCCGATGCCGCGCACCGACTGCAGCTCGCCCTGCGCACGGAGCCCCTCGAGTTCGAGGTAGAGCTCCTCGCGTGGCAGGCGGGCGGTCACCATGACCACGGCGTCGCACTCGACCTCGCGGACGGCGCCGGCGTACACGTCCGTCACCTCGACCCCGCCGACACCGACGCGGGTCACGGCGTGGTCGGTGATCCGGGTGACGCCGTTCTCGATGAGACGGCGCTGGATGCGGTTGACCTCGAAGGTGTTGTTCGTCCAGGCGGACACCTGCGACTGTGTGGTGACGATCGAGACGTCGTAGCCCTGCTGGACGAGCAGTTCCGAGACGACTCCACCGAGGTAGTAGTGGTCGTCGTCGTACACCACCACCCTCTTGCCCTCCGGGAGCCGACCCGCGAACAGGTCGTCCGGTCCGAGCACCTGCGCACCCTCGGCGATCGGCAGCGGTGTGGTGTGGAAGCGGGCGACACCGTCGGTGCGCCAGGTCGCACCGGTGGCCACCAGCACGTGCTGGAAACCGAACTCGATGATGTCGGCGGCCGTCATCGGGCTCTCCCGGAAGACCTCGACGTTCGGCAGTTCGGCGATCGCGGCCTCGCGGTACTCCTGGACGCGTCCCCACGCCGACAGGCCCGGCAGTCGCGACTCCTGGCGCACCCGGCCGCCGAGATCTCGACGCGCCTCGATGAGCGCGACGTCGTACCCGCGCACCCCGAGCGCACGGGCCGCTTCCAGACCGGACGGTCCGGCACCGACCACCAGGACCTGAGAGTCGCTGCCCTTGGCCCGGATCCGCTCCGGGTGCCAGCCACGCCGCCACTCCTCACCCATGCTGGGGTTCTGGGTGCAGCGAATCGGCGACATGGTGAGGTCTCCGGAGACGCAGATATTGCAGCCGATGCACTCGCGGATCAAGTTCAACCGGCCGTCACGGATCTTGTTCGGCAGGAAGGGATCGGCGATCGACGGTCGGGCCGCGCCGATCAAGTCGAGGATGCCTGCCTTGATCTGGCGGACCATCGCGTCCGGTGAGGTGAAGCGCCCGACGCCGACAACCGGCTTGGTGGTCAGCTTCTTGAGACCGGCGACGAACTCCTCCTGGTTGCCCTCCGGCGCGAACCGGGACGTCACCGAGTCGCCCTCCCAGCTGCCCATCGCGAAGTCCCACAGGTCGGGCAGCTCGCCGAGCTCGCGCAGGACGCCCTCGATGTCCTCGCGCGTGATGCCGCCGGCGATCTCCTCCTCCACGGTGATCCGGCACGCGACGGCTGCCCGGCCCGCACACTCCTCGATGGTGTCCTCGAGCAGCTCACGCAGCAGGCGCATCCGGTTGAGCAGCGAGCCGCCGTACTCGTCGGTGCGCTGGTTGTAGCGCCGGGACAGGAAGTGGTGGACGCCGCTGTAGCCGTGCGCGCCGTACACGTAGACGATGTCGTAGCCGGCCTCGATCGAACGGCGGACCGCGTTGCGGTGCCAGCGTCGCAGGTCGGCGATGTCCTGCTTGGTCATCGCCCGCGCCTGGACCGGCGCGATCGTGTCGGGGGCCACCGGCAGATGGCCGGGGCCGAGCGGGGTCTCCCGGCTGATCTGGTTGGGCGCGTTCATGCCGTTGTGCGCCAGCTCGATGCCGGCCAGGCCGCCGCCCTCGTGGATGGCGTCGGCGATGCGCTTCAGCGCGGGGAGGTCCTGATCGTCCCAGATCCGCAGCTCGATGAAAGGGGCGATGTCGGAGGTCGCGTGGATCTCCACCTGCTCGGTACACACCACCGACCAGCCGCCCTCGGCCTTGATCTTGCGCATCGCGGCCTGGGCGCTGGGGTCGCGGTAGCCCATGCCATTGCAGTGGGGTACCTGGTAGAAGCGGTTCTTGGTGGTGAACGGCCCGATCTTGACGGGTTCGAACAGGATGTCGTACGGGGCGGCCACGGCGGGCGGCTGCTCGGTCATGGGAAGTCTCCTCGGTCTGGCTGGACGGGTGGTGCGGTGCCGACGCGGCTCAGTGGTTGATCCACACGGTCTTCAGACCGACGTACTTGTCGAGCGCGTGCAGTGACAGGTCGCGGCCGAAGCCGGATCCCTTGAAGCCGCCGAAGGGGGTCCACGCGCTGAAGGCGTCCACCCCGTTGACGGTGACCGTGCCTGCGTGGATCCGGTCGGTCAGGCGATGCGCGCGGGAGAGATTGCTCGTGGCCACCGAGGCCGCCAGCCCGTAGGCCGAGTCGTTGGCCAGCGCGACGGCCTGGTCCTCGCTGTCGAAGGGCGTCACGGCCAGTACCGGGCCGAACACCTCCTCGCGTGCCAGCGTGGAGGCCGGGTCGACGTCGTCGAAGACCGTGGGCTGCACGTAGCAGTCGCTGTCGCCTCGGGTGAGACGCTCGCCCCCGGTCACCAGGCGCGCACCCGAGGCGCGGGCCCCGTCGACGAACGCCATCACCTGATCGGTCTGTTCTTTCGAGACGATCGCGCCCATACCGGCCGCCGGGTCGAGCGGATCTCCCGGCGCGTACGACGCCGCCTCGGCCGCGACCAGGGCGACGAACTCCTCGTGCACGGAGCGTTCGACGAGCACCCGTGAGTGGGCCGAGCACACAGCGCCCTGGTTGAACCAGATGCCGAGCGCGGTCTGCTCGGCGGTGACGGCGAGGTCCTCGGCGTCGGCGAAGACCAGGTGCGGGCTCTTGCCCCCGCACTCGAGCCATACCTGCTTGAGGTTCGACTGGCCCGCGTACTGCAGGAACAAGCGTCCCACCTGCGTGGATCCGGTGAACGCGAGCACGTCGATGTCCGGGTGCAGACCCAATGCCCGGCCGGTGGTCTCGCCGAGGCCGGGGACCACATTGAGGACGCCTTCCGGGATTCCGGCCTCGACCGCCAGTTCGGCCATCCGCAGCGCCGAGGACGGCGACTGCTCGGCCGGTTTGAGGACCACACAGTTGCCCGCGGCCATCGCGGGCGCGGCCTTCCACGCCAGCATGTCGACCGGGTAGTTCCAGGGGATGACCGCGCCGACCACGCCCAGCGGCACCCGCCGGATGAGACCGAGGGTCCCCGGCGGCGTCGGTGCGACCTCGTCGTTGATCTTGTCGATGGCCTCCGCGTAGTAGCGGAACAGGTTCACCGAGAAGGGCAGATCGAGGTCATGGGCATCGACGACCCGCTTGCCCATGTCGAGCGAGTCCAGGACCGCGAGTTCGGCCGAGTGCTCGGCCAGCAGATCGGCGAAACGCAGCAGCCGCTCGCGGCGGAAGGCCACCCCGGCGCGGCTCCACACCCCCGACTCATAGGTGGACCGGGCGGCGCGGACGGCGGCGTCGACCCCTTCCTGTCCGGCGTCGGCCACCTCGCTGAGGAGTGCGCCCGTCGCGGGGTTGCGGTTCTCGAATGCTGTCTCGCCGGTCTCCACGAAACGGCCGCCGATGAACGAGCGGGTGTGGAGCGTGGCTGCGGCGGCCAGCTCGATCCAGTCCTGGTGAGTTCTCACGGGCGAACCTTTCTTTGCGCTAGACCGCAAATATGCCGTGGAACACACCCGCTGTCAATCTCGGTGTCCGACGCGGGGTCGGGAGCGCTACGGTGACTCCATGGCGCGACTCAAGGACCAGGCCGGTCGCCGCGAGCATCTGATCGCGGCGACTCTCACGACCATCGCCGGCCATGGACTGGCCGGCGCGACGATGAAGAACATCGCCGAGGAGGCCGGCGTCTCGGCTCGTCTCATCGCGTACTACTACCCCGAGCTCGACGAGCTGATCGAGGCCGCTCATCGGGCGGCCACCGACCGCTACTACTGGTCGCGGCAACAGGACATCGAAGGTGATCACAGCCCCACCATCAAGCTCGCACGCCTGATGTACTCGGGTCTTCCGCGGGGGAAAGACCTGCTGCTCAGTCAGGTGCTGGACGAGATCTCGGTCAGCGCGAGCCGCAGTCCGATCCACGCCATCCTGGTGACATTGCTGTTCGACCGTGAGGTCTCGCTCTACGCCTCGGTTCTCGAGGTCGGCCGGGCGCTCGGCGAATTCGACCTGACCGACGGGTCCGACGTGATCGCGCGCAACTTCGTGGCCCTCGAGGATGCCCTCGGACTGCACTTGCTCGCGCGCAACTCGTCGATGACCTTGGCGCGCGCGGAGCAGCAGCTGTCCAGCTACGCGCACTCCGCGACGGGCGTCCGGATCGCGCCGGTGGCTCCGGAAGGGCGCAGCGCTGTGCGTGCGTGACTTTGCCCTGAGGGGCAAGGAATTGGCTCCAGATGGACCGAGCATCTGTTTTCCAGATGCCGAAGTTCAGTTTTGTGAAGTGTACAGATGGTCGTTTCGTCGGGAAGATGGCGTGACCCGCACCACTTCGGAGCCGCGCGGTGATGCGCTGAGAGAAGAGTGATCATGAGCCAGGAACCACAAGTCGCCAGCACGACATTCGCGAAGTTCGAGCAGGAGCACATCCTGCCCATCCCGGAGAACAAACGCACCGGGACCCCGTGGTCGCTGTTCGCGATCTGGGTCGGGCTGAACATGATGCCGCTGGCTGTGGTCACCGGTGCTGTCGCGAGCAGCGGTTACGGCCTCACCATCGGCTGGAGCATCCTCGCCATCCTGGTCGGCAATGCGATCGGGGCCATCGGCGCCGCGCTGCACGCGTCGCAGGGGCCGCACCTCGGCATTCCCCAGATGCTGCAAGCCCGCGCCCAGTTCGGGTTCCAGGGCGGCAGCCTCTTCGCGGTCATCGCGCTGGTCATGTTCCTGGGCTTCTTCGCCAGTATCCTGATCGTCGCCAAAGACGCTCTCGCCGTGGTGTTTCCGGAGCTGAACGGCTCGCTGGTCATCATCGTCTTCGCTGTCATCGGCGTCGTGCTGTGTGTGTTCGGCTATGACCTGCTGAGCAGAACGATGGTGTACATGTCCGTCCTGATCGGCGTGACGGTCGCGGTGACGATGGCCTTGCTCTGGATGAAGCCCGAAGTCACCGCACAGCGCGCCGAGGCTGCCTTCAGCTTCGAAGGCCTGTTCGGAATGCTCGCCATCGGCATCGTCTGGCAGCTCGCCTATGCGCCGTATGTCTCGGACTACACGCGCTACCTGCCGAAGAAAACCGGTCCCAAGTCGGCGTTCTGGAGCACCTACCTCGGACTCGTCGGGAGCTCCGTGTTCGTCATGGCCCTGGGTGTATTGCTCGGTGCGGCGAATGTCGCCAACCCCCTCGCCGCGCTCTCCGACCACCTCGGCTGGATCGGGATCGTCGCGCTCATCGTTTTCGCTGTCAGCTCGGCTCTCATCAACAGCGTCGAGCTGTACTCCGCGGTGATGAACGCGCTGACCGTGCTCCAGTCGATGTTCAAGATGACCGTGACGGCCAGTACCCGCGTGCTGACAACCCTGGTGTGCGGTGCGATCGCCACCACGGTCGCGCTCCTGGGGCAGGGCGACTTCATGACCACGTTCGAGAGCTTTCTGTCGCTGCTGCTCTACGTCCTGATCCCGTGGTCGGCCATCAACCTCGCGGACTACTTCATCGTCCGCAAGGGGCACTACGTCGTCGCGGACCTCTACATGCGCGACGGTGGGCAGTACGGCCGATGGAATCGAGTCGGGCTGATCAGCTACGCGGTGGGCCTGGCGGCGCAGCTTCCCTTCATGGTGACACCGCTGTTCACCGGCCCGCTCGCGGCGCCGCTGCACAACCTCGACATCGCGTGGCTCGTCGGGTTCGCGGTGACCGCAGTGGTGTATTTGCTCCTGGTTCGCTTCTCGAACGCCGAAGCGACGGGCATTGCGGAGGACTCGCAGGCGCGGCTCACCCCGCCGGCCGGTACACGCTGAGGTTCAGCGGTTCGCGCGGCTGCGTGCTGTGCGGATCGAGGATCGGATAAAGGCTTGGGCACGCGCCGTACGGCGCGTGCCCGCCATCGATGCGAGGACAACGTCGAGGGGCTCCACATGATCGGTGATCTCGAGCGCCACCACCTCGGCTCCGTCGTAGGTCGTATTGCTTGCCGGGCGCTGGTTGAGCACCGACCACCCCTGGCCGTTGGCGACCAGCGCCCGGACGGTCTCGAACCCCGAGGTGCGATGTCGCACCACCGGCTGAAAACCCGCTGATTCCACGAGTCGCTCGAAGTACCGGCCGCTGTGGGGCAGGTCCAGCAGCACCATCGGCTCATCGGCGAGATCGCGCAACGTGATCCGCTTGCGACGCCCGAGCGGATGCCCCTTCGCGACCAACGCATACGGCGACGCGACGCCGACGCAGACATGGTCGATGTCCTCCTCGAGGTCGTAGCCGTACATCAACGCCAACTCGCACCGGCCGCTGCGCAGGGCCTGCTTCAACACGGCGTGCTCGTCCTCCACCACCGACACGCGAATACCGGGATGCTCCTGCTCGCAGGCCGCCAGCATTTGCGGCAACTCGAACGGCGCGAGCGTCGAGAAGCAACCGATGGTGAGATCACCGATCAGTGCCCGGCCCGCGGTGCGTGCGACCTCGGCCAGCTCCGCAGTGTGCACAAGGTAGTTGCGCAGCTCCCGGTAGAACTCCTCGCCGGCCGCGGTGAGCGTGAGCCCTCGCGCGTGTTGGCGCAGCAGCAGTTGCACGCCGAGCTCCTTCTCGAGCTGCGCGACGGCGGTCGAGACAGCGGACTGGGAGACCATCAACTTCCGGGAAGCGGCCGTCATACTGCCCAGCTCGGCGGCGGCGGCGAAGTAGCGCAACTGCACGAGGGTGAAACCGTAGTTCGTCACGCGGGCGTCCTTGTCCATTCCGCTACGAGGAGTCGAGGGCCGGGTGGGCCCGACAGTAGTGATGGTAGGCGAGCGCGATGCGCGGTCCGGTCAGTGCGGCGGACTGCTCTGCGGGACGATCAGGGCGCCTTCGGGGGCCGACTCGGGAAGGAGATTGGCCAGGTGCTCCGGGCGCAGCAGTGCGTCGAGAGCCTCGGCCTCCACGCCATGGATGGCGAGCGCGAGTGTGCGGACATCCGCGACCCCGCTCAGCGCGTCCTTGGCGATCTCGGCGGAGCGCGCGTAACCCAGCAACGGCGTCAGCGCCGTGGCCAGACCGGCATTGCCCGCCGCGGCCGCAGCGAGCTTGACTGCGTCGACGCGGATGCCGTCGACGCAGTGCTCACGCAATGAGTCGAAGGCCGCGGCCGTCCACGCGAAGCCCTGGAGCAGCCCGTGGCAGATGACGGGCTCGAAGGCGTTGAGCTGCAACTGACCGCCCTCCGCGGCCATCGTCACCGTCATGTCGTTCCCGATCACCCAGAAGGCGACCTGATTGACCATCTCCGGAATGACCGGATTGACCTTGCCGGGCATGATGCTCGATCCGGCCTGGCGTGCGGGCAGCTGGAGCTCGCCCAGACCAGCCTGTGGTCCCGACGAGAGCAGGCGCAGGTCGTTGCAGATCTTCGAGGCCTTCACCACGATCCGTTTGAGGACGCCGGAGACCTGGACGAACGCGCCGGTATCGCTGGTGGCCTCGACCAGGTCACCGGCCCCGGTGACCGGCTGGCCGACGATCTCGGCCAGATGCGCGACGGCTCGGCGCGCGTAGTCCGGGTGGGCGGTGATGCCGGTGCCGATCGCGGTGGCTCCGAGGTTGATCTCGCACAGCAGCGTGCGCGAGTCGGCCAGCCGGGCCAGCTCCTCGCGAAGAGTCACCGCGTAAGCCCCGAGCTCCTGACCCACGGTCATCGGGACGGCGTCCTGGAGCTGGGTCCGGCCGATCTTCGACACCGTGCGGAACTCTGTCGCCTTGGCCGCGAACGCATCGGCCAGCGCGGCGACGGACTCGCTCAGCCGCTCGATCATTGTCAGCAGCGCGAGTCGCACCGCGGTCGGGTAGACGTCATTGGTCGACTGGCAGCGATTGACGTGATCGAGTGGATGGATCTCGTGATAGCTACCCCGCGCGAGCCCGAGGATCTCCAGCGCGCGGTTGGCGATGACCTCGTTGGCGTTCATGTTCGTCGAAGTACCGGCGCCGCCCTGGATCACATCGACGACGAACTGCCCGTCCAGGACGCCGGTGCGCACGTCGTCCGCGGCGGCCGCGATCGCGTCGAATCGTCGATCGTCGAGCAGGCCGAGATCATGATTGGCGCGGGCGGCGGCGAGTTTGACCGCCCCGAGGGCGGCGACGAGTTCGCGGTGCGCGCCGATCGGCGTGCCGCTGATCGCGAAGTTCGTCAGTGCGCGGGCGGTGTGAACCCCCCAGTAGGCGGTGGCGGGCACGTCGTGCGGGCCGAGCGAATCGTGCTCGATACGGAAGGAGTCGGTGCTCATGGCGCGGCGGTGTCCTCGGCGATGTCGAGCGCCGTCCAAGCCAGGGCGGTCGCGGCGTCGAGAATTGCCTTCTCGGCGTCACCGCCGACGCAGGCCGCAGCGAACTCGGGTTGATGGTTCAGGGCGGGAAGGGAATTGATGCCGATGTAGGGATGGATGGCAGGCACCACCTGGGAGACGTTGCCCATGTCGGTGGAGGCCCTGTTCATTCGGCGGGCAGGCGAGTCCGTGTCGAAGACGCGTCCGAGGCGCTGCGCGTTGCGGACGTAGGCGTCGAGCCCCGCCTGATAGGTGCGGAACTCGGCGTACGGCTTGCTCTCGGCGGCGATGTCGAGAGTGGCGCCCGTGGCGATCGCCCCCGCCTCGAAGCAGCGCCACACCCGTTCCTCGGTCTCGGCGAGTTGGGCCAGGCTCTCCGCACGGACGTACCAGCGCCCCTCGGTGTGCGCGGGGATGGCGTTGGGTGCTTCGCCGCCGTTGGTCATCACGCCGTGCACCCGAACTGTCGGCGGCAACTGCTGACGGAGCAGTCCGACCGCGACCTGGGCGATCGTGAACGCGTCCGCCGCGTTGACGCCCTGCTCGGGGTACGCCGCGGCGTGCGCTGCCTTGCCCCGGTAGGAGACGTGGGAGTGCGAGACCGCGAACGGTTGCGCCTCGGCGACGTCGACGGGCGCCGGGTGGGCCATCATGGCCAGGTCCAGCCCGGCGAAGGCGCCGCGCTCCAGCAATTCGATCTTGCCGCCGCCGCCCTCCTCGGCCGGGGTTCCGTAGACCTCGATGGTCAGGCCCGCCGCATCGGCGAGCGGTGCCAGCGCACGTGCCGCGCCCACGGTGATAGCCGCGATCAGGTTGTGTCCGCATGCGTGTCCGAGTCCGGGCAGCGCGTCGTACTCCGCGCACAGGCCGAGCCGGAACGGGCCACTGCCGTAGCTGGCGAGGAAGGCGGTCTCGAGCCCCAGATAGTTCGCGGTCACCGTGAAACCCGCCTCCGCGAGCGCCTCGGCCACCCAGCGCGAGGAACGGTGCTCCTCCCAGGCGGTTTCGGGGTTCGCGTGCAGCAGTTCGGAGAGTGCGATCAGACGGTCGGCGTCCGCGGCCACGGTGTCGGCGACGCTCCGGCGTGCCGCACCGTCCGACCCGGACGTTGTGGTGAAGTCGTGGATCATCGGTCTACTCGTCTCCGCCGACGCCATACGACGGCGCCGCCGTCGGGTCCAGTCCGCGCGTCACGTAGTCGTCGCGCTGGGGGAGCCACACGTCGAGCAGGCGACCCAGGTCCTCGATCGGCTGGTCGCTCCAGTCCACCCGGAGGTCGGTGACCCGCCACGGCACGTCGCGGACGACGGCGAGTCCGGCCGAGCGGACGGGGTCCACCTCGCCGCCCGCCGCCTGACCGGCGACCAGCGCGGCGACCAGACGCTGCTCGAGCTCACCGGTCGCGGCGGCGAAGCCGTCGATGACCGCGTCGATGACCTCCGGCCGGGCGAGCAGGTTGCCCGCGGCGACGACACCCGCGCCGACGCGATCGGCGTGGACGCCGAGCGCACCGGCCCCGGAGAAGGCGGCGCCCGCGCCGTCGACACCGAGGACGGTGAGCTGGCGGAAGTCGATGTGGTCGCGATCCACCACGACACGTGCCATCGCGTCGGGCGCATCCAGGCCAGCCTCGAGCGCATCCAACAGGGCCGTGCCCAACCGGGGGTCGGTGACGTTCTGGGAGGCGGCGCCGCCGACACCGGCCCGCAGGTGGATGCAGCGCGCGGCCACAGCCGGGCTGGACGAGGTGACTGCCATGCCGATGGCGCCGTGGCCGTCGATGGCGAGCAGGGAGAAGGTCACTGTTCGTCTCCCGGGATCACGGCGATCGCGTCGACCTCGACCAGCCACTCCGGCCGGGCAAGGGCCGAGACGACCAGCCCTGTCGAGATCGGGTACACGCCCTTGGTCCAGCGTCCGATGGTGCGGTAGACCGTCTCGCGGTAGCGCGGGTCGACGAGGTAGATCGTCAGCTTGACCAGGTGCTCCATCCGGGCGCCGGCTTCGGTGAGCAGCATGTCGATATTGGCCATCGCCCGCTCGGTCTGGGCCTCGATGTCCCCGATGCCGACCGAGGCGCTGGTGTCGAGGTCCTGGCCGATCTGGCCGCGGACGTAGACAGTATTGCCCGCGACCACCGCCTGGCACAGGTCGTTGTCGAGGTTCTGCTCGGGATAGGTCTCCCGGGTGTTGAACGGACGGATGCGGGTGTGCCCGCCGGCGACGATGCTCACGTGATTCCTCACTCCTGGACAGGTGACTGGCCCCAGTCCACTGCACCCGTAGCGATATGTCCAACAGATGTTTATGACCATCTGCATCAGATCATCAGATGGCCAACACTGTCCTCCTTGCATCTATAGAACAGAACTAGTGCGACAACAACATCTGTTGGACACCGGTAAGGCGAAGGCTGAGGATTGCGGACAAGAACGGCACACCCGAACTGGTGGCCGTCGAGAGTGTGGAGGTTGGAGTGGCGAACGAGCAGATCGAGGTCCTCGTCGTCGGCGCCGGACAGGCCGGCGTCGCGATGAGTGAGCACCTCAGCGACAGTGGCGTTGCGCATCTGGTGCTCGAGCGACACCGGATCGCGGAAAGGTGGCGCACCGAGCGCTGGGACTCACTCGTCGCGAACGGACCGGCCTGGCACGACCGCTTCCCCGGCCTCGAGTTCGACGACGTCAGCGCCGAGGCGTTCGCGTCCAAGGACCAGGTGGCGAACTACTTCGAGACCTACGCCGAGAAGATCGCCGCGCCGATCAGATGCGGCGTGGAAGTGACCTCGGTGCGGCGGCACGTCGGAAAGCGAGGATTCCGAGTCGAGACCTCCGAGGGCGTCATCGACGCACAGTTCGTTGTCGCCGCGACCGGACCGTTCCAACGCCCGATCATCCCGCAAGTCGTGCCCGAGGGCGCCGTACCGGTGCAGATCCACTCCAGCGGCTACCGCAACCCCGGTCAGTTCGCCGAGGGCGCCGTCCTCGTCGTCGGCGCCGGGTCGTCCGGCGTGCAGATCGCCGACGAACTCCAGCGCTCCGGGCGCCAGGTGTACCTCTCGGTCGGTCCACACGACCGGCCCCCACGCAGCTACCGGGGCCGCGACTTCTGCTGGTGGCTCGGGGTCCTCGGCCTGTGGGACATGGAGACGCCGGCCGCCGGGGCCGAGCACGTGACCATCGCGGTCAGCGGCGCTCGCGGTGGGCACACGGTCGACTTCCGGCAGCTCGCCGCGCAGGGAATCCAGCTCGTCGGCAGGACCGAGTCCTACGACGACGGCGTGCTGCGCTTCGCCCCGGACCTCGCCGACAACATCGCTGCCGGCGACGCCAACTACCTGGAACTCCTGGACCAGGCCGATGCCTGGGCCGAACGCAACAACGCCGACCTCCCTGAGGAGCCCGAGGCACGCATCCTCGGCGACGACCCGGCCTCGGTCACCGACCCCACGCTGGAGCTCGACCTCGCCGCCGCCGGCATCACGTCGATCGTGTGGGCCACCGGCTTCGCCACCGACTACAGCTGGCTGGAGGTCGACGCGTTCGACGAGAACGGACGGCCCGACCACCGCCGCGGAGTCTCCGCCGAGCCCGGCCTCTACTTCGTCGGCTTGCCCTGGCTCTCCCGCCGCGGATCCTCCTTCATCTGGGGGGTGTGGCACGACGCCCGGCACGTCGCAGGCCATATCAGTACTCAGCGCAGCTACCTCGCGTACGACCGCGCCTGAAATCGCAGGTCGACAGGCGCGCGGCCATGACATGGCGTGAATGTGCGAGCCGGGTTCGGCAGGCACGTTCACGGGCGTGGACTCAGACCTTGTGAATACCGTTGAGGGCCAAGGGTTTCCGCGACCTACGACGATCCCGAGAATCCGGCATTTGTTTTCGATGAAGAGACCGTGCGCGAGCACACGACCACCCGGCGTCGCGCTCGACGCCGGGTGCGGGTATGGGAAGAGCCGCCGTGGAATGGGCTGTCTACCAAGCGAACTGCGGCGGATGGTGCCAGGCGCTGCTCTGCGCCTGACGGGTGGCGGCTCGGCAGGCGCGGCAATACAGTGGCAAGTGACATCCCGCACGCCGATTCGCAAGCCGAGCACGACCAGCGTGGCCGGAGGTCGCAGTCATCGACTTCAGGGGGAGCCATGCACGCCGAATCCTCCGCCTCGCGTGCGGAATCCGAGTTGTCGGTGCGTATCTCGGCAGCTGCCGAGGCTGCCCACCTCGGCCGACATCAGGCCACCTATCCCGTTGGGATGCCCAGCTGGACCAAGTTGTGGGGCTCGGCCCTGGCTACCGCGTTTTTCGTCGCGGTAGCCATTGCCGGAGTGCTCACCGGTGAGGCAGGTATCGCGGTCATCATCGGAGGGTTCGTCGCCTTACCGTTGACGCTGCGTCTGCTACTGGTCGTGGCGCGGGGCATGCGTCACCAGAGTAAGTACCGCGGTGCCCGCCTGGATCTGTACCAGCACGGGCTGATCCAGGTCCAACACGATCGGGTCCGGACGGTCCGCTACGACACGACAACCATGTTCCAGGTGCTCGACCACTACTACCTGACCGACACAATCGGCCAGCGGGTTGAATTGACGAAGGCCTTCTCGGATCAGCAACTCTGGGTCAGAGCTATCGAGGAGGCGGTCGTCAGCGCTCGCCTGGCTCCGGCATTGGCCGCGTTGGAAGCAGGTCAGCGGGTCGAATTCGGCAAAATCTGGGTGAGCGCGGCAGAAGTCGGCGACGAAAAGAGCTCTGCCCCATGGACTCAGGTCGATGATATCGGTGCCCGGGCATCCGTCGTCGGAATCGGGGTCAAGGGGAAGCGGATTCGCCCGTACTACCAAGCGATGTCGGAGTTTCCGAATCTGTGTGTGTTCTATGCGCTCGCCGAACGGCTACGCAGATCCACTTGACCAGGTACCGAGTCGGCGACCCTCACCGGGGGTCGCATGTCTCGGTTACGCACTCTTCAAAATGCCCGCTTGCGGGAGAGGCAAGGATGTCATCTCTGCCTACACAGCCCCGTGATTCATCGGCCACTTCAATGTAGTCAACCCCGAATGCGGTACAGACGTGCAGGTGCTACCGCACGGATTCCCATGGCCACATCCCGTTCCCGATCGGTGGGAACGCTGCCCGCAGTGTGTTGCCCGCCAACCACTGTGAGCTCCACGGTCGTCTCCCGCTGCTGCTGCCGAACATCCGTTCCAGCCGATGAGCGTTCATTCCTGGGTTTGCCAGCCGTTGACTACCACGTCCGCGTGGTCGGAGGTCCGATCGGCAGCGAAGTGCGCGTCCTCGGCCGTCATCCAGCGCTGCCACAACGGCAGCGCTTCGACCCCGTCGCGGTCCAGCCCCCGCGTGAGCCGCGTATCGCGCGGGGTTTCCACCCAGATCGACAGCGACAGACGGTTACGTACGGCC
>JACIXH010000091.1 GCA_014360565.1 Nocardia sp.
GCGCGATCGATCAGGTACTCGACCAGGTGGGTCAGCACCGCCTTGGCCGAGGGCCGGTCGCGCGCGTCGCACAGGATCACCGGGGTGTTCGGATCCAGATCGAGCGCGTCGCGCACCTCGTCGACGGTGTAGCGCGGGGCGCCGTCGAAGCAGTTCACCGCGATCAGGAACGGCAGGCCGCGCCGCTCGAAGAAGTCGACCGCCGCGAAGGAATTACTCAACCGCCGGGTGTCGGCCAGCACGATCGCACCGAGCGCGCCGCGACACAGCTCGTCCCACAGGAACCAGAAGCGGTCCTGGCCCGGCGTGCCGAACAGATACAGCACCAGATCCCGGTCGATGGTGATGCGCCCGAAGTCCAGCGCGACCGTGGTGGTGTGCTTCTGCTCGACGCCCGACAGGTCGTCGACACCGGTGCTGACCTCGGTGATCAGCTCTTCGGTCCGCAGCGGCGCGATCTCGCTGATCGCGCCGACCATGGTGGTCTTGCCGACGCCGAAGCCGCCGGCGATGAGGATTTTGACCGAGGCCGCCATGTGCTGGTCGCCTGCGGACATCGGGTCAAAGTTTTCGGATGCCATCCAGAACCGCTCGCAATATGTTGAGGTCACCGGCACCGGCCTCGGCCGCTACCGGAGCCCGGAAGATGAGGTGGCCCTCGGCGATGAGATCACCGACGAGGATCTTGGTCACCGCCAGAGGCAGTTTCAGCACGGCCGAGACCTCGGCCACCGACTGCGGACGCTTGCACAACCGTGCGATCGTCGTGTACTCGGGTTCTGGTCGGCGCAGGGTGGGGGCGGGGTGTACCGCTACCACCACCGTGAGCATGTCCAGGTCGTGCGCCGCACCCATGGTGCGGCCGCGGGTCACCGCGTACGGCCGGACGAGAGGTCCGGCCGCGTCGTCGAACCACGGATCGCCGAGTCGAGTCATTGTCGAAACTTTCTATAGCTGCGCATGCCCGTGCCGCGGCTCCGTCGACAGATAGCTGCCGACCCGCTGCACAGTGAGATTCATTTCGTACGCGACCATGCCGAGGTTGGCCGATTCGTTGGCTTGCAGTGCCAGACAGGCGTTCTCACCTGCCGAGGTGACGAAAAGTACGGCCCGATCGAGCTCGATCACCGCTTGCCGCACGCCGCCGCCGTCGAACCGGCTGCCCGCGCTGCGGGCGAGACCGTAGAGGGTCGAGGACATGGCGGCGAAGTGTTCGGCGTCTTCACGCTTCATCTGCGAGGAGCGTCCGAGCAGCAGTCCGTCAGTGGACAGCACGACCGCGTAGCGGACCCTTGCCAGCCGGTCGACGAGATCGTCGAGTAGCCAGTTGAGATCACCGGGGGAAGAGTTCACCTCAGCCTTCCTGTTCGTCCTGATTCGATGGGCTCTGTTGTTTGCGACCCTGGCGGGTGCCGTTCTCGATCGCGGACATGATGTCGCGCGCCTGTTCGGGGGAGCGGGGACGTTCCGGTGCGCTCGGCGCCTCGGCGGCGGGCTCGGTGAGTTCGGGCGCCAGATTCGTCTGCCTGCTGCGGCGCGGCAGCGCGGGCCGTTCGTCGGAGCCGGTGTCGTAGCGCGGCAGCGGCGCGGCGGGCATTTCCGGGGCAGGCGCCATCGGACGCGGCGTCGGTGGATCGGCGACCAGCGTGGCGACTGGAGCCGCCGCCGATTCGAGGGCGGCGATCGGTCCCGACTCTTGCGACGCGGCCAGCCCACGCCGCAGCGGGCCGGTCATCGCGGGCGGCATGCCGGTCTGGTCGGCCTCGCCCGCGAGCAACTGCTGCGGGATCAGCACGATGGCGCGGATGCCGCCGTAGTCGGATTCGCTCAGCCGCACCGACACACCGTGCGCGAGCGCGAGGCGGGCGACCACGAACAGGCCAAGGCGCGAGTCCGAGGACAGCGTGCCGACACCGAAGTCCGGCGGATCGGCGAGCATGTCGTTGTAGCGGACCAGGTCCTCGGCGCTCATGCCCATGCCCTGGTCGGTGATCTCGATGACCACACCCTTGCCCACGACATTGCCGCCCGCCTCGACCCGCGACTGCGGCGGGGAGAACGCGGTGGCGTTGTCGACGAGTTCGGCGAGCAGGTGCACGAGGTCGGCCACGACGGTGCCGACGACGCTCACCTCGGGCAGCTTGGTGACCCGCACGCGGGCGTAGTCGAGCGTTTCGCCGATGGCACTGCGCACCACGTCCATCACGGGCACGGGCTGACGCCACTGGCGCCCCGGCCGGCCGCCGCCGAGGATGATCAGGTTCTCGGCGTTGCGGCGTTCGCGGGTGGCCAGGTGGTCGAGCCGGAACAGGGTCTCGAGCAGCGCCGGATCCTCTTGGCGGCGTTCGGCTTCGTCGAGGATCTCGAGCTGACGGTGCACCACGATCTGGCTGCGGTGGGCGATGTTGAGGAACACCGCGCGTACACCTTCGCGCGTGCGGGCCTCGTCGACCGCGGCACCGATCGCGGCCGCGGCGGCGTGCTCGAAGGCCTTGGCGACCTGTCCGATCTCGTCGTGGCCGAAGTCGAGGGTGGGGGCGGTATCGGCGGAATCGACCTCGCCGCCCTCGCGCAGCGTGCGCATGGTGGCGGGCAGCTTCTCGTCGGCCAGTTGCAGGGTGGCGGTGCGCAGGCGGCGCAGGCGGCGAATGATCCGGTTGGCCATGATCACCGCGACGAGGAAGACCAGCACGCTGAGCGCGAGCACGCCACCGCCGGCCAGCGCGGCATTCACCTCGGCCTTGCGCGCCGAGTCCTCGGCGAGCTTCTGGACGTGGTCGTTGTAGGTGGTGTAGGAGTCGAGCAGGCTCCGGTTGACCTCGGCCGCGGCGTTCTGCCACTCGGGGGTGGCCAGCGGCAGCGCGGCGGGCGTGACGGACTTGCTGGTCGACGTGCTCGACTGCGCGGCCGCCGATGCCGCGAAACGCTGTACGAGAGCGGATTCCATCGCCGTGAGCTGCTGCCAGTGCCCGGTGGCCGTCAAGGCGACGACGGCACTGCGCTCGGGCTCGTCGAGGCCGGCCGCCAGGTTGGCGATTTCTCCGTGGTACAGGCCGGTCTGGTTGGTGAACTCGTCGATCGGGATGGTGGAGGCACCCTCGGATGCCACCATCGCGGTGGCGACCGCGTTGCTGCGCGACATCGCCTCGGCGGCGCCGAGCAAGCGCAAGCCCTCGGCCACACCGGAGGCGACGACGGCATCGGGTGCGGCACGCTCGGCGACCTTGGTGCCCTGGATGATCACGTTGAGCAACGAGTTGTAGAACAGGTAAGCGTCCGAAATCGGCAGCATCCTGGCATCGGCGCCTTGGCGCACACCGTTGAGATGCGTGCCGAGAGTGGCGAAACCGGCCTTGTCGTCGCCGATGTTGGAGTCATCGATGGCGCGCAGGTTCTCACCGGCGGCGATCAGCCCGCGAAAAGCGCCGTCCATGCGCGTGCGCGCGGCCGCGAGGCCCAGTGCCGCGGTCTCGTCGCCGGCCAGGTGCGCCAGGGTGAGATGGCGTTCGGACTGGACCGCTTCGATCAGCTCGCGCGCCGGAACGGCGGCATCCTGCAACTGCACGGCCCACGACTCGGCCTTGTTGCTCTGCTCGACCAGGTAGCCCGCCGTACCCACGCCGACCACCACCAGAGTCAAACTCGGGATGAGAGCAATCGCCAGAATCCGGGTGCGCACACCGAGTCTCGCCAAGAACATCGCCATAACGTAACGGAATCGTTGCAGGTTTGTCGTGCGTGTCTCGGTGAGCGGGACGCGATTTGGTTTGTGCGGGAACACCTTTGCTATATGGGGGTGAAGACGAAAAAACGGCGAGCTCACCCCGCCGGCTGAGCCTCGATGGCCCAGTCGGCGGGGGCTCGCCGCGACCTGGCAGCGCCGGGAAAGATGCTGCCAGGTCAGGTTTTCGATGCGCCGCTACAGGATGCGGTCGGCGCCGGTTCGTGGTGGCGGGGCTGCCGCGAGCGCCGCGCTCTCGGCCTCGGTCAGCAGTCTGGCGCGCAGCACGAAGCGCATGCCCTGACCTGCCTCGAGGGAGTCCGCGGCGGCCTCACCGCGCGCCACATCGACGGTGAGATGGGTGTCTTTCCAGTATTCGAACTGTGCTGGGCTGATCCAGTATTCGGTGTGCCAGCTGAGCCGCCCGAGCAGGATGTCGGCGTGCTCGATCGGGAACTGCTTGGCGGGCAGACACACCGGCGTGCTGACATCGTCGGCGCAGTCGCCCGCCTGGCGGAACAGCACGGGGCCGTTGTCCTCGATGATGCGGCGTAGCAGGGTCTGGGCGCGCTCGGTGATCTCGACACGGTGGATTCGATTCTGCATCAGAACATCCCGAGTTTCGTCGTCGAATAGCTGACCAGCAGGTTCTTGGTCTGCTGGTAGTGCCCGAGCATCATCGCGTGGTTCTCCCGGCCGAATCCCGACTTCTTGTAGCCGCCGAACGCGGCGTGGGCGGGGTAGGCGTGGTAGCAGTTGGTCCAGACCCGGCCTGCCTTGATGCCGCGTCCGAGTCGATGGGCGGTGTTCATATCGCGGGTCCACACGCCCGCACCGAGACCGTACAGGGTGTCGTTGGCGATGCGAATCGCTTCGTCGACGGTATCGAAGCGGGTGACCGCGACGACCGGGCCGAAGATCTCCTCCTGGAAGATCCGCATCGTATTGTCACCGGAGAAGACGGTGGGTTCGATGTAGTACCCACCCGGTAGACCGTCGACCTTGCGTGCTTCCCCTCCAGTGAGCACGCGGGCGCCTTCGGCTCTGCCGATGTCGAAATAGGACAGAATCTTCTCGTACTGGTCGTTGCCGGCCTGCGCGCCGATCATCGTTTCGGTGTCGAGCGGATGACCGGACACGATGGCCTCGGTGCGGGCGATGGCGCGGGCGAGGAATTCGTCATAGATCGACGAGTGGATCAGCGCCCGCGACGGGCACGTGCACACCTCACCCTGGTTCAGGGCGAACATGACGAACCCCTCGACGGCCTTGTCGAGGTAGTCGTCGTCGGCCGCCATCACATCGGGCAGGAAGATATTGGGACTCTTGCCGCCCAGTTCCAGCGTGACCGGGATGATGTTCTCGCTCGCGTACTGCATGATCAACCGCCCGGTGGTCGTCTCCCCGGTGAAGGCGATCTTGGCCACGCGCGGGCTCTGGGCGAGGGGTTTGCCCGCTTCGACGCCGAAACCGTTGACCACGTTGAGGACTCCGTCGGGCAGCAGATCCGCGATGAGTTCGACGACGAGCAACAGTGAGGCCGGGGTCTGTTCGGCCGGTTTGATGACCACGCAGTTGCCCGCCGCCAGCGCGGGCGCGAGTTTCCAGGCGGCCATCAGGATCGGGAAGTTCCACGGAATGATCTGACCGACCACCCCGAGCGGTTCGTAGTAGTGGTACGCGACCGTGTCGGCGTCGATCTGTGACAGCGAACCTTCTTGGGCGCGAAGCACTCCCGCGAAATAGCGGAAGTGATCGATGGCCAGCGGCAGATCGGCGGCCAGGGTTTCGCGGACCGGTTTGCCGTTGTCCCAGGTCTCGGCGACCGCCAGCGGTTCGAGGCTGTTCTCGATCCGGTCGGCGATCTTGAGCAGGATGTCGGATCGCTCGGCGACCGAGGTCGCGGCCCAGCGCTCGGTGGCGCGGTGCGCGGCCTCGAGGGCCATGTCGATGTCGGCGGCGGTGGAGCGGGCCACCGAGCAGAATGTCTCGCCGTCGACCGGTGAGGTGTTGTCGAAATAGCGGCCTTCGACAGGGGGAGACCAGTCACCCCCGATGAAGTTGTCGTATCGGGCGGCATAGCTGACTATGCCGGTATCCGATCCGGGTTTGCCGTAGATCATTCGCCTCGCTCCTCGCGACCTGTGCGTCGTGCTGCACACTATTGTCGGCGAAGGTTGGTACGAGGTTGGTTACGGTGTTCGTGCAGGTCAGCCCTGGCGTGCGGTGAACAGACGGGCGGTGACGACGGCCCGGCGGACATCGTCGCGCGGCAGTAGTCGAAGGGCGTGCTCGTGGACGGCGACATCGCCGGGGCACCGCTGCCCGAATGCCACCGCGTGTTCGGGGCGATCACTGCCGAGCACCGCGTTGCGGATGCCGACGTCGAGGTGTGCGCGCCACTGTTGGACCCCGGGCAGATCCGAACCGGGAAGCAGCGGACCGCGATACAGCCACAGCGCCGAGGTGAGGTCCCCGCCCTCGATGGCGGCCAGCAGTTCCACCGCGTCGCAGGACACCGCACCGGTGAGCATGTAGCGCCGGTTCGCGATCTCGCCGCGGGTGGCGCGGCGCAGGTGCGACACATCGGCTTTGAGCGTGTTCAGCGACACCGACCGCTCGCCGTAGACCGCGGCGTGCAGTTGTTCGGGGGTGTAGCCGTCGGGCTCGAGCGCCAGCAGCGCGAGGATCTCGAGCTGCCGAGGCGGCAGCGGCACCGGTCGGCCGTCGCGCAAAAGCCTTGCCGCACCGAGACATTCCAGTCGTACACCGGGAGCGGGTGTGGGCGCCTCGGCCCGCAGCATCGTCTCGACGGCGGTGACGAGTGCGCGTACCGAGGTCATCACCATCGGATGCGAGCGTTCCCACGTCGAGGACAGGTCGAGCACGCCGACGGTGCGGCCGTCGGGGCCGTGGATCGGCGCGGAGTAGCAGACCCAGCCGTGCAACGCCGCGACGAGATGCTCGGCCGAGAACACGGTGACGGCCCTGTCGTCGTGCAGGGCAAGGGACAGTCCGTTGGTGCCCATGTGGCTTTCGTCCCAGACACCGCCCGGCGCGAAGTTCACCGCTTCGCCTTGTCGGCGCAGCGTGCGGTCGCCCGCGGTCCACAAGATGGTGCCCGATTCGTCACTGACGACAGCGAGATAGCCCGACTCCTCGGCCATTCCGCGCAGCTGGCCCGCGAGTTCGGTGACGGGCCTGCGCAGCGGCGATTCCGACCAGCGGCTGCTGATGTCGTTGAATCCGGGTGCGACTTCGGTGGCGGGGTCCACGGTGTGCAGGGAGCGCTGCCAGGATTTGGCGACCTCGTCGCGCACGGCCCCGGTGTCGCGGGGCAGGGTCATGGGGCGTGAGGGCCCGGCGAGACGACTCCACTGCTTTTCGAGCTCGACCCGGTAATCCGAGAGACGCTCGGGCCGGTGCGGTCCGGCGATCAGATCGTCGTGGGGACCTGCCCGCCCCGGTTCCTCGCGTGGACGAGCCCGACTCGGTTCCTCGTCCACGTTCACTCCTGCTCGTCGGTGACGCACCGTTCCGGCGACGAGAACGGGTGTGGCGCTTACCTGTCTATCAGCTGTGCCACCGCCGCGGGAACGTTTGTGCCCAGGACTGCCAGGTCATCGGCAATCGGCGTGTCGGGCCGCCTTGACGCCGGCTACTTGTTGAGGAAGATTCCGGCGATATCGGCGTTCTTGATCGGGGTGTCGACATTGCGCTGAGTGGCGCACAGCAGATCGACCTGCACGATCATCGAATCGACCACCGTGCCCATCGGCTCGTTGTCGTTGCCGGTCTGCTGCTTGATCGCCTTGGTGATGGTGATCCGCTTGGTGTTCGCGTCCTGGTTGACGTAGTCGCGACAGCTGGTGTCGCCGCCCTGGTTGAGCACGCGCTCGACCTCGGTGCAGCCGGTGGCCGACGCCGCCAGCACCGCGAGGCCCACTGCGACGGCGGCGGTTCGGGTGTTGACGTGCATGGTTCCTCCTGCGATGGTTCGCTGCGCGCGCTTGCGCGTCGGCAACAGCTTATGGGGTGGCGCTCAGGCGCGGTGGATCCGGAGGGGTACCCGCAGCTCGGCGGCGGTGAGGGACCCGTGATGGCCGATCATCAGTGATTGCAGCGGTTCGGCGCCCGACCGTACGACACCGCCGTCGCCGCGGGCGATCACGACGAGATCGCCGATGCGCGCGACGGCGTCGCGGGTGAGCGCCGGGCCGAACCAGCCCGCCTCGATCGCCTCCTCGCGGGTGCGTACCAGGAACCCGTTGCCCAGCACGCCGCGCCAGGTGTCGGCGACGGCGGCACCATCGTCGGTATAGACGTGGCGGGCGCGTGGTTCACCGCCGAGTGCGGTGACGTTCTCGGACAGGTACGGGTGGGTGTCGAAGTCGATGCGCTCGACGAGTTCGACCATGCCGTGGTCGGCGGTGACGATCAGTGCCGATCGGGCGGGCAGGCGCGCCGCGATCTCGGCGGCGATCCGGTCGACGTTGGCCAGCTCGAACTGCCATGCCCGGCTGGCGGGCCCGCGGACGTGCCCGGTGGTATCGAGTTCCGAATGATAGGTGTAGACAAGGGTTTTCGATGCCGAGGTGAGGGCGGTCAATACTCCGTCGATGAGGTCGCCCACCGAATAGGCCGTGCGGAACTCCCCGCCGCGCCAACCGGCCATGGTCAAGCCGGAACCGTCCTGGTAGCTCGGCGCGACTTGCAGCGCGGCGATGCCCGCGTCGGTGGCGCGCTCGAAGATGGTGCGGTGCGGCTGGATTCGCTCGGGCGGGAGCACCGACAGTGCGTCGACCTTCGGCCCGGCGCCGATGAGACGCCACCGCAGCGAGTTGAACAGCCGATCTTCGCCGGGCAGGCGCATGGAATAGCCGACGATGCCGTGCTGACCCGATGGCAGGCCGGTGCCGAGGGTGGTCAGGCTCGTGGCCGTGGTGCTGGGGAAACCGGCATCGAGGGTCGCCTCGGGCAGCCCGCTCAGGAACGGCGCCACAGCGGATTCCGCAGCCAGGGCCTGTGCGCCGAGCCCGTCGACGAGCAGCACGCAGACGCGGTCGACATCGAGGGCGAGGCCGAGTCGGTCGGTGTCGCCGGGTGCGCCGAGGCAGGTCAGAACCGAGGGGAGCAGATCGGCGAGTGAGGCTGTGCCGTAACGCGGGACGAGCAGGAGATCCTCGGTCACGCTGTGCCGCTCGCCCTGCTCGGACGGCCTGCCTGGTGACACTGCGCTACCGTCTTCGGCCGTCGACCGCTCATGCCTGTCCTGTTTCGAATCGGCTGATCAGTCCGTCGCGGAGGACGAACTGCCAGGTGGTTCGCATCGAACCCCACCGACTGTTGGTGTAGTCCGCGGTGAGCGCGAGACCGTCGTCGGAGTCGATCGTGTCCACGACGAGATGCCCGTTGCTGCTGAAGATCTCGGCCTCGGTCCACTGTGCGAGATTGCGTTCGACACCATCATCGGACATCGTCGCGTCCTCGGTGAGCACACCGTAGAACTGGTCGGTGTCCTGGGCGTTGAGCGCGTCGACGAACGCTTCGACTACGGGATCGAGTTTCGCGGTGCCAGACATCGGGCCTCCTGCTCGAACGGCTACACAACGGCTAACTCGGTGGTACCCACTCTAGGTGAGTGCACACGCCGGGTTGCCGGAATATCGGCGGCGCGTCAGGTGGTGGGCCCACCGGCGCCGACGCCGGGGATGTCGGCGGGGCTGCTGAGCGGTGGGGTCCGCGCTGTGATCAGCGTGGTGAAGGTGCTCATGATCGTGTCGACGAGTTCGGGCGCGTGGGTCCCCATCTGTGCACTGCGTTTCTCCAGGTGGCCGTCCAGCCACAGCGAGGCCAGCCCGTGCGCGAGCCCCCACCACGCCACGGCGAGAGTGTCGGCGCGGTCGGCGGGTAGGGCGCCCGCGGCCACGCACTCGGCGACCGTCTCGACCAGGACGTCGAAGGCGGCGTCGCCCGCGGCGGCGGCATCGGGATGTTTGTCGGGCTGGGACAGCTCGGGCCGGAACATGAGCCGGAACTGGGCGGGGTGCTCGCGGGAGAAGCGCACGTAGGCAGCGCCGAGTTCGGTGAGTGCTGCCAGCGAGTCGGGCGCCGCGGCTCTGGCGGCGACCATGTAGGCCGCCAGCTGCTGGAAGCCGTCGATCGACAGCGCCGAGAGCAGTGCGGCGCGGTCGGCGAAGTGGTGGTAGGGCGCGCCGCTGCTGACCCCGGCCTCCCTGGCGACTCGGCGCAGGCTCACCGCGGCCAGGCCCTCGCTCTCGATCAGGCGCAGGCAGGCGTCCATGAGCGTGGCGCGCAGGTCGCCGTGGTGATAACTGGTGCGCTTCACCCTTGCGAGCGTAGGCGAGAACCCGGCCGGAATTGGCACTGGACAGGAAATCTATGCAGTGCTTAGATGAATTGAGCACCGCTTAGATAAGCGCTCCACCGAATCGACGGAATGGGATCATCATGACCACCCGGGTACTCGTCACCGGCGCGACAGGTTTCGTCGCCGGCCACTGCATCGCCGAACTCCTCGATCACGGCTACGCCGTGCGCGCCACCGTGCGTGACCTCGCCGCGCACGCCACCCGCGCGCACCTCACCGACCTCGCCCGCCGGACCGGCGGCGAACTGGAATTCGTCGCGGCCGCGCTCGGCGACGACGCGGGCTGGGCCGAAGCGGTCGCCGGTTGCGATACCGTGCTGCACGTCGCGTCGCCGTTTCCCGCCACGCCGCCCGCCAACGATCAAGACCTGATCGCACCCGCGGTCGGGGGCACGCTGCGAGTGCTGCGCGCCGCCGCGGCCGCGGGTGTGCGCCGCGTCGTGCTGACCTCCTCGGTCGCCGCCGTCGCCTACGGCCACGAGGTGGACGAGGTGCGCACCGAGGCCGACTGGTCAGTGGTCGAGCGCATTCCGGCCTACCAGAAGAGTAAGACCCTCGCTGAACGAGCGGCCTGGGACTTCATCGAGTCCTCCACCGGCGCAACCGAACTCGTGGTGCTGAATCCGGGCATGATCATGGGCCCGCTGCTCGAAGCCCGAACCAGCACTTCCCACGAACCGGTCCGCCGTCTGCTGGCCCGCGACGTCCCCGGCTCGGTGAACACCGGCTGGGCACCCGTCGACGTGCGCGACCTCGCCGTCGCGCACCGCCTGGCGATGGAGATCCCGTAGGCGGCGGGCAACCGATACATCTGTGCGGCGGATTCGCTGTCGATGGGCGAGTTGGCCGGCCTGCTCGCTCGCGACTACGCCGCCATGGGCTTTCGCGTTCCCACCCGGGTCCTGCCGAACTGGCTGATCCGCCTGGTCGCGGTCTTCGACAAAGGCGTCCGCCTGACCGTGCCGGTTCTCGGCCGGACCGAACACGTCAGCGCCGACAAGGCCCGTCGGGAATTGGGCTGGACCATGCGCCCGGTCGAGGACACCGTCCGCGATACCGCCGACAGTCTGATCGCCTTCGGCATCGTCACCGTCCCCGACCGGTCCGCGGCATCATCGCCTACCGCTGCCGACCCGCGTCTCACCGCATCGGGGCAGGCTTGAGCTCAACGCCATTCCTGGCGTTGCAGATCCAGGATCAGCGGCCGCATCAACGTCGAGACCGCGGGGTCGACCGCCCGGCGGTCGGGCGCGAAGACAGTGGCAGCGGTGAGCGTGGCATCGTCGAGGGAACGCAGGGGACCGGGGGTGCGCAGCGCCGGTGCCGGGGGAGCGGTGGCCGAGGCCAGCACGAAACCCCAATCGCCGAAGCTCGGAACGTCCACGTGGTACGGGGTGGTGTGCAGGCCCGCCGAGCGCAGGGTGGCGTCGATGGTCCAGAACGAGCGCGGGGCGAAGAAGGGCGAGCCCGACTGGACCACCATGCGGGCGCCGGGCGCCAGCACGCCGGCGGCCATCGCGTAGAACTCCTGCGAGTACAACTTGGCCACCGAGGTCTGGTCGGGGTCGGGCAGGTCGACGATCACGGCGTCGAAAAGTGCCGGGGCACTGCGTAACCAGGAGAATGCGTCGGCGTTGACGACCGTGACCCGTGGATCGTCGAACGCATGCAGGTTGAGGCTGGTCAAGCGGTCGTCGGTGCGGGCGAGGTCGATGATCGCGGGGTCCAGTTCGACCAGCGTCACCTCGGCGATGTCGCGATAGCGCAGGATCTCGCGCAGCGCGAGGCCGTCGCCGCCGCCGAGCACGAGTACCGAACGGCGCGAGCCCGACAGCACCGGATGCACCAGCGCCTCGTGATAGCGGTACTCGTCGACCGAGGAGAACTGGAGTCCGCCGTTGAGATAGAGCCGCGTGTCGGTGGTGGCGAACGGAGACAGCGACTCGGTGAGCACGATCTGCTGATAGGGCGTGCGCGCCTGCCACACGATCGGGTGGGCGAACAGCGCCTGCTGCGCCGTCGCTTCGAATCGGTCGGCGTAGAGGTAGCTGCCGGTGAGGCCGCAGGCGACCGCGACGGTGGCGGCGATCAGGGTGTGGCGGACACCGCGCGTCATCTTGTCGCGAAAGAAGAAGAACGCCAAGGCGAGTCCGGCGACCGCGTTCACAACCCCCACCACCAGGCTGCCGCGGATCTGGCCGAACACCGGCAGCAGCAGGAACGGAAACGCCAATCCGCCCAGCAGTGCGCCCACATAGTCGGCCGCGAACAGGTCGGCGACCGCGCTGCTTGCCTCCTGCTTGCGGATGTCCTGGAGTAGTTCCATCAGCAACGGAATCTCCGCACCGACGAGCATCCCGATCACGGCCGCCGCCAGTACCAGCGTGCCCGTATAGATATTGAGCCAGGCGTAACTGGCGTACAGGGCAGCCACCGAGAGCCCGCCGACGACGGCCAATCCCAACTCCACCGCCACGAAAGCGGCAGCGGCGTGCGGCCGCAACGGTTTCGCCACCAGCGCCCCCGCGCCCATCGAACACACCATCACGCTCAGGGTGATCGAGGCCTGGGCGGCGGTATCGCCGATCAGATAGCTGCCGAGGGTGACCAGCGACAGCTCGTACACCAAACCGCATGCCGCGCAGACGAACACGGTTGCCAGCAGCGCCGCCCTGGCCAGGCGGTGCCGTGGCATCAGGTCAGGCCCGCGGCCACCACCAGCGCGACCGCGACATGCGCCGATGCCGTGACCCACACCGCCGGGTGTGGTTCGGCGTCGGCGACGACGGCCCGGAAATCACCGGGGGTGAGCGCGTCGAGCAGCACGAACGCCACTGCCATCGCGGCCAGCCCGATCACCCCGTAGATCGCGCTGGACAGCAATGCCTCGGCGATCTTGCCTTCCGAGGTCCAGATGGCCACGGCCACGATGATCCCCACCCCGAACAGGTTCGAGGCGAGCAGGATCGCGGCATTGCGGTTGCGTTCGATCCAGATCTGGGCGCGCAGATCGCCCGGGGTGAGCAGGTCGACGACGCCGAAACCGACGGCCATCAACACGATTCCCACGGCGGAGTAGGCGAGCGCGGCGCCCGCGTCCGCCGCCAGGTCGGCGAGCATGAGGGTCCTCCTGTGCTGTGCGGACGAAATGAAACGCCCGAGTTGACCGGGCGAGCTGCCCGAATGAACTACTTGCCGCCGTTGTCGCTGCCGCCGCCGCGGTAGTCGCCCGCCGCGGAGCCGCTGGTCCAGCCATAACCGCTGACGTGCGCGTGATGGCGGCGGGTGCCGTTGGACACGTTGTCGACCAGGACGAGCGAGCCACCGGCGTGCGGTGAGACCGCGACGAGATCGTCGTCGAATCGCAGATAGTGGTTGTCGCCGGTATTGCGCTTGTCGCGCGGGTCGGTGGCTTTCGCGATCGCGGCGGCCACCGCGGCAGGTGCGGCCGTGGCCAGGAACGCCAAGCCGTTGTTGGCCTGGTCGAGTTGCTGGGCTCGCCGATACTTCTCCGCGACGAATTCGCGCGGATCCTCGTCGCGCGTGACGACCACGACGACGACCACTGCCACGATGACCGCGACCACCGCGACCAGGCTCGCGACGATCCACCTGGTGCGATTCATCGGCTCGATCCCCCGAACCCGAGGCGCGACAAAGCTGTTCGTACTGCGCTGATGACTGACCCTCCCCATCGAAAAACCCTGCCGGACTGTATCACCCGGGTCGGCGGACCGACCGTATGGATTCGGGCAATACGGATTCGCGGACTCGCCGCGGCCCCGTGATCAGCGGGTGGTCTGCTCCTGGGTGGGTAGCCAATCGCGGGCCGGATCGTATTCCAGCCACCGGTTC
This sequence comes from Nocardia sp., assembly GCA_014360565.1. Lineage (GTDB taxonomy): Bacteria > Actinomycetota > Actinomycetes > Mycobacteriales > Mycobacteriaceae > Nocardia. The sequence continues at coordinate 13,968 of JACIXH010000091.1, forward strand.
TCGCGCGCCGTGCGCAACAGGGCGGTGAGCAGAGCTTCCAGCGGCGGCGTCTCGGCGCGGGTGCGCCAGATCAACGACCAGGCGTAGAGGGGAGTCGGGTCGAGCAGCGGTATCGCCGTGACCCGTGGCGTCTCGGGCAACTCGACGTCGGCCGGGAACAGGGCGAAGCCGTCGGGATCGGCCGCCAGCGTCGAAAGCATCGGCGCGAGACCGAGATTCGGAGTGATGAGGTGCTCGCGGATTCCGAAACGGTCGGTGAAACGGGCCAGGAAGTCCAGGCGGTCGAGGTCGGCCGGAGCGTGCAGCACGCTGTCGCGCAGCTGGTCGGGGCGCAAACGCGTCGAGCGCGCGAGTCGGTGATCGGCACTGAGGACCACGTCGACCGGCTCGAGGCGGACGAGACGATGGGTCAGCCCGTCGGGCAGGGGCGGGTCGACCCGGCCGAATCCGGCATCGACCTCACCGCGCACGACAGCCGCGGCGACGGTCGGCAGGTCGCGGCCGTGACCAGGTTGCAGCGACGGAGCTCCCGGTACGGTCGCTACCTGGGCGATGGTGCGCAGCGGGGCGAACAGGTGCCCCCACACATCGATGCGCAGGGGATCGTGCTCGGCGGCGAGCGTGGCCACGGCTCGATCGGCGGCGCGCAGCATCTCCTCGGCACCGGGCAGAAACCGCGCGCCCGCGTCGGTGAGTCGCACACCGTGCTGGTCGCGCTCCAGCAGGCGCACACCGAGGTTTGATTCCAGTCGGGCCACTCGCTTGGACAGCGTCTGCTGACTGATTCCGGCGATCGCGGCGGCACGGCCGAAATGCCGTTCGTGCGCGGTGCGCACGAACGCGCGCACAGTCGCCAGATCCAAGTCCACGGTCGCACCATAGCGCTCGCCCGAGTCACCCTCACGCCGCCTTCCCCGCGCGGCGACGCCGGCCGTCCCACTGATCGGCGCAGTGCAGGTTCCGGCTGAATGGGTAGTCCCGGCAGTAGCGATACGCAGCGACGACAACCGTGCGGTGTCACCAGTGCGGCCCGGTTGTTGGCCCGCGGTGACACCGCGGCGGTTACATCACCGCATGCGACGTCTGATACCCACCGGCGACCCGATGCGGCCGGTCACCATGACCGAGGCCGCCGAACCCGTACCCCGGACGAACGAGACGCTCGTGCGCGTCGAGGCGTTCGCGCCCAACCGTGGCGAGACCTTCCTGCTGGCCGACCCGCGCCCGGATCTGTTGCCGGGCAAGGATATCGCCGGCTTGGTCGTGCAGGCCGCGGCCGACGGATCGGGACCACCGATCGGGACAAGGGTCGTGGGTCATCCACCGCTGGGCGGCTGGGCGGAGTACGCGGCCGTGCCGACGGATTCGCTGACGCCGCTGCCGGACGGCGTCGACGCGGTGCGCGCGGCGGCCCTTCCGCTGGCAGGCATCACCGCGCTGCGGCTGTTGCGTGCGGCGGGGCCGATCGCCGGCACGCGGGTGCTGCTCACCGGGGCATCGGGCGGCGTCGGACACTATGTGACCGAGCTCGCCGCGGCGGCGGGCGCCCAGGTCACCGCCGTCTGCGCGACGCCCGAACGTGGGCAGCGACTGTCGGCCCTCGGGGCCTGCCGGGTGGTGCACGATCTGGACGCGGCATCCGGGCCCTTCGACCTGGTCCTCGAGTCGACCGGTGGCCCGGCATTGGCCGCGTGCCTGTCCGAACTCGTTGCCGGTGGCACGGCGATCTGGTTAGGTCAGGCGAGCCGGACCCCGGTGACGCTCGATTTCTTCGACTTCCTCACCGGCCCGGAGAACGCGACGATTCGCCACTTCCACTACGCGGGGGCACCGTACGGTCGCGATCTCGCCACACTTGTCCGGCTCGTGGACGAGGACAGGTTGCATCCCGAGATCGGCCGGGTCGCCGACTGGTCGCAGACCGCGAAGGCCCTGGTGGACCTGCGGGAGCGCCGGATTCGCGGCAAGGTCGTGCTGACCACCGGTGCGCCGCGATGAGCGCGGAACTGGTCGCGGCGATGTTGAGCCGCGCCACCGGCGCGGGAATCGACCCACACGACTATCGCCGGGTCTGTGCCGCTGTCACGACGCCCGCCGACTGGGCGCCCGCGTGCGCGGCGGCGGCGCGGCAGTACCGGGCGACCACGGGGACGACGGCCGCGCGGTCTCGCGCAGCGCCGGAGTCACCGATCACCCGAGGTGAGAATCTCCTGATGGCGGCGCGTTGGTCGCACCTGGCCACGCTCGTCCCCGACAGCGAGCACCACGTGCACGCGGCGGCAGCCGACTCCGTTGCCGAGGAAGGGTTCTCGCTGCTGGAACCGCGCTCACGGCGGATCACCGGGCGCGATTTCACCGGAATCCTGCGCGGGCCCGCGAACGCCACACACACCGTGATCGTGGTGGCGGGGCTCGACTCGAGCAAGGACGAGTTCCATGTGCTCGCCGACGCGCTCGTCCGTCGTGGTGCGGCCGTGTTCGCCATGGACGGTCCAGGGCAGGGCGCGCTCGCCGCGACGTCGACCATGACGACCGACTATCCGGCGGTGATCGGTGCGGTGATCGATGCGCTCGGCGCCGCGCACGTCGGTGTCGTCGGCCTCAGTCTCGGCGGGTACTACGCGGCGGCGGCCGCGGCACTCGACCCGCGAATCACGGTGGCCGCCACGGTGAGCGGGCCGTTCCGTCTGGACTGGGACGGGCTGCCCGAACCGGTTCGTGAACTCATCACCCGTCGCGCCGGGTCCCGCGCGGCCGCCGCGGCTTTCGCGTCCACGGTTGACCTGAGCACCCGCGCCGCGGCCGTGCGCTGTCCACTGCTCGTCGTCGACGGCGCCGCCGACGCCATTCCCGGTGTCGTCGACGGAGCGTCGTTGACGCGCACCGCACCCCACGCTCGCTACCTGCGCATCCCTGGTGGCGACCACCTCGTCGGCAACAACCAGCACGCCTGGCTGCCTGCCGTCGCCGACCATCTCACCGAAGGACTCGCATGACCCGCTACACCGACAAGATCGCGCTCGTCACCGGCGGCACGAGCGGGATGGGCCTGGCCACTGCCCGCCGGTTGATCGACGAAGGCGCGCACGTGATCGTCACCGGCCGTAGCGGCGAACGCGTGCGGGCGGCCGCGGGCGACCTCGGCCCGCGCGCGCTCGGCATCGTCGCCGACACCGCTGACCTGAGCGCCGTCGACCGGATGGCCGACACCGTCGCCGAGCGTTTCGGACGCCTCGACCTGGTCTTCGCCAACGCGGGTACCGGCACCTTCGCCCTGTTCCCCGACATCACCGAGGCCGCCTTCGACCACACGATCGATGTCAACTTCAAGGGTGTCTTCTTCACCGTCCAGAAGACGTTGCCACTGCTCACCCCGGGCGCGGCGGTGGTGCTCAACGCGTCGTGGACCCTGCACCGCGCCGACAGCGCCCTGACCCTGTACGCCGCCACGAAGGCCGCCGTCCACAATCTCGCCCGCACACTGGCCGCAGAACTCGGCCCGCGTGGGGTCCGGGTCAACTCCATCAGCCCCGGCTACATCGATACCCCCATGTCGGCCGGGGCGATGACCGAGGAGTTCGCCGCCATGGCCGCCGCCCGCGTCGTCACCGGCCGATTCGGCGACGCCGAGGAGATCGCGGCGCTGGTCGCCTTCCTCGGATCCGCCGAGGCGTCCTACATCAACGGCCAGGACATCGTCGTCGACGGCGGACTGGTGGCCGCCTTCGCGCAATGACCGAGCAGGCTCAGCGTGGCCGCTGCCAGCGCAGGGTGTAGCGCCACATCAGACGTCGACGGATCTCGGCGCCGGGGAGGTGTTCGGCGGCGGCGGAACGGATTTCGGCGAGCGATTCGCGCGGGTCGGCCAGCGTGACGGCCGGGCCGCCGAGCGAGCGGCGTCGCCACCGGTCGATTCCCCAGATCGCGGGGAGCAGTGGGAGGTAATGGAAATCGGTGACAGGGTGCATCTTCCAGAGGCCGACCACGGCCAGGGTGCCGCCGGGCGCGACCAGGTGTCGCAGCGCCGTGATGCCCTCACGCACCGGGACGTGGTGCAGGGTCGCGACGGCGGTGACGACGTCGAAGGCTTGGTCGAGGTCGCGGAAGTCGGCGTGTTCGAGGTGGACGTTGGGTGCGGCGGGTGCGTTGGCGATGACCCGGTCGTCGATGTCGACGCCGAGCACCGCGTCGCACCGCGCGGCTAATTTGCGCGCGAGTAACCCGTCACCGCAGCCGATATCCAGTGCCGTGCGCGCGTCGTCGGGCACCTGATCGAGTACCCAGGGGTGGTAGTGCACATTGTGGTTCCAGTAGGGGTCGGTGGGCATGACCGGTCAACGCGCCGGGTCTGCGATGGGTTCCGCAACCGGGCTGGCGCACAGGTTGTTTCGGGAACTATCGCCCCGACGCGTGCTCGGCCAACCATTCGGGGAATCGCAGGAGATCGTCGAGTACCACGTCGGCGCCGGCCGACCACAATCCGTCGGCGTCGCAGGGGCCGGTCGTCACGCCGACGGCCACCACCCCGGCGGCCTTGGCGCCGCGCATGTCACCCGCGTGATCGCCGACGAAGACCCGTGCCGATTCCTCGCGCAGCACATCGGCTTTCCCGGTCGCCCACAGATCACCGGCGAGGCGATCGATGTGCCAGCCGAGATGGTCGATGTGCAGTCGTGCGTGCGGCTCGAACTTTCCGGTGACGACCACCGTCCGCCCGCCATCCGCGCGCACGGCTGCCAAGGCCGCATCGGCGCCGGGCAGCGCGGTGATCTGGTCGACGACGGCCGGGTACAGCTCGCGGTAGCGGATGACCAGGTGGGGGATCAGGTCGTCGGGTGCGCCCGCGTCGCCGAGCAGGGTGGCCAGTGGCGGCCCGAGATGCTCGGCGAAGTGGGAGCCGTCCATCGAGAGATCGAACTCGCGGGCGAGAATGTCGATCGCCGTGGCGACGCCCGGACGTGAATCGATGAGAGTCATGTCCAGGTCGAAGCCGACGGTGAAAGTCACAGGCCGAAGCCTAGCGCCGGCTCGTCGCGAGGGATCTCGGCGCGGTGCCTGCCGGGCCTGTACCGCACTGATTCACGTGGAACGCCCGTTGCACTCGATGCCGACAACGATTGCGGCAGTGCGTCTACACGAAGCACGGTGTGCGTCTCGGCATTTCGAGCCGACCGATCGGTAACGAGCGATTCACCAGGTCACAGCATCATCGGGGGAGTGCCGAAAGGTGTTGAGCCATCCCGTCACACGACAATCGGCACGAAACGCAATGTTGCAGCCGGTGCCGGTGTGGCAGGGGTGAACGCCTGCCGAATGTGGATCGTGTCGAATGCCGTGTGGTCGCCGCGATCGGCGTCAGAAGGTTTTCGGCGGTTGTGCGGCGTGCACCGCGGCGGCGATCCTGGCCGGCAGCTCGTCGAGGGTGCGCTGAATCCGGTCCAGCTTCTCGGCCAGGTCCACGGAGCTCTCGTGGGCACGCGCGTCGCCGTTGAGGACGAATCCGGCGAGCGTGTCGAGCGGGTGGTCATCGATGCGGTGCGCCGAGCGCGAGGGGTACATCTGGGTGAGCTCGCGGTGGATCTCGGCCAGCATGCGTGCCTCATCGGGGTTCATCGGGCAGATCCTCTCGATTGCCGACCTCGGTCGGCGACTTCTGGCGGCGAACGCCCGCCATCGCTGATGTTTACCGCATCTGCTCGCGACGCGCTCGGCCCGCGATCGACGGGACCGGGACCGCTGCTGGCCCTCGATTGCCCTCCCGGTGCGTGTGCCGATCGACGACACGCCACCCGTGCGACCAGGCCGAACTAGACGTAACTATGCGAAACACGTAACCTCGAAGCAGGCTCGGGCGACGATGCTCGGGTCGGCGACCCTACGAAACGAGTTTCCTCAATGACGCGGCATGTCGACGTACTGATCATCGGCGCTGGCCTGTCCGGAATCGGCACGGCCTGTCACCTCACTCGCGAGCAGACCGGACGCACCTACGCGATCCTCGAGCGCCGCGAGAACATCGGTGGCACCTGGGACCTGTTCAAGTACCCCGGCATCCGCTCGGACTCGGACATGCTCACCTTCGGTTTCGGATTCCGCCCCTGGATCGGCACCAAGGTGCTCGCCGACGGCGCCAGCATCCGTGACTACGTCGAGGACACCGCCAAGGAATACGGCGTCACCGACCACATCAGCTTCGGTCGCAAGGTCGTCACCGCCGATTTCGATCGCGGCGCCGCGCTGTGGACCGTGCAGGCCGTGCTCGAAGCGACCGGCGAGACCGAGACCTGGACCGCGAACTTCGTCGTCGGCGCCAGCGGCTACTACAACTACGACAAAGGCTACAAGCCCGAGTTCCCCGGTCAGGACGACTTCAAGGGCCAGATCGTGCACCCGCAGCACTGGCCGGAGGATCTGGACTACGCGGGCAAGAAGGTCGTCGTCATCGGTTCCGGCGCCACCGCGATCACGCTGATTCCGTCGATGGCCGACACCGCCGCGCACGTCACCATGCTGCAGCGTTCGCCCACCTGGATCCAGGCATTGCCCTCCGACGACCCGGTCGCGATCGGCTTCAAGAAGTCGCGGGTGCCGGATGCGATCGCCTACAAGATCGGCCGCGCCCGCAACATCGCCCTGCAGCGTGCCAGCTTCCAGCTCTCGCGCACCAACCCCGAGCTGGCCAAGAAGCTGATGCTGGCCCAGGTACGCCTGCAGCTCGGCAAGAAGGTGGACCTGCGCCACTTCACCCCCAGCTACAACCCGTGGGATCAGCGCCTGTGCGTGGTGCCCAACGGCGACCTGTTCAAGGTGCTCAAGAGCGGCAAGGCCGACATCGTCACCGACCGCATCGCGAAGTTCACCGAGAAGGGCATCCTGACCGAGTCGGGCCAGGAGCTCGAGGCCGACATCATCGTCACCGCCACCGGCCTGAACGTGCAGATGCTCGGTGGCATCGTCTTGAGCATCGACGGCACGCCGGTGAAGTTCAACGAGACGGTCGCCTACAAGAGTGTCCTGTACTCCGATATCCCGAACTTCCTGATGATCATCGGCTACACCAACGCGTCGTGGACGCTCAAGGCCGACCTCGCCGCCGCCTACCTGTGCCGCGTGCTCAACATCATGCGCGACCGCGGCTACACCACCTTCGAGGTGCACGCCAACCCCGAGGACATCGCCGACGAGTCGCTGATGGGTGGCGCCCTCACCTCGGGCTACATCCAGCGCGGCAACGACGCCATGCCGCGCCAGGGCGCCCGTGGCGCCTGGAAGCTGGTCAACAACTACTACCGGGACCGCACGCTGATGCACAAGGCCCCGATCGAGGACGGCGTGCTGCAGTTCAGTAAGACCGGCACCGCCGTGGCGGCCGGCGAAAAGGTCGCCGGAGCCTAGAACCCCGAAGACCCGGCAAGGCCCGCCACACTGCGCAGTGGCGGGCCTTCTCGCTGCCCGGGGTCGGCCGATTTGCCTCATCCGGGCGAATCTTCAGCTCCTCCCGTAATATCGCGATCGAAGACACCGCCCGGGGAGATGAAGGAGGACGGTGTGGGATCTCGCCTACCGGCGACCATCCGTGACGCGGGGACGTGGCTGCGGAGATTCGCCGCGACGACACCGGGCGCGATCGGGATGGTCCTCGTCGTCACCACGGTGGCCTGTGTGGTCGCCGGATCGACTGTGGGACAACAGCTCGACACCAAGATCGCACGGTCCGAACAGGTGCTCGACCGGACCGAGCCGCTGGCCTTCGCCGCGCAGAGTCTGTATGTGTCACTCTCGGCCGCCGACGCGGGCGCGGCGACGGCCTTCCTGTCCGGCGGCATCGAATCGCCGCAGGTGCGAGACAGTTACGAGCAGGCCCTCGCCGATGCCGCCGCCGCGCTGGCCGAAGCCACCGCAGGCGCCACCGACGCGCAGACCCGCACGATCGTGGCCCGCATCGCCGCCGACCTACCGACCTACACGGGTCTGGTCGAGACCGCGCGTGCCAACAATCGTCAGGGTTTCCCGGTCGGGTCGGCGTATCTGCGCCAGGCCTCGGACCTGATGCAGGTCTCGCTGCTGCCCAACGCCGAACAACTCAGCAAGGCCCGCTTCGCCGCTGTGCGCGAGGACCAGCAGCGCATCGGCGCGTTGCCGTGGACGAGCATCGTGGCGCTGCTGCTGGTCCTGGCAGCGTGCGCCGTGGGCTCCATCGTTTTGCTGCGCCGTACCAACCGGCTGGTGAACACCGGTATGGCCATGGCGGCGCTGGCCGCCCTGGTGGCGTTGCTGTGGACCGCGGGCGCCACGCTGACGGCCGCGCAACTGCTCGACAGTGGGAGCTCCGGTGCCGGTGCGCGCGTGGAGAATCTGGCAGGCGCGCGCATCCTGGCCCAGCAGG
>JACIXH010000092.1 GCA_014360565.1 Nocardia sp.
GTAGGCAGAAAACGATGTTGTGGAGGCGGGTCCCGCAGGGGTGGCCCGCGAGTGCTGTCTACGAGCCATGCCCCCACCCGTTCTTCGCGCTAGGAGCACACGCGTGTCCGTATACCTGTACCGATGGGGAAAGTTCGCTTTCCGCCGTAAATGGATCGTGCTACCGGTCTGGCTACTGCTTTTCGTTCTGCTCGGCGGCCTCGGCGCCACACTGAGCAAGCCGATGTCCAACGACTTCAGCATGCCCGAGCTCCCGTCGGCCCGCGCCAACGAGATCCTCGACAAGCACTTCGAGGGCATGTCGGAGCAGTTCTCGATGGATGCCGTCACCGGCACCTACGTGATCGGCGCCCCGGAGGGTCAGAAGCTCACCGACCCGGCCAACCGGGCCGCGGTCGACGCGTTCATCGCCAGGCTCGCCGACCTGTCGATCGTCGATCACGAGAAGAAGCTGGTCAGCCCGGTCGCCGCTACCGAGCAGATGGGCTGCCTCACCGCCCCTGACCCGTCGAAGTGCTCGTCCGCCCCGCTCAATGTGCTCAGCGAGACCGCACCCGAGACCGTCGGCGTGCTCAGTGTCCCGTTCACCATCGAGGCCGTCACCGACGTGACCGACGCCGAGCGCGATACTGCCTTCGAGGTCGGCGCCGAAGCCCGCAACGCCGGTCTGACTGTCGAGCTCAGCGGCTCGATCGCGATGAAGCAGGAACAGCCGAGCGGCAAGTCCGAAATGATCGGCATGGCTGTCGCGCTGATCGTGATGGTGATCGCCTTCGGCGCCATCGTCGCCGCGGTCGTGCCCATCGTCACGGCCATCGTCGGCCTCGGCGCGGCGACCTCGCTGATCATGCTCGGTACCTCCGTGATGGAGGTGCCCGCCTTCACCACCTTCCTGGCATCGATGATCGGTATCGCGCTCTCGATCGACTACGCGCTGTTCATCGTCTCCCGATACAAACACGAACTGGCCGTGCGTGATTCGGCCGAGGAAGCCGCAGGCACCGCACTCGGCACCGCCGGTTCGGCCGTGGTGTTCGCAGGTCTCACGGTCATCATCGCGCTCGGCGCACTCGGCATCGTCGGCGTGGAGTTCCTGACCTTCATGGGTCTGGGCGGCGCCATCGCCGCCGCGTTCGCCGTGCTCACCGCCGTCACCCTGATGCCCGCGCTGATGGGCGCCTTCGGCAAGTCGCTGTTCAAGCCGAAGCTGCCGCTCGTGGCGCAGCACGATCCCGAAGACGACACCTCGGTGACCAACGGTCAGCGTTTCGCCAAGCTGATCGCCAAGGCGCCGTGGGTCGCGCTGATCCTGTCGGTGGTCGCGCTCGGCGCGCTCGCCGCACCCGCCGCCGGTCTGAACCTCGGCCTGCCCGGCGAAGACAGCATGCCGCAGACCTCCACCATCCGTAAGGCCTACGACCTGCGGACCGAGGGCTTCGGCGAAGGCAGCAACGGTGTGCTCATGGTCGCCGCGGACCTGAGTGCGACACCCGAGGGCGAACGTGAAGCCGCGGTCGGCGCGCTGCGTGCCAAGCTCGAGTCCTACGAAGGCATGGATTACGTCACCGAGCCGGTGTGGAGCAAGGACAGCCAGGGCGCCATGCTCAACGGCGTCCCGAAGTCCGGTCCGAACAACCAGGCCACCAAGGATCTGGTCGCCGAAGCTCGTGGCGCGGAAGCCGATCTGGCCGCGCAGTACGGCATGCAGTACGGCATCACCGGCACCACCGCCATCTACGCCGATGTCGACCATGTGCTGCTTAGCAAGATCCTGCCGTACCTGGCAATCGTCGCCGGTGCCGCGTTCATCCTGCTGATCCTGGTGTTCCGCTCGATTCTGGTTCCGCTCACCGCGGCGCTGGGCTTCCTGTTGTCGATGGCGGCCACCTTCGGCGCGACCGTGCTGATCTTCCAGGAGGGCGCGTTCGGCCTGATCGAGGATCCGCAACCGCTGGTCAGCTTCATGCCGATCATGTTGATCGGCTTGGTGTTCGGCTTGGCGATGGATTATCAGGTGTTCCTGGTGACCCGCATGCGCGAGGAGTTCGTACACGGTAAATCGCCCAAGGACGCGATGGTCTCCGGTTACCACCACGGTGCCCGCGTGGTCACCTCGGCCGCGATCATCATGATCTCGGTGTTCGGTTCCTTCATCATGGAAACCGACGTCACCGCGAAGTCCTTCGGTTTCGCGCTGGCCGCAGGCGTGGCGATCGACGCGTTCATCGTCCGCATGGTCGTGGTCCCGGCCCTGCTGGTGATCATGGGCAAGTGGGCGTGGTGGATGCCGAAGTGGCTCGACCGCATCGTGCCCGATATCGACGTCGAAGGCGCCAAGCTCGAGGAGCTGCGCGCCGAGGGCGCCGTCACGGTGAAGCACCCGGTTCCGGTCGGCTGACCGTCACCGAATCGCGCAGCCCCGCAATCCGCTACCGGATTGCGGGGCTGCGTTGTTTTCGGCATCCGCGCTGCACCGGTGCTTGATATCGCGGTTGCTGGGCAGCAGACTCATGCTGGTTCGACCCGGCTTTACCTCCGATCCGCGCTCTGCACCGATCCACGAGGAGAACAACCGTGTCTGTCTATCTGTACCGGTGGGGCAAGCTGGCCTTTCGCCGCAAATGGATTGTGCTGCCCGTCTGGTTGCTGTTGTTCATGGTGCTCGCGGGACTCGGTTCGGCGTTGCAGAAGCCGATGACCGACGACTTCAGCATGCCGAACCTGCCGTCGGAACGGGCCACCGAAATCCTCGACAAGCACTTCCCCGGCATGTCGGAGGCTTTCGCGTTCGACGCGGTGACCGGCACATATGTCGTGGGCGCGCCCGAGGGACGCAAGCTCACCGACCCGGCCAACCGGGCCGCGATCGACGAACTGATCGGCGAGCTCGACCGGCTCGACATCGTCGACCACGCGAAGCCGATCGAGAATCCGATCGCCGTCACCGAGGAAATGGGCTGCCTCACCGGGCAGCCCGACCCGTCGACCTGCAGTGGCGCGCCACTGAACGTGCTCAACGAGACCGAACCCGACACCGTCGCGTTCTTCAGCGTCCCGTTCACCATCAAAGACTTCGCCGAGATCACCGCCACCGAGCGCGAGGCCGCCTACGACGCCGGCGACGCCGCCCGCGCGGCCGGACTGACAGTCGAGATCAGCGGCACCATCGCGATGGAGCAGGAGATGCCGAGCGGCAAATCCGAGATGATCGGTATGGCCGTGGCCCTGGTGGTGATGATCGTGGCCTTCGGGGCGATCGTGGCCGCCTTCGTGCCGATCATCACCGCGATCGTCGGGCTCGGTGCGGCGACCTCGTTGATCTTCCTGTCGACCTCGGTGGTGTCGGTGCCGAGCTTCACCACATTCCTTGCCTCGATGATCGGCATCGCGCTGTCCATCGACTATGCGCTGTTCATCGTCTCGCGCTACAAACATGAACTGGCTGTCCAGGATTCAGCGGAGGAAGCTGCGGGCACCGCGTTGGGCACCGCCGGTTCGGCGGTGGTCTTCGCCGGGCTCACCGTCATCATCGCGCTGGTCGGGCTGAGCATCGTCGGGGTCAGATTCCTGACGTTCATGGGTCTGGGCGGTGCGGTCGCGGCCGCGTTCGCCGTTCTCACCGCCATCACGTTGATGCCCGCGCTGCTCGGCGCCTTCGGCAAGGCGCTGTTCAAGCCGAAGCTGCCGCTGATCGCCCAGCACGATCCCGAGGACGACAGCGTCGTCACCAACGGCACCCGGGTAGCGCGGGTGATCGCCAAGTTCCCCGCGATCACGATGATCCTGGCCATCGCGGTGCTCGGCCTGCTCGCCGCACCGGCGCTGAATCTGAACCTCGGGCTGCCCGGCGAGGACAGTCTGCCGAAGTCGACCACCGTCCGTAAGGCCTACGACCTGCGCACCGAGGGTTTCGGCGAGGGTAGCAACGGCGTGCTCCAGGTGGCCGTCGACCTCAGCGACACCCCGGTCGAACAGCGGCCCGAGGCACTGGAGGCCCTGCGCGAGAAGCTGATGTCCTATCCCGACATGGATCTGGTCACCGAACCCCAGATGAGTCAGGACGGGGCGGGCGCGCTGATCAACGGCATCCCCCAGACCGGACCCAACGCCCAGTCGACGAAGGACCTGGTGCAGTCGGCGCGTGACGCGGAATCGGACCTGCACGAGCAGTACCAGATGTCGTACGGCATCACCGGAACCACCGCGATCTACGCCGACATCGACCATGTGCTGCTGAGCAAGATCGTCCCGTACATGGCGATCGTGGCCGGTGCCGCGTTCATCCTGCTCATCCTGGTGTTCCGGTCGATCCTGGTGCCGCTCACCGCCGCGCTGGGCTTTCTGCTGTCCATGGCAGCCACCTTCGGCGCGACCGTGCTGATCTTCCAGGAGGGCAAGCTCGGCCTCATCCAGGACCCTCATCCGCTGGTCAGCTTCCTGCCGATCATGTTGATCGGCTTGGTCTTCGGCTTGGCGATGGACTACCAGGTGTTCCTGGTGACCCGGATGCGCGAGGAGTACGTGCACGGCTCCGAGCCCACCGAGGCGGTGATCAAGGGCTATCACCACGGCGCCCGGGTGGTGACCTCGGCGGCGATCATCATGATCTCGGTGTTCGGTTCGTTCCTGCTGGAATCCGACGTGACCGCCAAGTCGATGGGCTTCGCGCTGGCGGCCGGTGTGGCCTTGGACGCGTTCGTCGTCCGGATGGTGCTCATGCCGGCTCTGCTTGTGCTGCTGGGCAAGTGGGCGTGGTGGATGCCGAAGTGGCTGGACCGGATCGTGCCCGATATCGACGTCGAGGGTTCGCGAGTACGCGAGCTCCAGGCCGAGCGGCGGGTGGTCGCGCCGGTGCGAAGCTGAGTCCGGGAGCCGGGGAGCTTCGGCTCCCCGGCTACTTACTCGGCTGTGGCACTTGGCATTCGGTGACGCGCGGATTGAGCCCGATGTAGTTCGCAGGCCCCGCCGCGGCGGTGACAGCGATCGTCGCCCAGTCCGAGCACTGCTTGGGCAGGTGCGCGAAGTGGTGTCGCTGTCCTGCCGCGAGCAACCCGACGGCGATCCAGCCGAGCACGACGAGGACCAGAAGTTTTCCCCCGAGCCCGATCCCGGACTTCGCGGGTGGCGGCACTCGCCCGCGCATAATCATCGTTCCTTCCCGGATTCGGTGTAACCCAGTCTATTACGCGAGGAATACACCGCAGGTCGGACGAGGTGAATACCCGACAACAGATCTTGCCGCTATCGGGTGGTCCGCGCTCCCCCACACTGTGGCTTCCGGCTTTCGGGCCGAGTCGCGACAGACGGGCGCACGCCGTGCCTGATCGCGTTCGCGGTGTGGATTCCGATGGCGAAGTCCTTCAGCTGCTTCAACATATCTCTATGCTCCGACTTCCGCGTCACCGGGAGAAGTGGCGTAAATGACGACTATCGCTAAGATTTAGACATGAGCTCAGTATCCGTGCTGGCGTATGACGGGATGACGGCGTTCGAAACCGGCATCGTCGTCGAAGTGTTCGGCCTGACCTGGTCCGATATCGACCAACCCTGGTACGAGCTGAAGATCTGCACCGAAACCCCCGACCCCATCCGTGTGATCGGCGGTGCGACCCTGACCAGCCCCTACGGTCTCGCGGATTTCGCCGCCGCCGACACGGTCGTGGTCCCCAGCGTCGCCGACCCCCGCGCGCAGACCTCACCGGAGTTGATCGACGCGCTGCGCCGAGCGCACAGCAACGGCTCGCGCATCGTCTCGATCTGTTCGGGGGCCTTCGCCCTCGCCGCGGCCGGCCTGCTCGACGGCCGCCGAGCCACCACCCACTGGCGATACGCCGACCTCCTGCGCGAGCGCTATCCCCTGGTCGAAGTCGACCCCGAACCTCTCTACACCGACGAAGGCGACATTCTGACCAGCGCGGGTTGCGCCGCCGGCCTCGACCTCGCGCTCCATCTGGTCCGCAACGATCTGGGCGCGTCCGTCGCCAACGCCGTCGCCCGCCGCCTGGTGATCCAACCCCACCGCGCCGGCGGTCAAGCCCAATACATCGAATCCCCCATGCCCCCCGAACCGCTCGACGCCCCCATCGCCCGCAGCCTGTCGTGGGCACTCGAACACCTCGCCGAACCGATCGGAATCCCGGACCTGGCCAAGGTCGCCGGCTTGTCGCCCCGCACCTACCTACGCCATTTCGTCCGCGAAACCGGTGCGACCCCGAGCAAATGGCTGATCGCCCAGCGCATCCAGGCAGCACTGGCGATGCTCGAGACCGGCGACGCACCGATCGAGGAGATCGCGATCGCGTCCGGTTTCGCCACCCCGGTCACCTTCCGCCACCACTTCACCCGCGCGGTGCGCACCTCGCCGTCGTCCTACCGACGCAGCTTCCGAACACGAAAAAGCCCCCCACCTGTGTGAACAAGTGAGGGGCTCTTGGCGGTGGCGGAGGGATTTGAACCCTCGGAGGGGGGTTACCCCTCACACGCTTTCGAGGCGTGCTCCTTAGGCCGCTCGGACACGCCACCGCCGACTACGGTACCGGAGTGGGTGGGCGATTGTTAAATCGGCTGGTCAGCGTTGATTTTTGAAGAATGCACCCAGCAGCGCGACGCAGTCTTGTTCGAGGATGCCGCCGCGGACTTCGGGGCGGTGGTTGAGACGGCGGTCGCGAACGACGTCCCAGAGGGAGCCGACGGCACCGGTTTTGGGTTCCCACGCGCCGAAGATCACCTTGCCGACACGGGCCAGGACCAGCGCACCCGCGCACATCGTGCACGGTTCGAGGGTGACGGCCAGTGTCGCGCCTTCCAGCCGCCAGCCGTCGCCGTGAACAGCTGCGGCTCTACGCAGAGCAAGCACCTCGGCATGAGCGGTGGGATCGCCGAGGGCTTCCCTGGCGTTGGTGGCGCGGGCCAGTTCGCGGCCTCGCGCGTCGAAGACGACGGCGCCGACCGGCACATCGCGCGGGTCGGCGTCGGCTGCGGCCGCCACGGCGGCACGCATCATCTCTTCGTCGGTCACCTCGGCATTTTGTCCAGAACCGCGGCGAATTCGTCGGCGAAACCCAGACGCTGGGCGATCATGCCGAGCTGCTCGTCGGGGTAGAGGTCGGTTTCGGCGATGATCACGCTCAGGACCGGTTCGGGCAAACCCAGATCGGCCAGCACGCCCAGATCGCCCTCTTCCCACGGCTCGACATCGTCGAGGTCATCGGGATCGATATCGGGGATCTCGACATTGAGCGCGTCGAGGATGTCGGCGGCGATGTCGTAGTCGATCGCCGCGGTGGCGTCGGAGACGAGCAGGCGGGTGCCGCTCGGTGCGGGACGCAAGATGACGAAGAACTCGTCGTCCACGTCGATCAGGCCGAATACCGCTCCTGAGCTGCGCAAGGCCTTCAGTTCGGTTTCGGCGGCGGACAGATCGTGCAGGGCTTCGGAGCTGAGCGGACTGACCCGCCATGTACCTTCTTCGCGGACCACGGCCACTGCGAACCCTTCGACGTCGAAGTCGTCATCCGACGTCGCCCTGTTCGTGCCCGAGCGCTGTGCTGCCATGAACCAAACGGTAGTCTGTCCCACCCCTAATGATGAACTCGTGTGCCAATCTGTTCCGATGAGCATCGACCAGCGTGGGGCTGTTTGCGTCCTCGGAACCGGCCTGATCGGTGGTTCACTGCTGCGCGCCGCCGTCGCGGCCGGTTATGCGGCGTTCGGGTACAACCGTTCCGAATCCGGGGTTTCCGCGGCGCGTCACGATGGATTCGACGTGTCCGGGGACCTGTCCGCGGTGCTGCGCCGGGCGGCCGAGGCCGACGCGCTGCTGGTGCTGGCGGTGCCGATGCCCGCGATCGAACACCTGTTGGCCGACATCGCCGCGCTGGCGCCCGCGTGCCCGCTGACGGACGTGGTGAGCGTGAAGGGTCCGGTGCTCGACGCGGTACGCAAGCATGGGCTCGAGGCTTTGTACGTGGGCGGGCATCCGATGACAGGAACGGCCGAATCAGGCTGGACTGCAACAGATTCCACGCTATTCCGCGGAGCCGTTTGGGCCGTCGGGGTGGACGAGGGCACGCAGGTGCGGCCGTGGTCTCGGGTGGTGCGACTCGCGCTGGATTGCGGGTCGGTGGTGATTCCGGTACTCGCCGGGGAACACGACCAGGCCGTCGCGCGGATCTCGCATCTGCCGCATGTGCTGGCCGAAGCGCTCGCCGCGGCAGGAGCAGCGGGCGGGAAACTGGCGCTCGGTCTGGCAGCCGGCTCGTTCCGCGACGGAACCCGCGTCGCGGGCACCGCCCCCGACCTCGTTCGCGCCATCTGCGAACCCAACGCGACCGCACTGGAACGGGTGCTCGACGAGGCCATCGAGACACTTGTCACTGCCCGCGACGCCCTACGCGCGGACGGCGGCCTCGGCGACCTTGTCGAGACGGGTTTCCAAGGCCGCAGCGCCTACGACGACCGCACCACCTGGGACATCACCGGCATCACGCCGGGCACCGGCGACTGGCTCGGCGAACTGCACCGCGCAGGCCGAGACGGCGGGGTGTTGCGCGCGATCTGATTCACGCTCGCGGGTGCGTGTGCCGGATGGGTCAGGCGCGTTCGGCCAGTCCCGGGTAGTCGAGGACGAAACCTTCCGCGTCGACCTTCAGGGTGGCGCTCGAGACCGGCGAGAGCACGTTGATGCCGTCGGCCGCGCTCGAGTAGGTGAGCTCGGCTTCTTGCACGAGCAGGTCGGGTAGTCGCACGTAGACGACGGGGACCTGGACATCACCGACAGCGTTCTGCAGACAGAAGCGGCGGATCGGCAGGGTGTTGAAGAACGGGCTCAGCACCACGTCGACGTCGAGGGCGCCGCCGAAGGTCGAGCGCACGTGGGTGCCGCCCGCGTCGACGAGCCAGTAGTTCTCCTCGTCGCGCGAGATCGAGGCGTGGCGTTCACCGGCCGCGGTGGTGGTGCGCAGTGACAACCGCCGCGTGGCCCCCGCTTCGTCGGTGACCAGGTCGTACGACGCGCTGAACGCCGGGTGCTCCTCACCGGCGCAGCCGATCATCCGGCCCGCTGCCCTGATCCGATTGCCGTTCACGGTCACCCGCACCGATTCCATCCGGGTGTTGTCGTGGGCACGCCAGGTGAGCACCGCGGGCCACCGGGAGGCCGGTCTGATCTCGGTGGGGCCGTCGGCCGGGCCCGGGGCTGGGATCGTCACCTCTCTACGGTAAGCGACACCAGCCCAACGGCTGCACAACACGGGCCCATCACACCAGCGAATCCCGCCATGCGGCGTGCAACCCGGCGAAGCGTCCCTGGCCCGCGATCAGTTCAGTGGGTGCGCCGTCTTCTACGATCCGGCCGCTGTCGAGCACCAGCACCCGGTCGGCAACGGCCACGGTCGACAGCCGGTGCGCGATGATCACGGCCGTGCGGTCGCGCAGCAGGGTCTCCAGCGCGTGCTGAACCAGCCGCTCACCGGGGATATCCAGGCTGGAGGTGGCCTCGTCGAGCACGATGACCGCCGGATCGGCCAGGAAGACCCGCGCGAAGGCCACCAGTTGACGCTGGCCCGCCGAGAGCCTGCCGCCACGCGTGCGCACATCGGTGCCATACCCGTCGGGCAGCCCGCCGACGAAGACGTCGAGTCCCACCGCGCGCGCGGCAGCGGCGACCTCGGCATCGGTGGCGCCGGGCCTGCCGAGCCGGATGTTGTCGGCGATCGTGCCGGAGAACAGGTAGGCCTCCTGGGTGATCATCACGACGTGCCTGCGCAGCTCCGCGTCGGCCAGGCGGCGCAGGTCCACCCCGTCGAGTGTGATGACGCCGCCGCTCGGGTCGTAGAACCGGGTGAGCAGTTTCGCCAGTGTCGACTTGCCGGCGCCCGTGGCACCGACCAGCGCCACCACCTGTCCGGCCGGGATCTCCAGATCGAATTCCGGCAACACCGAGGTGCTGTTGTAGCCGAACCAGACCTTCTCCATTCGCACCGCACCGCTCGCGCGCTCGAGTGCGACCGGATGTAGCGGTTCGGCGACGGCCGGTTCCTCCTCGAGCACGCCGGAGATCTTCTCCAGTGCGGCCGCGGCGGACTGGTAGGAGTTGAACACCTGGGCGAGTTCGTCCAGCGGGCCGTAGAACTGGTCGAGGTAGAGCAGATACGCGGCGAGCACGCCGATCGCGAGATTGCCCTCCATCACCTGCCAAGCGCCGACCAGCAGCACGATCACGGTCGTGAGCTTGCCGATGAAATTGGACAGCCCGACATAGTCGCCCATGCCGCGGACCGCGGTGGTCGTCGCGATCTGGTACGCCGAGTCCTCGGTACCGAGGACCTCCTGGTTGCGGTGTTCTCGACGGAACGCCTGCACCGCCCGCATGCCGCTCATCGATTCGACGAGCTGCACGACAACGCGTGAGATCGCACCGCGGGTGCGCCGGTACCCAGCCCGCTGACGCCGCTGCGCCCACCGGGTGACCAGGACCAGCGGCACGAAACCGATCAACACGATCGACGCGAGCAGCGGATCGAGCCAGATCAGCAGCGCGGCGATGGTCACCACCGAGAGCACCGCGCTCAGCGCCTGAT
Organism: Nocardia sp.; assembly: GCA_014360565.1. Classification (GTDB taxonomy): domain Bacteria; phylum Actinomycetota; class Actinomycetes; order Mycobacteriales; family Mycobacteriaceae; genus Nocardia. The sequence continues at coordinate 10,581 of JACIXH010000092.1, forward strand.
TGAGCGCGCCCTCGAGCAGCTCCTGCAAGGCTTCGATATCGCTGGTGAGCCGGGTGACGACCTTGCCCGAGGTGTACTTCTCGTGAAACGACACGCTCAACCGCTGCGTATGCCGGAACGCACGCACCCGCAGGTCGAACAACACCCGCTGGCTCAGCGATCCGGAGGCTCGAAGGAAGGCGAAGGTGGTGAGCCCCGACAACAACGTCACCGCGACGAAGCCCGCCACAGTCGCGATCATCGGCGCCCAATTACCCAGGCGGCCTTGGCCGATACCGTGGTCGAGCCCGTAGGCGATGAACAGCGGTAGCGAGACCTTCGCCGCATTGTCGAGCAGGATCAGGACGAAGGTTCCGATCGCCTGCTTGCGATAGGGCCGCACCAGATCGATGAGCAGCCGCCGGGATCGCCCGGCCAGCACCAGGTTTCCAGTGTCGGTGACGGTGTCGTCCTCCTTGGCGATACCGCGCCAGTCAGCCGCCAGATCGGCTTGCTCGTGCGGCACAGTCTTTTCCGTCGACACGGCCTCGGTGCTCATGCTTCACCCCCCATCAGTTCGCGGTAGTGGTCGCTCGTGCGCAGCAGCTTCTCGTGACTGCCCTCGGCGACGATGCGTCCGTCGGCGAGCACGGCGACGCGGTCGGCGAGCGCGGCGGTGGACGGGCGGTGCGCGACGAGCAGGGTGGTCGCCCCGGACAACACCGACCGCAGCCGGTCCTGCACGCGCTCTTCGGTTTCCACGTCGAGCGCCGACAACGGATCGTCGAGGACCATGATCCGGCCTCGCGCCGCGGTGTCGCCGGTGAGAACGGCTCTGGCCAGGGCCAGCCGCTGACGCTGTCCGCCGGACAGACTCATGCCCTGCTCGCCGATGCGGGTGTCCAGGCCCCAGGGCAGAGCGTCGACGAACTCGCTCGCCTGCGCGATGTCGAGCGCCTGACGCACATCGGCATCGGTGGCGCTCGAATCGCCCAGCGCCACGTTCTCGCGCACGCTGGCCGAGAACAGCACCGGTTCCTCGAAGGCCACCGTCACCGCCTGGCGCAGCTCGGCCAATCGCAGGGTGGCGATGTCGACGCCGTCGATGGTGATCGCGCCGCCGCTCACGTCGTAGAGGCGGGGAATCAGCTCGAGCAGCGCGGTCTTTCCGCTGCCCGTCGCGCCGACGAGCGCGACGGTCTCGCCGGGTCGAATCCGTAGCGAGATCTCTTCCAGCACGGTGTGTTCCGGTCCGTCATCGGATCGCGGATAGGCGAAGCGGACACTGTCGATGACCAATTCGCCGCGCAGTGCGGTGGGTAGTTTCTCCGGGTGCGCCGGGTCGGTGATGTCGAGCGGGGTATCGATGATCTCCCAGAAGCGATCCGCCGCCGTGCGCGCCTCGAACAGTTCCGACAGCAGGAAACCGAGCCAGATGATCGGCCACTGCAGAAAAGTGGCCAGCGTGATGCTCGCGACGAGCGTGCCCATCGTCATCGACCCCTGCACCACCGCATAGCCGCCCACGCCGAGCGAGACCGCGATCGACACGGTCGGCAAGGTCACCAGCGCCGACCACAGCGTGGCATCGAGGCGCACCTTCACCATTTCGGTGCGCTGCAGTTCCCGCGACAGGGCAGTGAATCGCGCACCGAAGAACCGGCCGCGCCCCAGCGCCTTGAGCACCCGCACGCCCTGCGCCGATTCCTGGGCGATCGTGGCCAGGTCTCCGGATTGGTCCTGCGAACGCCGCGAGGCCACCTCGAACCGGCGGACGAAACGCGCGCAGAACAGCGTCAACGGCAGCGATGTCACCGTGAAGATCAGTCCTACTTGCCAATTCATCGCGAACAGCACGATCAGCCCGGTGGGCATGATCACGGCGTTGACGATGAGGAACGGACCCGCGAACGCGACGAACCGCCGCAGCACCGACAGATCGTCGATGGCACGCGAGAGCAGCTGTCCCGACTGCCAGCCGTCGTGGCGGCCGATCGAGAGCGCTTGCAGCTGCTGGAAGAGTTTGGCGCGCATGGTGATTTCGAACATCGTCGAAGGCTTGGACACCAACCATCGCCTGCCCCACATGCCGAACGATTCGAGCGACCCGAGCAGAAAGATCAGTGCGACCGGTGCCAGCAGGCCGAGGAAATCTCGTCGGGCGATCGGCCCGTCCACCACTCGCGCGATGACCAGGGGAATCGCGATCGCGGTGCTCGCGGTGACGATCGCCAGCACGTTCGCCAAGAGCAGCGGCACCCGATACGGCCGGAGAAAGGGCAGAAATCGCCAGAGCGACCGCATTCCCCCACTCGACCGCGGCGCAGGCCGCTCCGGTCTGTCGGCCTCCGATTCGGCGGACGCCAACTCTGACGTGACAGACACAACTCCCCCTTGATGCCCGGTCGGCTGGTTGGTTTTCCGGAACGGACGCACGGTGATGTTCGCACCAGGGTCCGACAAGTTCGGCCCATCAAGAGTCCCAGAGCACCCCCACTCTCGGCCACCGAATTTCCACCGGCCGACACCCCTTGCACAGCTGGTGCGGCACCTGTGTTGTGCTCCTGCTCCTCGCCACGACCATCGCGCGGCCCCCTCCGAATCACCCGGGCACCGATCCTCGGGAGGGCTTGTTCGCGGTCGGCCCGCTGTTCGGTGGCCCGATACAATGCGGCGCGGGCGCGATTACCGGCCGCTGAACAACGGACCTGTCAGGGACCGCGAACTCGAGCGCGCCCGCGCTCCGACGACACAGGGGTTAGTTGATGCGGATGGTCGGGTTGTTCGCCGGGATCGGCGGGCTCGAACTCGGTCTGAGCAGGCACGGCTGGTCGTCGGAGTTGCTGTGCGAGATCGACCCCGGCGCCAAAGGGGTGCTCGCCGCACGATTCCCCGATGCCGATCTGCACGGCGACATCACCCGCTTGCGCTCACTGCCCGCGGGCACCGAGCTGGTCGCGGCCGGTTTTCCCTGCCAGGATCTCTCGCAGGCCGGGCGCACGGCAGGTATCACCGGTGGCCGATCCGGCCTGGTGGACGAGGTGTTCCGGCTGGTTCGCAGGCAGCGGGGCCCGCGGTGGTTGTTGATCGAGAACGTCCCCTTCATGCTGCAGCTGGATCGCGGCGCAGCCATGCGGCACATCACCGACGCGCTGGAGGAGCTCGGATACACCTGGGCTTACCGCGTCGTCGACGGACGCGCGTTCGGCCTACCGCAGCGGCGTCAGCGCGTGCTGATGCTGGCTTCGCGCACCGAGGACCCTCGTCCGGTGCTGTTCGGCGACGACGCCGGTCCACGCGACTACGGCGACCCGGACCGCGACCCGTGCGGCTTCTACTGGACCGAGGGCGTCCGCGGCCTCGGCTGGGCGGTGAATGCCGTGCCGACCCTCAAGGGCGGTTCCGGCCTCGGCATTCCCAGTCCCCCCGCGGTGCGCCTGCCCGCGGGCGAGATCGTGACGCCCGGCATTGTCGACGGTGAGCGATTACAGGGCTTCGACGCCGATTGGACCGCCCCCGCCCTCGACGTCGACGGTGTTCGCCCGGGCCATCGCTGGAAATTGGTGGGCAACGCGGTGAGTGTGCGGATGGCGAACTGGGTCGGTGAACGCCTGGCCGCCCCGTCGGACCCGCTCTCCCTTGGCGAACCGATCGAAGCCGGCCAGCCGTGGCCCAGTGCCGCATGGGGACACGCGGGCGTCGTGCATCGCGTTCCCCTGTCGACCTGGCCGGTCCACGAGCCCTACGAAGACCTCAAGAACTTCCTCACCGAACCCCGCCTGCTCTCCCCACGCGCCACCGCCGGGTTCCTGCGCCGCACGTCGATGGGAAATCTCCGCTTTCCGCCCGGATTCCTCGACGACGTCCGCGACCACCTCGACCGCATGGGCGGTTGGGCGGCATGAGCGCGCGGCGGGCAGACAACCGGGGATCACCCGGTCGACTCCCCGCGCAGGATTTGGCCGACCGCACGCTGCCGGCAACCGCCCGAAAGCTCGTGACCGACGCGGCGACGAGCGCGCGCATGTCCAAACAGCGACGCGCGAATACCGGACCTGAGCTTGCTCTTCGCCGGGAACTGCACCGGGCGGGCCTACGCTATTTCGTCGACCGTCCACCCATCAAAGGGCAGCGCCGACGCGCGGACGTGGTGTTTCCGCGGCTACGCATCGCCGTCTATGTCGACGGCTGTTTCTGGCATCGTTGCCCTGTTCACGCGACCGATCCGAAGAACAACGCGCACTGGTGGGCTGAGAAGCTGGCCGGGAATGTGGCCCGGGATCGGGCCACCGATGCCGCGTTGCGGGCGGCGGGCTGGCAGGTCGTCCGGGTATGGGAACACGAGGATCCGCATGCGGCGGCCGAGCAGATCACCGCGCTCGTGGAGCGCTCCAAGCCCAGCTGACCCGCGGTTGTTCAGCGACGGTGCGGCGCGCTGTCGGCGCGTACCCGCACCGGTGCGCGCGAGGCATCCGCCGCGACGAAGCCGGACACGGCCAGCGCGAGGATCGTGGCGAAACCTGCCAGCGCGATCACGTAGCTCATCGAGAACCTCTCCGTTGATTACCAACCACCCTGCACGGTCAACCTGACAGCAACCTGTGCGTGCCTGTGATGCCGTGTGTCTCGTGTGATGAAACCACGTCCGCGCTGTCGTCGCGCCTGATCCGGGCGGTCTACACCGAACCCGCACAATGGTCGGTGTGACCGAATCCGCACGGCACATCCCACGTTCCTCGCTGCTGATCGCCCTCGCGATCGCGATCGCGGGCCTGTGTTATTCGTCCTGGCTGCTGGAATTCGTGCTGCCGATCGACACCGACCCGGTCAACGACTTCCTCAGCGAGCTCGATGCCGAGGGCAAGCCCTACCGCGAGGTGTTCGGCACCGCCGACAAACTGGTCGGCCTTCTGCTGATCCCGGCCGGCGTGGGTGGCCTGCTGGTTTTCCGGCGCCGCAGGCTGACCACGATCGGCTGGAGCGCCCTGCTGTGCTTCGGCGCGTCCACCATCGCCGACACCTTGCTCCCGCTGCGCGACTGCGCCCCCGGCGACACTGCGTGCGGTGGCGACAGCGGACTGTTCCCCCAGCTGCACCAGCCACACGCGCTGACGAGCACGCTGGCCGTCACCTCGATCGCGGTAGCGGCCTTCGCGTTCAGCGCCGCCGCCTACCGCTACCACCGCTGGCGAATCCTGCGCGAGTTCGGCATCGCCGTTCTGCTCGTGGGGTCGGCGGCGACCATCTGGATGATGGTCGCCGACAACCTGTCCGGCTCCTACGGCCTCGGCATCGCCCAGCGCATCCAGGTCGCCGCCATGTCGGTCTGGCTGCTCGCCTTGGCCGTTGCGGTGCTCACGCAGGCCCCTGATCGCACTACTCGACGGTGATCTTCACCGTGTAACCGTCGATCTTCGCGGGGAGCTTGGTGGTGTCGACCGCGAGCACCTCACCGGTGTCCTGCACGCCGTTGGGCAGTGTCTTGGGCTCGAGACCGAACGGGGGCGCGTCCCCTTGGCTCGCGGCCAAGCCGAAGTCGCTGTCGTTGGCGATGTAGATGGTCTTGCCGCCATCGAGGGTGGCGATGCCTTCGATCTTGTCGTGGCCGAAGAACCGGCCCTTCTCGTCGAGCTCGGCGAGCAGCGCGGCGAGGTCGAGGTTGCTCTGCTTGGCGACAGGGGTGACACCGGCCTTGGTCAGCGCGTCGACGGCATCCGGGGTCGCGGTGACACCGATCAGTGTCTCCAGCGGCTTTCCGTCGATCAGCAGGCCGCCCTTCTCGGCGTCGTAGATCGCGCCGGGAACGGTGGACTGGGGGCCGACATCGGTGGCGCCCGCGATGTCGATGGTCCAGATCTTCTTGTCCGCCGCGGGTGCCAGCTTGCCGTCGCGCTCGTCGACGAGGAAGGTGGTGGCGCTCAGCGCGGTGATCTCCGAGACCGCGACCTTGGACTGCTTCGGGTTCTCCAGTGGGTAGAGGAATTCCCTTTGCGCCCTGGTGTTCAGATCGACGGTGACGATGCGCGCGAACGGCACCTCCTTGGCCGAACCGCTCAGGCCGGGAGTGTTGAGCGCGCTCTGCACCACGCCGACCAGGGTGTTGCCGTCCGGGGTGATGGTCAGCCCTTCCATGCCCTGGTTGGGAGTGCGCAACGCGACTTCCTTCGGCAGGCCGTTGCCGGGCGTGAGCCGCTCGATCTCGGTGCCCGCTGCGTCGAAATGCACCAGGAACGGCCCGTATTCGTCGGAGATCCAGAAGGTGCCGTCAGCCAGCGCGACCAGGCCCTCCGGGTCGAGACCGTGGTCGGTGGGCGGCAACACATTGCCCTGCAAGTCCTTGATGGTCTCGCCGGTGTCGGCCGAGATGTCGACCTGGCCGTTGAACGGTGTGCCGGATTTATTGCGCAGCTCGACGCTCGACTGCAGCACGGCTTTGTTGCCCACCAGTTTGAACCGGCCGATCTTGGGCACGAAATCAGGTGTCGGCGAGAGCTTTTCGTTCTTGGCGGGACCGTCGACGTTCGGACCGCGGTCGGTGAGTCCGTAGAACTCGTCGGCGCTGCCCGGGACCGGGGTCCAGGCCGAGCCGAAACCACTGCCCTGCACCATCGTGCCGCCGAACTCGCCGAGCACCGGAATGTCGGTGGTGTAGAGGCGAACAGCGTCGGTGGTGGTGACCGTGAACTGGTCGAAACCGGTATAGCCCGCGCTCGGGGTGTAGACGTAGGCGCCGTCGGCGCGACGGCTCACGTTGCCGTTCTCGGGCTCGAGGCTGACCCCGAGCACCGCGCTGGTGCCCGCCGCGGCGACCAGGTCGTCGAGCGAGATCACCAGCGGCGCGTCCTTGCCCGTGGTGATGCGGGCAGCCGGATCCGGCGAGCAGCCGGCGGCCACGACGGCGGCAGCGCACAGCGCAGCGGTGAGTGGAAAGAGGCGAAGACCTGGACGTGCGTTCACCTGCCATGCGTACCGTCGCGATCCGACCACCAGGCGACCGGCAAATGAATTGCCCGCCATTACTCGGTGGACCATTCTGGCAGCCATGAACGCAACTCGGGTGAACATTTCCTCAGCCTCCGATTTCGAAGATGTCGTCGGGTATTCGCGGGCGGTACGGGTCGGCAACCAGGTCGTCGTCAGTGGCACCACTGCCGCTGTGACCGGCGGTGGTGTTGTCGGCGGCGACGACATCGGTGCCCAGACCCGTGAGGTCCTTGCCCGGATCGCCACCGCACTCGAACAGGCAGGCGCGAGCCTGCGCGATGTGGTGCGCACGCGCATGTTCGTCACCGACATCGCCCGCTGGCCCGAGGTCGCGGCCGCCCATGCCGAGGTGTTCGGCACGATCCGGCCTGCGGCCTCGATGTATGAGGTCGCCGCGTTGATCGCCCCTGATCTGCTGGTGGAAATCGAGGCAGACGCGATCATCGCCGGCTGAATCGTCACACGAGGCCGCCCCAGCGATCCGGCGTTCGACGGCCGAATACGCCCAGTTGTCCACAGGTTCGGAGTTATCCACAGGGCAGCTTCCACGCCGTCGTTATCGCCGGTGCTCAGAGCAATGGCGCACTACTCTCGAACTCGTGACCAGCGAAACTGCCACTCCCACCGACTTGCTCGATCAGGTCGCCGCCTCCACCACGCGCCTCGATGTCGCGATCGGCGCGCTCACCGACGCGGCGTTGGCCGAACCGTCCCGATTGCCGGGGTGGAGCCGCGGCCATGTGCTGGCGCACCTGTCGCGCAATGCCGACAGCCTGCTGAACCTGCTGCTGTGGGCCCACACCGGCATCGAGATGCCGCAGTATCCGAATATCGAGGTCCGTGACGCCGACATCGAGGCAGGTGCACCCCGCTCCCTCACCGTGCAGCACGCCGACTTCACCGCCACGGCGCACCGCTGGCAGGCCGTCGCGACCACAATGCCCGCCGACGACTGGCAGCGCGAGGTTCGCAACCGCCAGGGCGGCGCCCTCACGGCCGACCAGATCCCCTGGATGCGCCTGCGCGAGACGGAAATCCACCACGTGGACCTCGATATCGGCTACACCCCCGCCGACTGGCCTGCCCCCTTCGTAGCCCGCCTACTCCCCGAAGCCATCACAGACCTGTCCACCAGGCTCCACCCCGAAGCCACCCCCACCTTCGACATCCAATCCACCGACACAGATTTCATCGCCACCATCGGCCCCGGCCGCCCCCACCACACCATCCTCGGCCCCGCCACCGCCATCCTCGGTTGGCTCCTCGGCCGCACCCCCGGCACCGACCTCACCGGCCCTTTGCCGCCGCTGCCCGCCTGGAAGTAGCGAGGCCAGCAAACAATTCGCTCACACCGAATGTGTACAACACGAATGCCTTTGGGCCCAAAGGGATTTGAAAGTCCAGCCCTCCGGCCGCCCCGTTGCTCTGCGGCTATCCGCTGGCGCACCTCAACCGGCCAGTAAGTCTCCAGGCAAGTCACCCGCAGGCTGCAATCGCGCGCTCTGCCGGGAGCGAGCTCTTTTGACTACCATGCCGTCATGTTGTTGCCATCGGGCGTCTGGGCGCGCGTCTTCTCCGGCCTCGGCGCCTGCGTCGCCGCGTTTCTCGTACTGATCTACGCGTTCTTATTGCTGATCGAGGGCATGCCTGACGAGGAGGTCTCAGCAGGCAGTCACGCGCTACTCGTTACCAAGCTGATTGTTGCGTGCATCGCTGGGGTGGCATTGATCGCTGGTGCTGCGATCGGGTGGAGATGGGTGATCCTTGGTGGTTGCGCATTGTTCTTCGCCGATTTCGCACTCTGGCTCGTTTGGTACTCAGGGGTTTTCATACCTGCGACTCTCGACAATCCCGAGCCTGGCCCGGTACCGCAACCACCGGTGTTCTGGTTGGTGCTGGTCACCGTCTGGGGCGTGTTTCCCGGTCTCCTCGCAGTGCTCGCGTATCGACGGCCACCCGAACGCCCACAACTGACGCCGACCGTACCCGCGAGCCGAAACGAACAATCGCCCCTCACCAGCGAACCCTGGTGAGGGATTCACCAAAACCGGTGGGCGGCTTGCTCACATGACGATCAGCGCAACGTACGCCGCGATGATGATGACGGCGAACGCCATGGCGTCGTAGCCGAGCACCGCACCAGGCGCGGGCTGACGCTCGGCGGCCAGAGCGCCCTTCCTGAAGATCTGCGCCGGCGCGGTGTAGTGCACCTCGGTGGTGTGCCCGGGAAAGACCTGAACCTGGGCGAAGTTGCCGCCGTAGGCCATCCCCCACTGCGTCGCATCGACTGCCACCGTGTGCACACCGGGCGGTCCGGGAACGAAGTTGGCACCCCACTTGGTGTTCGGGATCGGATAGCCGTTGACCGCGACCTTCGTGCCGATACCGAAGGCGATCGGCAGCTTCCACGTGTGGACGACGATGCCGGTCTCCCCCGGTACGGCACGGAACTGTTGCTGCGCCGGAACGGCGGGCCCGGGTACGACACCGGTCATGAGATTTCCCCTCGAGCTGAGCGCCGGGCCTCGAGCCCGGCATTTCCGAAGACGGAAGGGTCTGAACCCCCGATGGTTTTACCCATGCCCGCTTTCAAGTCGACTGCCGACCGTCCGCCGGGAGTCTACTGACGTCCGTACCCCTACGCGAAGTGCTGAAATGCTTCCGTGGGGTTTCGTCGTGTCCGGTCGCCCTGACCACTCTCCGACCAAAGGACCCGACCCCGACAGTCCGATTTTCGCCAACCGCAACGGAGAGAGGATGAGCTTGGCGAATATGCGTCGGTCGCTGCGGGCTGCACCGCCCGAGGAACTGAAGTGGGTCGCCCCGCGAAGCTTCCGTCCGACCGTCGCGACGGTCGGTCCGTGGCGACCTCGGTCCGGCTCGAGCACAAGCCCAGCTGTCGCATGCGAAACGAAAAACCGCCTCTCACCGGGAAATCCTGGTGAGAGGCGGTTCTTTTGTGCGCCCGAAGGGATTCGAACCCCTAACCTCTTGGTTGTTCCGTTGCTCTGCGACTGTCTGCTGGCGTACCTCCAAACCTGCTGCTACCAGCATGTTTTGCGATCGTCGCTACGTGACTGTCCGCCGCTGTTTGCCCGAATCGTCAGGGGTTTGTAGTGGGAAAGTAGTGGGTGAGTCATGTTCTCCGGCTTCACATCAGGGCCGCAAGCCCCATCCCTGCTGGCAGTCCATGTGACGGGAATTGAACCCCGCCATCTGCTTGGGAAGCAGGCGAATAGGCGAGAAAAACGGTCTGACCTGGGCTACTGGTTGCGCGTGAGGTACCCGGATTTGCCCTCTTTGCCCCTGGCTCAGGGCACGAATGGGGCACGGCCGGTAAGCGTCTCCAGGCGAGTTGGCCGCGCGGTCGAACGTCCCGATGTGCGCACTGCCGCCAGGGCGTCGAGGGCACCGAAACGGCACCTAGCGCCATGGCTGTTTCCCGCCAGCACACGGTAATGTCTCGGCCCCATCATGATCGTCATGACTCCATCGTCAACGACAGCTAAGTCCGTCCTGCAGAACATGTACGAGGCCGAGGCGGCGTACCTCGCGAGCGGCGGTCCCGGCTCGGCGTCGTTCTCCTTACTGGCGCCATTCTTCGCACCGGATGTCGTGCTGTACCAGGCCGACAATCTTCCCTATGGCGGAACCTGGCGCGGCCACGACGGTTTGGAGCGCTTCTTCCTCGCGATGAGTGAGGTGTGGGATCGCTTCGAGATGGCCGAGCAGACCTTCCTGGCTGATGAGAGTCCGCTCGTTGTTCTCACACACGTGCGAGCCCGCGCTCGCAGCACCGGCCGCGACCTCGACTTCCCGATCTTGCAGACGATCACCGTCGATGCTGGACGGATCAGCGAGATTTGCCCGTTCTACTGGGACACCGCCGCGATCGCCGACGTTTGCTCGCGGGTTCAAGCGTCAGACGCACTGTAATGCCGCATATCGCGCATTCCCGGTGACCGGCATTGGCCCTGTTCTGGGTTGGGGTGCACACCTTGGGGCTGGCTCACCGCCTGCCCGATACGGCCTGCCGTTCACGCGTAGAGGCTCACAGGTCAAGGGTTGCTCAGCAATCAGCGAAGCTGACGCCATCGGCGCCCTTGAGGTGTGAGGGGCGCGGGATCACAATGCAGGCCAACCCAGAACAGGGCCACGCGGCCACCGGTCGCGATACCACCGACCTCACCGCGGATTCCGTTCAGCAATTCACTCGCACCTGGTGACCAGCCAAGGTGATCGGGAACTATGCCGGCCTTTTCGGCTGGGACCGGTGACGGTTGAATGACCAACCTGCACGGGTTCGGCAGGCTGGTCCTATGAGGCAAGCGACGAAGTCGTGCGGCAGTACGTATGCGACTCGGTGCGCTGGTGGCCGTCGATCGGGCAGTATGCCGGCCGATTCGGGCTCGGGAATTCCGTTCAGCAATTCTGACGGGCTGCTCCTGGCCCTCGTCAACGCTCTCGGGTCGATGCTGTCTGTCAGGAGCCCCGGCGCCTGCCGATAGCGCGTGCTCGTCGCCGACTCGCCGCCGCGCCGGTCGGTGAGGTACGAGCAAGACCGTTGCGCGGCGTCGGCGCGGCGGCGGCGCGCACGCGCCGCCGCAGGCGCCCTTGACTCGATATAGCGAATTTCAGCAACAACCC
>JACIXH010000093.1 GCA_014360565.1 Nocardia sp.
CCCCCCCCCCCCCCCTCCCGCGCTGGGGGGGCCCCCCCCCCCCCCCCCCCCCCCACGGCGACAACTTCGAAAAATGGCAGACTCAGTCGAGGTGTGCCTGCTCCTTGCGGACGGTCACCGGTTCGGCGAGCCGCTGCTCGTCGCAGACCCGCTGCAACCGGTCGAGGGTTTCGTCGAGTCCGGCGCCGAGTCGTGGGCCGGGGGTGAAGGTGGCAGGCAGATGACGCATGCCCTGGATGACACCGATGGTGTCGTAGTGCACCGCGCCCTCGGGATCGCACCGGTAGTCCGGCATCCGGTCGAGCACCGCGAGCAGCATCCGTTTGAACACCATGCGTGCCATGTTCGAACCGATACAGCGGTGAATGCCGAGCCCGAAACTCAAGTGCCGGTTGCGCTTACGATCGAGCACAACGGTGTCGGGATCGTCGAAGACCTTCGCGTCGCGATTGGCCATTGCCCACGACAGCCACAGCCGGTCACCCTCTTTGAACTGCCTGCCGGAGTATTCGCAATCCTGCGCGATGGTCCGGCCGTCGCCAGGGGCGGGGGTGAAGTAGCGCAGGAACTCCTCGGTGGCGGGATTGAGCAGCACATCCCTTTCGTCGCTGAGGGTTTCGCGATCGTCGGGATGCTGGGACAGCCATTCCAGCGAATGCGCCGTCAACGCGGTGGTCGTGTCGAACCCGCCGCCGATGAGCAGACTGAGGATGCCGAGCAGTTCGAGGTCGTTGACCTTCTCACCCTCGTACTCGAGATCGGCGACGGCATGGATCAGCCCGGGTCGTGGGTTCTGGCGGATCTCGGCGAGATTGGTCAACAGGTCGATGCCCATCGCGCGGTGCAGCTGCCCGACCCGTTCGATGTCGGGTGAATCCGGCGGGGTGTAGACGGCCGCGTGCACCGGTTCGTTGTAGATCTCCCACTTCGCGATCGGGATGCCGAGCATCGCGAGTGTGAGGACCGCGGGCACGATGTTGGCGAGTTCGTCGACGAAATCGATACGCCCGCTTTCGATCTTCTCGTCGATACTGGCCCGCACCACCTCGTCGACGAACGGGATCCACCGGTCGACGGCGGCGGGGGACAGGTACGGGTTGAGTACCCCACGGAAGAACCGGTGTTCGGGTTCGTCCATCTCCAGGATGCCACCCCGGATGCCCGATGCGCGGTTGGCGGTCGGGATGCTGATTCCCTTGTAGCCCTTACGCGTTGCGGTGACGTCGTGATCGTTGGAGGTCTCCGGGCAGCGGGCGAGGGTGAACACCTCGTCGAGCCCGGCGGCCACCCAGTGCCCGCCATGGGTCTCGGTCCAGGCGATGGGGCACTTGTCGTGCATCTGCTGGGTGACCGACTCGAACTGCTCGCGGTAGTCGGTGCTGTGGCGGTCGAAATGGAAGGTGGGTTGTTTGCGCTCGTCGTCGGTCGCGAGAGGCTCGGCGCTCATGGTTTGCCTGTCGATCGGGGGGTCACTGGACGGAGATGGCGCGTTCCGGGCAGGTGTGCGCGGCCTCGCGGACCTGCTCCTGCTGTTCGGCCGGGACGTCCTCGCTGACCGGCGAGGAATGGCCGTCGATGTCGCTCAACTCGAACGACTCCGGGGCGACCATGGCGCAGAGCGTGTGCCCCTGGCACCGGTGCGCGTCGACGTGGACTTTCATGGGTGTTTCTCCCTGTAGCCGAGGGTCAGATCTTGAAGTCGTACCACTTGAGGTAGCCGCCGCCGTCGACGCGCAACTGCATGCCGGTGATGTAGCGCGCCTCGTCGGAAGCCAGGAACAGCACGGCGTTGCTGATGTCGAGCGGTTCCACGAACGGAATCGGCATGGCCTGCTGCACGGCGAACCCGGGCTCGGCGTCGGCGCGGGTCGGGTTTTCCAGGTCCGGGCGGAACGAGCGGTACATCGGTTCGCTCTGCAGCATGTCGGTATTGCAGTTGGTGGGGTGGATCACGTTGGCGCGGATGTTCTTCGGCGCGATGTGGGTGGCGAGGAAGTGCATGTACTCCGCGAGCGCGCGTTTGGCGAACACATAGGCGACGCCGCCGAGGTCCTTGCCGGGAACGACGTCGACCTTCTCCAGATTCATCAGTGCGGCGGTGGAACCGGTGGCGATGATGGAGGCGCCCGCACCCAGATGCGGCAGCGCGGCCTGCACAGTGTTGATCACGCCGACCAGGTTGGTGTCGACGACGTCGCTCCAGGCCTGCACCGGCGGTTCGCCGCGCATGCCGGCGACACCGGCATTGGCCAACACGATGTCGAGCCTGCCGAACTCGGCCAGGCCCTGATCGAGCGCGACGCGCAGGGCGGCGCCGTCGCGCACGTCGGCCTGCACGGTGACGATGCGGCGCCCGGTCTTCTCGACCAGGGCCGCGGTCTCGGCGAGATCCTCGGGCCGGGCCATCGGGTAGCCGATCGAGGTCACGTCCTCGCACAGGTCGACGGCGATGATGTCGGCGCCTTCTTCTGCGAGTCGTACCGCGTGACTGCGGCCCTGTCCGCGCGCGGCACCGGTGATGAAGGCAACTTTGTCCTGTACACGTCCCATTGACGTTGTCCTGCTTTCTTTTTCGAGCTGAAACTCAGGTATTTCGGCCGCCGTTGACGCCGATGATCTGGCCGGTGACGTAGCCCGCCTCCTCGGAGGCGAGGAACGAGCACATGGCGGCGATGTCCTCGGGGCGGCCGACGCGGCGCACCGGCGTGCGCTGGATGTGGTCTTCGATCGTGCCGCCGAGCAATCGCTTCTCCTCGGCGCTGCGCAGCATCGGGGTGTCGATGAAGCCGGGCGGCACCGCGTTGACGGTGATCCCGCTGGGCCCGAGCTCGAGTGCCAGCGCTTTGGTCAACCCGTTGACCGCCGACTTGGCCGCGACGTAGTGCGCCATGAACGGCTGACCCGAATGGGCGCTCGAGGAGGAGATGTTGACGATGCGCCCCCAGCCGGCATCGATCATGTCCGGCAGCACGGCCTGGACGCAGTGGTAGACGCCGTTCAGGTTGACGTCGATGACTTTGCGCCATTCCTCGAAGCCGAGATTGGCGAAGCGTTTGAAGCCGTCGAGGCCCGCAGCGTTGACCAGCACGGTGACCGGACCCAGCTTGTCCCGGATGGCGGTGTGCGCGGCGGCGATCTGGGCCGGGTCGGTGACGTCGGCGGCGAAGGCGAAGTCGGCCTCGCCGGGGCGTAGATCGAGGGTGGCGACGTGGTATCCGTCGGCACGTAGTCGGTCCGCGACGGCAGCGCCGATACCGGACCCGCCTCCGGTGACTATGGCGGTCTTCACGTCAGCATCTCCCTCACTCACAAGAATAGCCCTTGCTATTGTGGAGAACCGTACTCTCGCTTCGCTGGCTCGGCAAGGGCCAGTTCAGCCCTTCGGTTTACGAGTTTTTCGAGCCGAGTTGCTGCTACAGTGCGCAGAGAAGAGGTTAGGGTTCTCTTAATCGGAGAATCGCATTTCCGGCTGAATGAGGAGACAGGATGCAATCTCAGGGCCGAGTCACGGTCGAGACGAACACAGGCGGCGAAGCCACCGCGGATCGGAGGTTGCTCATCGACGGACAACTGACGTTCGGCGAGCGGCGCTTCGCCTCGGTGAACCCGGCGACCACCGAGATCGTGGGCTACGCACCCGACGCCACCGTCGCCGACGCCGAAGCGGCCGTCGCGGCCGCCCGCCGGGCCTTCGACGAGACCGACTGGTCGACGAATGTGGAGTTGCGGGTGCGCTGCCTGAAACAGCTGCACGCGGCGTTGCTCGAGCACCGCGAAGAACTGCGCGAGCTCACCATCGCCGAGGTCGGCGCCACCCGCATGCTCACCCACGGCAATCAGCTCGACATCCCGATCGGGATCGTCGCCTACTACGCCGACCTGCTCGAGACCTACCCGCTCACCGAGGAACTGCCCGAAATCGAATTCCGCGGTCAGCGGCACCGCCGGTGGATCGACAAGGAAGCGGCCGGTGTGGTCGCCGCGATCGTCGCCTACAACTTCCCCAACCAGCTGGCGCTGGCCAAGCTCGCCCCCGCACTGGCCGCTGGCTGCACCGTCGTGCTCAAGGGTGCGCCCGACACCCCGCTGGTCACCCAAGCGCTCGGTGAGCTGATCGCCGAACACACCGATATCCCGGCGGGCGTGGTGAATGTGCTCTCGTCCACCGAGGTGGCAGTCGGGCAGGCGCTGACCACCCATCGCGATGTCGACGTCGTCACCTTCACCGGTTCCACCGAGGTCGGCCGCCGCATCATGGCCGCCGCGAGTGACGGCCTCAAGCGCGTGTTCCTCGAGCTCGGCGGCAAATCCGCCATGGTGCTGCTCGACGACTGCGATTTCGGCACCTCGGCCATGTTCGCCGCCTTCAGCATCTGCTCGCACGCGGGCCAGGGTTGCGCGCTGACCTCCCGGGTGCTGGTGCCTCGCGAACACCACGACGACCTCGTCGAGAAGATCGCCGCCAATATGGCCCACGTGAGCTTCGGCGATCCGGGCGACCCGAAAACCTATATGGGACCGCTGATCAGCGAACGGCAGCGCGACAAGGTCGACGGGATGGTCCAGCGCGCGGTCGCGGCAGGCGCGAGGCTGGTCACCGGCGGCGAGAAGGTGGACCCCGGCTACTTCTACCGGCCCACCCTGCTGGCGAACGTCGACCCGGACAGCGAGATCGCCCAGGACGAGGTGTTCGGCCCTGTGCTCGCGGTGATCCCCTACACCGATGACGACGACGCGGTGCGCATCGCCAACAATTCGATCTACGGCCTGTCCGGTGGCGTGTTCAGCGCCGACGAGGACCGCGCCCTCGCCGTCGCCCGGCGCATTCGCACCGGGACCATGAGCATCAACGGCGGCAACTACTTCGGCGCCGACGCGCCCTTCGGTGGCTACAAGCAGTCCGGCATCGGCCGCGAGTCCGGTGTCGCCGGGCTCGAGGAGTTCATGGAGCGCAAGACCTACGCGGCGGCGGTGATCGCGTGAAGCCTCTCGAGGGGATCCGGGTACTCGAGGTCGCCATGTACGGCTTCGTCCCCTCGGCGGGGGCGGTGCTGGCCGACTGGGGCGCCGACGTGATCAAGGTGGAGCACGCCGTCACCGGGGATCCGCAGCGCGGGTTGCGCCAGACCGGCACGTTCACGGTCGAGGGCGATCCGAATCCCAATGTGGAGCACGCCAATCGGGGCAAGCGCAGCGTCGGGCTCGACATGTCGACGCCGGAAGGCCGCGAGGTGCTCGACGACCTCATCCGGCGCGCCGATGTGTTCCTGACCAGCTTCCTGCCCTCGGCGCGCACCAAATTCCGTATCGATGTCGACGACATCCGTGCCGTCAACCCGCGGGCCGTCTACGCGCGCGGCAGTGCGCTCGGCCCGCGCGGTCGCGAAGCCGGTCGTGGCGGCTACGACATGACCGCGTTCTGGGCGCGCGCCGGGATCGCGGCGACGCTCACCCCGGCCGGTGTCGAGGGCATGGTGAGCCCGCCGGGGCCGGCGTTCGGCGACACCGTCTCCGGCACCAATCTGGCCGGCGGGATCGCGGCGGCCCTGCTGAAACGCGAACGCACCGGCGAAGCTTCGGTGGTCGACGTCTCGCTGCTCGGCAGCGGACTGTGGGCGATGGGCCATACCGTGGCGTTGTCGCTGCACCTGGACAAGCCGATGCTCGCGGGCCCGGCGGGCGCGCACGGTTCGCCGCGCAATCCGCTCTCGGGCCTCTATGCCACCGCCGACAACCGCTACCTGGCCTTCGTGATGTTGCAGCCGGGCAAGTTCTGGGCCGATGTGTGCCGCCACATCGACCGCCCCGAACTGGTGGACGATCCCCGCTTCGCCACCGGTGAGCTGATCGCCGCCAATACCGCCGAGGCCGTGGAGATCCTGAAACAGACCATGGCCACCCGCACCCTCGCCGAGTGGACCGACCGCTTCGCGACCCTGGCCGGGCCCTGGGCCCCGGTGCAGGATTCGCGGCAGGTCGGCGACGACGCGCAGGTGCGATCCAACGAGTACGTGGTGCGCGCGGGTGAGCTGGAGCTGGTGACCAACCCGGTCCAATTCGACGTCGCCGCACCACAATTACGGCCCGCACCGGAGTTCGCGGCGCAGACCGAGGAGGTTCTGCTCGAGCTGGGGCTGGACTGGGACCGCATCCTCGCGCTCAAGACCGCGGGCGCCATCACCTAGAGCTTGGAGGATGCCAGATGCCATTCATCGCTTCGATCGGTACCTATCTGCCGTGCTGGGGTAGTGCCGAGCAGCGCGTGGCCGGGGACGACGAGGACGCGATCACCCTCGCCGTCGAGGCGGGCCGCGCGGCACTGAGTACCGGTGTCTCTGTGGAGCACGTGATCGTGGTCAGCCGGGACCTGCCGTTGCTGGAAGGCGGCAACGCCGCGGTGCTGCTCGCCGGGCTCGGCCTCGATCCCGAACTCGAGGTCGTCGAACGGCTCGGCGGCGCACCGGCGACCCTGGATGCGCTGAGCTCGGAACGCCCGCGCGCGTTGGTGATCGGTGTGGATCTGGAACCCGCCGGTGCGGCCGCCGCGGTCACCGGGATGAGCGGACTACAGGTCCGCACGGCGGCCCGGGTGGCGCGCAGCCTGCCGGTGCGCACCCGCACCGCCACCGGTGTGGTGCACGACTACGGCGATCCGCGGCTGCTGCGCGAACGTGGCCTGCTCGCCTCGCTGGCGGCCGCGTGGGTCGACACGCCCACCGTCGTCGCCGGGGTCGACAACGACCAGGCCGTGAAGCTGTGCGTGGGCACCCCGCCGCGCCTGCCGACCCTGGGCGCCAGCTCCGGGCTGTTCGCGCTGGCCGCCATGGCCGAAGCCGGGACCAGCGGCCGGATCGCCGGAGTCGAGCAGGCGAGCCTGTCGGGGATCACCGTGGCCACCGGCACCGCGCAGGTCATCCGGCGTGAACCGGCGGCGCACCCGCTGCCGGCGGGCACGCTGCTGTCGGGTGGGGAGATTCCCATTTCGCTGGCCGCCTACGAGCGGGCCTTCGAAGCCA
The DNA here is from genome assembly GCA_014360565.1 of Nocardia sp. Classification (GTDB taxonomy): domain Bacteria; phylum Actinomycetota; class Actinomycetes; order Mycobacteriales; family Mycobacteriaceae; genus Nocardia. The sequence continues at coordinate 7,017 of JACIXH010000093.1, forward strand.
AGGTGCGGTGGGAGGCGGGACGGATCCCCGGCTCGACGGACCTGGACTTTCCGCCCCGATATCGCGTCGCCGACGACGGCACCCTGAGCACCGACTACGAGCTCGTGCCGTTGCCGCGCACCGGAAGCGTCTACACCGAGGCGACCGTGCACCTGCCCGTGCCGGGCCTGCGCACGCCGTACTCGCTGGTCATCGTCGACCTCGACGAGGTGGGCGTGCGCGCGCTGGCCCGCGTGACCGGAGCCACGCCGGGCGGCGTCCGCATCGGAGACCGCGGTCGATTGGTGTTGCGCCGCATCGCTATTCGCTCCGGGGTGCCCGACTACGGCTACACATTCGAACCGGACGCGGAGGACGCGGCATGAGAAGAGTTGCCATCGTCGGGGCCGGAATGACCCCGTTCGCCGAGCATTTCGCGCTCGGTATCAAAGATCTGCTGCCCATGGCCTACGCCGACTGCGCTCGCAGCGTCGACAAGGGCCTGCGCAAGTCCGATCTGCAAGCGGCGTGGTTCGGTGAGCTGGGCACCACCGACGGGTTCCCGTCCGGGATCCTCGCCGACGCGCTGGGCGTGACCGACATCCCCGTCACCCGGGTCGAGAACGCCTGTTCCACCGGGCACGACGCCATCCGTAACGCCATGTACGCCATCGGTTCCGGCGCCGTCGACGTCGCGCTGGTCGTCGGTGCGGACAAACTGCGCGAGACCGCGTCCAAGGACATGCTGTGGGAGTGGGAGGCGATGACCAGGGACATGGCCTGGGACTACCCGCTCGGTCTCGTCGCGCCCGCCGGATTCGCCTTGCACGTCAACCGGTACCTGCACGAGTCACCGGCCACCCGCGAGCACATGGCGATGGTGGCGGTGAAGAATCACCTGCACGGTGTGACCAATCCGCGTGCGCGGCTGCGGTTCCCGATCACCATGGAGCAGGCGCTGGCGGCGCCGACCGTGGTGACGCCGTTCGGCAGCTACGACTGCGCGCCGCAGAGCGACGGGGCGGCGGCGGTGGTGCTGGTCGCCGAGGACGTGGTGTCGCGCTACACCGATCGCCCCGTGTGGGTACGTGGCATCGGCCTCGGCCTGGATTCGGTGATGCACCAGCACAAGCGGGACATGACCACCTTCCCGGCCACCGTCCGCGCCGCCCACCGGGCCTTCGACATGGCCGGCCTGACCCCCGCGGACGTGGATGTGGCCGAGGTCTACGACTTCTTCACCGCTGTCGAGCTGATGAGCTACGAGGATCTCGGGTTCGCCGAGCGCTTCGAGGGCTACAAGCTGATCGAGGCCGGGACCACAGGTCTCGGCGGACCACTGCCCGTCAACCCGAGCGGCGGCCTCAAATCCAAGGGCCACCCGCCGGGCGCGACCGGTATCGCGCAGTGTGTGGAACTGTTCGAACAGTTGCGCGGCACCGCGGCCAACCAGGTAGACGGCGCGCGAATCGGGTTGGCGCACACCATCGGCGGTCCCACGGCGGTCGCGGCTGTGACGCTGTTGGAAGGACCTGCGAAGTAGTAGTGGCGCCGAGCAGGAGGCCGACCCGGTCGATACCTCGCCGGGCGTCCCGCTGCTCGGCGCGGCCCACCGGCGTACCGATTGGGCCGCGCCCAGCGGCAGAGTGTGGCGGCCGGACGCGTTCGAGTGCGGGTCGCGGCGACCAGGTGCGCAGTGGCAGGGCGCGGCGACCGAGGTTCAGGGGCAGGGCGCGGCGATCTGCGCAGCCAGATGCCCCGCGCCGTAACCGTTGTCGATATTGACCACCGACACCCCCGGCGCACAGGAATTGAGCATCGCCAGCAGTGGCGCGAGACCGCCGAACGCCGCGCCGTAGCCCACCGAGGTCGGCACGGCGACCACGGGTGCGCTGATGAGCCCGGCCACCACGCTGGGCAGCGCACCGTCCATCCCGGCGGCGACGACCACCACCCGGGCCGAACGCAGCAGATCAAGGCGGGCGAGAACACGATGCAATCCGGCCACACCCACGTCGACCACCAATTCGCAGTCACGGCCGAGATAGGTGGCGGTGAGCCAGGCCTCCTGCGCGACCGGCAGATCGGTGGTTCCCGCCGTGAGCACGACCACCCGGCCACCACTGGGCGCAGGCGGTTCGGGCGGCCAAGCGAGGATGCGCGCGACCGGATCGTGGCGGGCCTCGGGCAGCATCCGCCGAATGGCCTCCACCTGTTCGGGCTCGACCCGGGTGAACAGGGTGACGCCCTCGCGCGTCCGCACGTCGGCGGCGATCACTGCCAGTTGCTCGAGCGTCTTGCCCGGACAGAAGATCGCCTCCGGGTAGCCACGGCGCGCGCCGCGATCGTGATCGAGTTCGGCGAAAACCGCGGGGGCCGACCATGAATCGTTCATCGGACCGACACCAGTGGCAGCGTGAACGCGCCCGATTGCAGGCCGGCCAGATCGACGGTGACGAACCGGAAGCCCGCCGCGGTGATCCCCGAGCGGATCCGGTCACGCAGGGGCGGGCTGCTCGCTCGCGCGATGTCGGCGGTGGGCAGTTCCACGCGGGCGATCTCACCGTGGTGGCGCACTCGCGCGTCACCGAAACCCAACTCCCGCAACGCTTGTTCGGCCTGCTCGATCTGTGCCAGCTTCGCCGGGGTGACCTCGGAGAAGTGCGGTATCCGCGAGGCCAGGCAGGGTGCGGCCGGTTTGTCGGCACTGGGCAGGGCCAGGGCGTGGGCGATCTCGCGCACCGTCGCCTTGTCGATGCCCGCGTCGGCCAGCGGACGCAACACCGAGAACTCCGTCGCCGCCAGGGCGCCGGGGCGATCTGGCCTGCGCGCATCGTCGGCGTTCTCGCCGTAGGCCAGCGCCACCAGTCCTTCGCGCTCGAGCAGTTCGTCCGAAATACGTTCGAACAGTTCTGTTTTGCAGTGATAGCAGCGATCCGGGCCGTTGGCCCGGTAGGCGGTCCGATCGCCTTCGTGGGTCGTGATCTCGACGACCCGCACCCGGAGGGCCGCGGCGACCTCATGGGCGGCGCGCCGTTCGGACTCGGGCAGGCTGGGGGACACGCCGAGGATCGCGCGGACCCGATCCGTGCCGAGGGCGCGGGCGGCGAGCGCGAGCAGCACCGAGGAGTCCACCCCACCCGAGAACGCCACCCCGAGCGGGGCGTGCGCGCCGATGAGCTGGGCGACCCGATCGGCCGCCCGCGCGAGTTCGCCGGTCAGCCGACCGGTCTCGATGTCCCTCATGTCGCCGCTGTCCTCTCCGCCCGCGCTGGGTGCGCACACTCGACCATTGAGCGCAGCGGTGACGACTCACGGCAAGCGGTTGCCGTCACTTGCCCGCCGGTGATGGCAAACGGTTGCCGGCCGACCGGCCGCCCGATACTCTCGCGGCCACGATGACCGAAGCCGCACGCCCACCCACCATCTACGACGTCGCCCTGGCGGCGGGGGTGGCCTCGTCCACTGTGTCGCGCGCCTTCTCCCGGCCCGGCCGCGTGAGCGCGCAGACCGCGGCTCGTATCCACGCTGTCGCCGCCGAACTCGGCTACCGGGCCAACCCGCTCGCTCGCGCCCTGCAGAACGGCCGAACCTCCACCATCGCCCTGGTCGTCTCCGATGTGACGAACCCGGTGTTCTTCGGCATCATCCGCGGGGTGGAGGCAGCCGCCGCGGGCGCGGGCTACGCCATGCTGCTGGCCGACACCCAGGAATCGGAAACCCTCGAACGTACGTTGCTCGACCGCTTGCTCCAGGGCGTGGACGGCGTCGTGCTCGCCAGCTCGCGGTTGTCGGACCGGACCATCCTGACGGTCGCGACGCAACGCCCCGTCGTCGTGCTCAACCGGATCGTGCCCGGCACCCGATGCGTCGTGCCCGACACCGAATCGGGTGTGCAAGCTGCACTGCGGCATCTGGCCGAACTCGGCCACCGCTCGGTGACCTACCTGGCGGGACCGACCGCTTCCTGGGCCGACGGCACCCGCTGGCGCTCGATGCTCGACTCGGCCGCCGAGTTCGGGCTCAAAGCCAACCGCATCGGACCGTTCGTGCCGACGATGGCCGCCGGGCTGGCCGCCGCCGAGGAGGTGCGGCGCCGGGCGCCCACTGCCGTGCTCGCCTACAACGACCTGCTCGCCATCGGGCTCACCCGCGGCCTCGGCCAGGCCGGTGTCCGGGTTCCCGAGCAGATGAGCGTCATCGGGTTCGACAACGTGTTCGGCTCGGACTTCTGCACACCGCCGTTGACGACCGTCGCGGCCCCGCTGCGCGCGATGGGCACCGCCGCGTTCCGCGAACTCAACCGGGCGATCCGGGGCGAACCGATGCATTCTCATTCCATCGTGTCGCTGACGGCTCAGCTGGTGGTGCGCGGCTCGACCGGCCCGCGCAAGCGAAAGAGCACCTCGCCGGCGTCGGGGACCACGAGAGTGCCGGGGTCGGCCCGCCAGGCCTCGGGATCGATCTGAGCCGGGTCCAGATAGTCCAGCCCCGCTGCCCGGACCCGCTGCTCGGGGATGCCTGTCGCGAGGGTGACGGTGACGCGCGGATGCTCACCGGTCACCTCGTCGAAGGTGCCCGCGCCGCGCAGATGGGTGGAGTGCGCGAGCACCCCCCAGTGCAGGTGGCGGAAGCGGTCCCACTGCGCGACGAAGTAGTCGCGGGTGTGATAGCCGATGTCCTCGATCTCCGGGTGCATCTGCGAGATCGAGGTGATGTGCGGCGCGTAGATCACCACCTGGCCGCCGTCGGCGGTGATCGGCTCCACCTTGTAGAAACCTTTGGCGGCGGTCCACATGTCGTCGTACTTCGCCGGGATCAGTGACAGCACGCGCGAGACCGGTGCGTCGAGGTAGCGAACGTGGACTCGAGACGACACCCCGGCGGCGACCTCCCACGCCGAGATCGGGTCGCCGAAGGTGGCGCTGTGCAGGGTGTCGCTGCCCGAGCGCACCACCAGGCACAGCGCGTGGCGTTCGCCGGCGACGAGGGCCGCGGCCTCGTGGATGAGCGCGCGGACCGGCGTGATGCCGGTGGTTCCGATGATGTCGCGGCTGGTGATGAGCGCGCCCAGCCAGTGCGAGACGTCGATGACCTCGGGACCCGACAGACCAGGGAACAGGTACTTGTTCCCGCCGGAGAAGCCGACCACCTCGTGCGGGAACACCGGGCCCATGATGATCGTGACGTCGTGCTCGACGACCGCCCGATTGATCCGCACATCGACACCGGTGTGCAGCAGCCCATCGGAGAGCTCGCCGATCCGCTCCGCCGAGATGTGGCCCGCGGTGAAATAGGTTGCCGGATCCCACCATTCGTGGTTGAGCACGGTGAGCCCCGGATACCGCTCGGCGAGCCCGCCTGCCGGGTAGCCCAGCCAGCTCGCCAGCCGGTCCTCGCTCATCGCCGCGTGGGTGCCGAGGGCGATGAGCACCGTCATCCGGGTGACCCGGCCGTGCAGTGCGGCGTGCGCGGCCGACAGCAGCAGCGGCAGCGGGCAGCTGCGGGTGGCGTCGGGCACGACCAGGCACACGCTGCGCCCGTCGAGGTCGAGCGCGTCGAGCCGCTCGGTGACGAAGGCGCGCACCTGCTCTGCGGTGAGCTCCTGGTCCGGTCCACCGATGGTCAGCGCGCCCTGGTCTGGCATCGTCGTCTCCTCACGCGTTCGATACCGCACCTTGACCGTCGCGGTACCGCCTCGGCAACCGGCTATGACAACTCGAGGCAACCGATTGCTCGGTTCTGGACGACCGAACAGCATGACTGTCATGTCTACCGTTTCCGCGCCGCGCCGCGCACTCCATCCCGACCGGTTGTTTCCGGCCGACCCCGGGGTACGGGCGATGGCGCAGCGCATTCACCGCGCCGTACGCGACGAGCGGATCATCTCCCCGCACGGCCACGTCGACGCGCGGCTGCTGGCCGAGGACGAGCCGTTCCGGGATCCGGCAGGCCTGCTCATCACCCCGGACCACTACGTCACCAGATTGCTGCACGCCAACGGGATTCCGCTGGACAAGCTCGGCGTGGGCCGGGGCGAGCTCGATGACGCCGACGCCCGCGCGGTGTGGCGGATCGTGTGCGAGAACTGGGCGGTCTTCAGCGGCACGCCGGTGCGGTACTGGTTCGAGGTGGAGCTGGCCGAGATCTTCGGCGTCACCGAGGCCCCGAGTGCGCGCAACGCCGACACGCTGTACGACCACATCGCCGACCGGCTGCGCCGACCCGAGTACCGGCCCCGGCGCCTCTACGAACGATTCGGCATCGACGTTCTGGCCACCACCGACGATCCCTGCGACGATCTGAGCGCGCACGCGCGCCTGTCGTCGGACCCGGCGTGGAGCGGACGCGTGGTGCCGACCTTCCGCCCGGACCGCTACCTGGAACCCGCCGCGCCCGGCTGGCTCGAAGCGCTCGACCGGCTGGCCGAGGTGTCGGGCATCGAGACCGGTGACTACGCCGGATACGTGCGGGCGCTCGAAGCGCGGCGGCACTACTTCATCGCCCACGGTGCCACCGCGGCCGACCACAGTCACGAAGACGTGCGCACCGACCCACTGCCGCCGCAGGATGCCGAACGGGTGTTCCGCGCCGCCCGCGCCGGGACGGCGACCGCCGCGCAAGCCGTGGCGCTGCGTCGTCACATGCTGTTCGAGATGGCCAGGATGTCGACCGACGACGGGCTGGTGATGATGTTGCACCCCGCGATCCGCCGCAATCATCATCGCCCGACCGCGGCCTCTTTCGGCTCCGACACCGGCCACGACATTCCGCTGCGGGTGGAGTTCACCGACGCATTGCGGCCGCTACTGGAGAACTTCGGCACCCACCCGAACCTGAACCTGGTGCTGTTCACCGTCGACGAGACCACCTACTCGCGCGAAATCGCCCCGCTGGCAGGCTTTTACCCGAGCGTCTTCGTCGGGGCGCCGTGGTGGTTCCTCGACGCGCCCGATGCGATCCGCCGGTTCCAGAGCGCGGTCGTCGACACGGCCGGCTACCGCAAACTCGCCGGTTTCGTCGACGACACCCGGGCGTACTGCTCCATTCCCGCCCGCCATGACATGGCCCGGCGCCTCGATGCCGCCGGACTCGCGCGGGCGGTCTCCGAACATCGCCTCGCCGAGGACGAAGCCGTGACCATCGCGCGCGAACTGGTGCGTGAGCAGCCCCGCCGCGTTTTCAAACTGTAAGGCGACACACAGAATTCGAGGTCTCATGACAACCCGATCCGCTGCCGGCTTCCTGTGGGGGGCGTCGACCGCCGCCCACCAGATCGAAGGCAACAATCTCAACAGCGACTGGTGGCAACGCGAACTCGCCTCCGCGCACCTGGAACACAGCGGTGACGCCGTGGACAGCTATCACCGCTATCGCGAGGACATGCGCCTGCTCGCCGAGGCCGGACTCACCGCCTACCGCTTCAGCATCGAGTGGTCCCGGATCGAACCGGTGGAAGGCCATATCTCGCGCGCCGAGCTCGCCCACTACCGCCGGGTGATCGAGGCCGCACGCGAATTCGGTCTCGAACCGGTGGTGACAGTGCAGCACTTCACGGTGCCGCGCTGGTTCGCCGAAGACGGCGGCTGGATGGACGAGCGGGCGATCGGCCGGTTCGGCCGCTTCGTCGAAGCGGCCGCGGCGATCCTGCGCGATGTGCGCTGGATCTGCACCATCAACGAGCCCAACATGCTCGCGATGATGATCACCATCGCGGCGGCCCCACCGCTGCAGCACGGCGGTGCGGGGCCGACGGTGCAGCGGCGCAGGCCCCGGCAGCTGCCCGACCCCGACCCCGCGGTGGGCAAGCGGCTGGCCGCGGCACACGACGCGGCGCGCACGATCCTGAAGCGCCACACCGACGCCGCCGTCGGCTGGACCGTCGCCGCGGGCGCGCTCACCGCCACCCCCGGTAACGAGGACAAGTTGCGCGAGGTCCGCTACATCCGGGAGGACCTCTACTGGGACGCCGCCCGCGGCGACGATTTCGTCGGCGTGCAGGCCTATTCGAGCCAGGCCGTCGACGCCAACGGTGTGGTCCCGACACCGGACAGCCCCGACAACACCCTGTCCGGCGCCGCGTACCGCCCCGAGGCGCTCGGCACGGCGGTCCGCCACGCATGGGAGCGCACCGGTGGCGTCCCGATCCTGGTGACGGAGAACGGGATCGCCACCGCCGACGACGAGCGCCGCATCGCCTACACCGACGCGGCGCTGCGCGGCCTGTTCGCCGCTATGGCCGACGGCGTCGACGTGCGCGGCTACCTGCACTGGACGGCGCTGGACAACTTCGAATGGGGCCACTGGGAGCCGACATTCGGGCTGATCGCGGTGAACCGCGACACCTTCGAACGAACCCCGAAACCGAGTCTTGCCTGGCTGGGCGCGGTCGCACAGAAGGGCGGACTCGCATGATCGGCCCGATGAGCATCACTGGGTTGCCCTGGGACGACTCAGGATTTCATGCCGTCGGGCGGCTGCCGATGCACAGCCTGCGGCGCCCGCCCGAATTCGAACTCGACGGCGAATGGCAGTTCCAGCTCCTCGACACCCCCACCCAGCCGCTCGGCGACCGGTGGCGTCAGGTGACGGTGCCCGAATTGTGGACCATGCGTGAGGATTGCGATCCGCCGCACTACACCAACGTGCCGATGCCGTACCCCGAGGCGCCGCCGCGGATCCCGCAACGCAACCCCACCGGCGTCTACCGGCGCACGATCGACCTGCCGTCGGTCGGTGACCGGCGGGTGATCCTGCACGTCGGGGCCGCCGAGGGTCTGCTGCGGGTATTCGTGAACGATCAGCCGATCGGGACGAGCACCGATTCGCATCTGGCCGCGGAATTCGATGTCACGCAGGCCTGCGTGCCCGGCGTCAACACGGTGGTTCTCGTCGTGTCGAAATGGTCGTCGGTGACCTATCTCGAGGATCAGGACCACTGGTGGCAATCCGGTCTCAGCCGCTCGGTGTACCTGTATACCGTTGCCCCGCAGCATCTCAGCGATCTGCATGTGCACGGCGACTATGATCCGGCCACCGAGCGTGGCGCCCTGCGCGCGGTGGTCAGCACAGCCGGTCTCGACCAATACGACTCCGAAGCCGGATGGACCATCGAGGTGTCGGTGCTCGGTAGCACCGAGATCGTCCCGGTCACGCCGCGGCGCCCGGCGCCGGCGCTGCCGCCGCCGGTGGACGACCGCTCGGCCCGCGCGCAGCCGCGCTTCCCGGAAGACGCGCTGGAACTGATGAGCCTGCGGGCCGCCGACGCCACCATCCCGGAGCGGCTCGCCGTCTTCGCCCCTCGGTTCGGTCAGTCGCTGCACGCGGGGCCCGCGGCGGGCACCGCCGTCCTGGAACGCGACGATCTGGTGGTGGAGGCGTGGTCGGCGGAAACACCGCGCCGCTATGAGGTCGAGGTGCGCTTGCTCGCACCGGACGGGACGGTCGCCGACACGGCACGGACCATGACCGGCTTCCGGCGGGTGGTGATCCAGGGCCGCGATCTGCTGGTCAACGGCGCGCGCATCCTCGTTCAGGGCGTCAACCGCCACGACGTGCATTCCCGCACCGGACGGGTGATCGGCCGCGACGACATGATCGCGGAGCTCTCGGTGCTGAAACGGTGCAACGTGAACGCGATCCGCACCGCGCACTATCCGAACGACCCCGAATTCCTTTCGCTGTGTGACGAATTCGGCTTCTATGTCGTCGGCGAGGCCGATATCGAGGGCCATGCCTTCGCCTCGGCACTGTGCGAGGACCCGCAGTATCTGCCCGCCTTCACCGAGCGGGTCTCGCGTATGGTGCTGCGCGACCGCAGCCACCCCTGCGTGATCATGTGGTCGCTGGGCAACGAAACCGGCTACGGCGCCAACCACGACGCCGTGGCAGCCTGGTTGCGGAGCTACGACCCGACCCGGCCGGTGCACTACGAGGGCGCCATCTCGATGAACTGGCACGGCGGCCACGGCGCGACCGATGTGCTGTGCCCGATGTACCCGGCCTTCGACGCGGTACGCGCCTATGCCGCCGACCCGCGGGCCGACCGGCCGTTCATCATGTGTGAATACGCCTATTCCCAGGGCAATTCGACCGGTTCGCTGGCCGAGTACTGGCGGCTGATCGAGACACTGCCCGGCGTGCAAGGCGGGTTCATCTGGTGCTTCAAAGACCAGGCCCTCGACCCGGCCGGTGACGGAACCTACCGCTACGGCGGCGATTTCGGTGACGGCCCGAACAACGGGCCGGCGCTGCTGTACGGACTGGTGTTTCCGGACAACACACCCAAACCCGCGCTGTACGAGGCCCGTGGCCTGTTCAGTCCGGTGCGCATCGTCTCCGACGCGGATCAGGCGCTGGCGGGGACCCTCACGCTGCGCAACCGCCACAGCTTCGCCGATCTGAGCCGCTACATCCTCGAACTCCGGGTCGAAACCCCCGACGGGCCCACCCAGGCGACCAGGCTCCCGGTCGCGCCGGTGGCCGCGGGGGCCGAGGCGACCATCGACCTGCCGCTCGCCGTTCGGGAACTGCTGGCCGCGCACCCGCTGGCCTTGACCCTCATCGTGCGAACCAGGCACGCGACGGTGTGGGCCGCCGCGGAGACGGCCGTCGCCTACGAGCAGGTGCTCCTGCCGCGCCCACTGGTGACGCTGCCCGCGGCGACCGCGCCGGTCGTCGGCATCGACACCGATGGCGTCCTGCGTCATCCGCTGCTGCGCCGCGCACCGCGACTGTGCCTGTGGCGTGCCCTCACCGACAACGACTGCGCGGTGAAGATGGACCAGCGGTTCGCCCGCACCGGATTCTTCCGGCTCACCCCGAAAGCGGTGGAGGTCGACCGCGACGGCGAGGCCGTGACGATCCGGACGCACTATCTGGCCGCCTTCGGTGACGACGTACTGCACACACGCACCGTGCGCGCCGGCGCCGACGGCGACTACGTTTTCTCCGAGCACGTCCGGCTGCCGGAGGGCACCAGCGACGGGTTGCGCGTCGGTATGGAATTCGAGCTCGTCGACGGCTTCACCGACGCCAGCTGGGTGGGCCTTGGTCCGTGGGAGAACTATCCGGACCGGCGCACCTCGGCGTTGCTCGGCCGCTGGCATCGCGCCATCGACGACCTGCCCGTGCCCTACCTGCGACCGCAGGAAAACGGTGGTCGCGGTGAGGTCACCGAACTCGTGCTGAGCGGGTCGGTGGGCACGATCACGACCGGTCACCAGCCGCTGCACGTGACCGTCGGCAGACACACCGTCGAACAACTGGAGGCGGCCGCGCACTGGTGGGAACTGCCGCGCTCGGACGCGACCGTGGTCCACCTCGATATCGCGCATCGTGGGCTCGGCGACATCCTCGGGCCCGACACCCTGCCCGAGTTCCGGCTCACCGGAACCGAATACGCGTGGCAGTGGCGGCTGCGGCCGGAGCAGGCGGCACCGTGATCCGCGCGCGCCCCGCCGCGCCCGTCCGCATGGTGCACCTGGGTCTGGGCAACTTCTTCCGCGCCCACCAGGCGTGGTACACGGCTCGCGCCACGGCCGACTGGGGGATCGCGGCCTTCACCGGCCGCGGTCCCGCCATGGCCGACCGGCTCACCGCACAGGACGGGCTGTACACCCTGGTCACCCGGGCGCCCGCGGGCGACGAATTCGAGACCGTCGCCGCGCTGAGCCGCTGTCATGCCGCCGACGAACACGAGGCCTGGCTGGATCATCTCGCCTCGCCGGAGGTGGCGGTGGTGACCCTGACGGTCACCGAAGCGGGTTACACCCGCACCGCCGACGGCGTGGATCGCCGAAACCCTCTCGTAGCCATCGATCTCGCCGCGCTACGGGCCCATCCGCAGGCAGCCGTCACGACCGCGGTCGCCCGCCTCGTGTCCGGCCTGGCCGCCCGGCAGCGGACCGGGGCGGGTCCGCTGGCCGTGGTGCCGTGTGACAACCTGCCCGGCAACGGCGCCGTCCTGGCCCGGCTCGTCCACGAATTCACCGACCTCGTACGGCCCGAGCTGAACAACTGGATCGACTCGCACGTCAGCTTCGTCACCTCCGCTGTCGACCGGATCACCCCCGCGACGACGCCCGAGGACGTGACGGCCGTAGACAGCGCGCTGGGCTACCGGGACGCGGTGCCGGTGATCACCGAGCCGTTCCACGAATGGGTGCTGTGCGGCGAATTCCCGGCCGGACGTCCCGCGTGGGAGACGGCGGGCGCGGTGTTCACCGACGATATCGGCCCGTATCAGCAGCGAAAACTCCTGCTGCTCAACGGCGCTCACTCGCTGCTTGCCTACACCGCACCGCTGCGCGGGCACCGCACCGTCGCAGCGGCGGTGGGTGATCCGGTGTGTCTGGGCTGGCTCGAGCAGTGGTGGCGGGAAGCGGCGCCGCATGTCGGCCTGCCCGCCGCGGAACTCGCCGCCTATCAGCGGTCTCTGCTCGACCGCTTCGCGAATCCCCGGATGCATCACCAGCTTTCGCAGATCGCGATGGACGGCTCGCAGAAGCTTCCGGTGCGCATTGTGCCCGTGCTGCGGCGCGAGCGCGCCGCGGGCAGGCTGCCCGAAGGCGCGGTGCGGGTCATCGCGGGCTGGGTGTGTCATCTGAGCGGACACGGTGTGCCGGTCGCCGACCCACCGGCGGCGGCCGTGGACGGAGTGGACAGCGCACTGGCACTGCTGGATTCGGCGCTGCTGTCCGACACGGAGCTGCGGGTGGCGATCGGCGAGGAAGTAGGCAGGCTGCGCGGCTGAGTACAGGCCGCTGACACGTCAAACCCCGCCCGGGATGAGGGGAATCGGACCGGGCGGGGTCTGTTACTGGGATCTTCCGATCAGCCGAGGCTGAAGGGCTGGCCCCAGAGCGTGACGTTCTCCTTCACGTTCGCTGTTTCCAGGTCGACCTGGACGAACGCGCGGGCTTGGGCGTAACCGGCACAACCGGAAAGTCAGCAGTGGCCGTCGCGCTCGTCAACAGGCACATCGCGGCGGCCGGACGCGTTCGGCGAGGGAGCGGTCATGGCGGTCGCCGGGTGGGTGTGTCATCTGATGGGCAACGGTGTCGACGAACAGGGAGAAACCCCGCCCGGGATGAGGGGATCACGACCGGGCGGGGTTTCGTTACTGGTAGACCGCCGCTCAGCCGAGGCTGAAGGGCTGCCCCCAGAGTGTGACGTCCTCGATCGCGTTCTCGGTTTCGATTTCCACCCGTACGAACGCACGGGCTTGGGCGTAACCGCCGCAACCGGTCAGACCGATGGTCGAGTTCTTCCAGGTGACCCCGCCTTTACCACTGCGGAAGGGGTTGAAATTGGTGTGGGTGCTGTCGCCGAACGGGTCTTCGCGCTCCTGGTCGAGGATGTAGAAGGACTTCGCCTGGCCCGGGCCGAGACTCAGATTCGCGCCGGCCTTTCCGCTCACGCTGGGTCGATTACCCTCCCAGTCCTGGCTGTATCCGGTGCCGCCGCTGACCTGGCCGCCACTGATATTCACCTGGCAGCCGACGACGTAGCCGGGCTTGATCTTGCCGAGTTTGAGGGGATTTCCGGTCGTGACCACCTCGGCGGTACCCGACACCCACGCATTGCGATGCACCGGCGTCGAACCCAGGGACGGATTGATATTCGCGGATTCACCGACCAGCTTGACGTTGACAACGGTGCCGTCACCCAGGGTTTCGGTGATCTCCCCGCCGGGGAGCGGGACGAACGTGTCGCCCGTGGCCGTGCCGGTCGCCAGCAACCCCATGGCAGTGGCGGTGGCGAAGCACAGGCCTGCGGCCCGCGCAATTCTAGTGGGACGAGTCATGATGTGAGAACCTCTTCGGGTTGGAATCGCCGCGGCGAGTAAGGGATCGATCTTTCGGGTGCGCATCAGCCGATGCTGAACGGCTGCCCGTAGAGGGTGGCCTTGGAGTGATGCTCGCCGATGATTTCGATAACGGTGTACGAGCGCGCCTGCGCGTAGCCCGCGCAACCCTGAATCTCGATCTCGAAATCCCGATATCCCACGGAATAGTTCCCCGGCTTGAGGATGTCCTTGCCACTGACCCCGACGAACTTCACGTCACCGGGGCCGAGCTTCAATCCACCAGAGCCATTGATTCCGAAACCGGACGTGCTCACGCTGACGTCCAGCCCGGCTGAAATGGCCGTATCGGAGATGCTGACCTGGCAACCGACGATGTACCCGGTGTTGATTCTGGAAGCGCCGTGGGTATAGGAGTTGTCGGAGCCCGGTCGATTACTGGGCGCCGTGCCCGGACCCGCCTTCTCGACTATTCGTGTTTCGGTAACGTCGGCGGTGATGTTCGCCGACACCCAGACCACGCGACCAACGCCGTTCGCGGCCATGGAGGACGACACGACCGCGTGCTCACCGGTGCGGGCAATCACCGCTCCGCGAGTCGATTCCGCGCCATCGGGGAGCGGAACGAAGACATCCGCGTTGGCTGCGCCGGTTGACAGCAGGCCGACGGCCGCCACGGCGGCGCAGCCCAGCCCGGCCAGGCGGGCTGCGGTGACCGCCCCGGTGGTGACCGGATTAGTTGACTTCATCAGGTTGACCCTCATCTCGATCGAAATAGTGCAGGCATTCGAAAATGCTCTCCCGGCGTCGGTGAATCGGCCGGAAGCTAATGGAAATCGGTAGCGAAGCGATTTGTGAATGTTGGGGGTACGAAAAGCGCTACCTTCGACTCCAAAGAATTGAGTGTGGCTGCTGGCCGCCTGCCGGGGGTGGCCGTTGTGGCACGTCCCGTCCTGCCTGCTCGGCTCAGTTGCATATCCATCTGAGTTGGCCTGAAACGGGATCCCAGATCCAATCGCAGCCCGGCTCTGTGCCATCGCAGATCCATACCATCTCGCC
>JACIXH010000094.1 GCA_014360565.1 Nocardia sp.
ATCATGCGCGGCGTGATGGCGATCCATGTGGCCGAGGAAGCTCGCCACATCTCCTTCGCCCACGAGTTCCTGAAGAAGAACGTGCCTGCCCAGCCGGCGTTCAACAAGTTCGTGCTCTCGATCGCCATGCCGATCGTGATGTTCGTGCTCGGCCGTGCCATCGCGACCCCGCCGAAGACCTTCTTCAAGCAGTTCGACATGCCCACCGAGGTGCGCAAGGACCTGTTCTACGGTTCCAAGGAAGCCAAGCGAACCTTCGCCGACTACTACGTCGACGTGCGCGCGCTGGCCGAGGAGATCGGTCTGATGAACCCGGTCGCCCGCAAGGTGTGGAAGCTGCTCGGTATCGACGGCCCGTCCAGCCGGTACCGTTCCGAGCCCAAGCGCTCCGCGAAGCACGCCGCCTGAGACGATAGCAATATGCCATATGTCGTTACCCAGTCATGCTGTAGTGACGCCTCGTGCGTCTACGCATGCCCGGTCAACTGTATTCATCCCACTCCGGATGAGCCGGATTTCCGTACCGCGGAGATGCTCTACGTCGATCCGGCGGCCTGCGTGGACTGTGGTGCCTGCGCCACCGCGTGCCCCGTCGATGCCATCACCTCGTCGAAGAAGCTGACCGAAGAGCAGAAGCCGTTCATCGAGATCAACGCCGACTTCTACCGCATCCAGCGGGACCGGCCGACGTTGGCCGCCCCGGTGATGCCGCCCGCGATCGACACGCAGCGGTCGCCGTTGCGCGTCGCCATCGTGGGTTCGGGCCCGTCGGCGATGTACGCCGCCGACGAGCTGCTCACCCAGCCCGGCGTCGCGGTCACGATGTTCGACCGCCTGCCGCAGGCCTACGGTCTGGCCCGCCTCGGCGTCGCGCCCGATCACTAGCACACGCGCAAGGTCGCCGACCTGTTCGACATCATGTCGAAGCAGGACGACTTCGGCACCTACCTCGACGTGGAGATCGGCAAGCACATCAGCCATGCCGAGCTGCTCGAGCACTTCCACGGCGTGATCTACGCCGTGGGCGCGTCCTCGGATCGCAAGCTCGCCATCCCGGGCGAGGGTCTGCCGGGCAATGTGTCGGCCACCGACTTCGTAGCCTGGTACAACGGACATCCCGACCACGCCGACGACACCTTCGATCTGAACCAGAAGCGGGTCGTCATCGTCGGCAACGGCAACGTCGCCCTCGACGTCGCCCGCATCCTGACCGTCGATCCCGCCCTGCTCGCCGACACCGACATCGCCCCGTACGCGTTGAAGGCCTTGCGCGAGAGCAAGATCGAAGAGGTCGTGATCCTCGGCCGTCGTGGTCCGGCCGAGTCGGCGTTCACGGTGCCCGAGTTCGTCGGGCTGCTGGCCGCCGATATCGACATCGCGATCGAGGGCGAGCTGCCCCCGGTCACGCCGGATCTGCCCTACAAGGTCGAGCAGAAGCTGCGCCTGCTGCACAGCGTCGCGAATCGCCCGTTCGGCGCGCGCAAGCGCATCGTGTTCCGTTATCTGTCCTCGCCGGTGGAGATCGTTGGCACCGACGCTGTGACCGGGGTACGGGTCGAGCGCACCGAGCTCGTCACCGACGCCGCCGGTCGCGTGGCCGCCACGCCGACCGGCGATACCACGTTGCTCGAGGCGGGTGTCGTGCTCACCTCGGTCGGCTACCGAGGCGTGCCGACCGCGGATCTGCCGTTCGACGAAGTTCGTGCGGTGATCCCGAACGAGGCGGGTCGGGTGCTCACCGCGCCCGGCGGCGAGGTCTTCCCCGGCACGTATGTCACCGGCTGGATCAAGCGTGGCCCGACCGGCTTCATCGGGACCAACAAGTCGTGTGCGCAGGAAACGGTGCAGCAGCTCGCCGATGACTTCAACAGCGGCAAGCTGCGTGCGCCCGCGCACGACGCGTCCGAGTTCGACCGCCTCGTGCGGGCCCGCCGCCCGCAGGCCGTGCCCGGCGGTGCCGCGGTGCCGCGGGAACGCTCGGTGAAGCGGCTGTTCGCTCGCGGCTGATCCTCGATTGTCGAAGGCCCGCAATGTCACTGGAAGACATTGCGGGCCTTTCGTTTTCGCCTACTGAGCGGTGAAGCCGCCATCGGCCGCGATGGCTGCTCCGGTGACGAACGACGCCTCGCGGCTGAGCAGGAACGCGCACACCGCGGCGATCTCGTCGGGCGCGGCGATCCGGCCGAGCGGGTGCAGCGCCGCGATGGCCGCCTCGCCCTCTGGCGTCGCGCCCATCGACGCACGGAATGCCGGGGTGTCGACCGCGCCGGAGACCAGCGCGTTGACCCGAACGCCCGCCGCCGCGGTCTCGAGAGCGACCGACTTGGTCAGGCCGACGACGGCGTGCTTGGCCGCCACGTACGGCGCCACCTGCGCCATCCCGACCACGCCGAGGTTGGAGGCGTTGTTGAGGATGGCGCCGCCACCGGAGGCGATGATGGCCGGAACCTGGTGGCGCAGACCGTAGAAGACGCCGTCGAGGTTCAGGTCCATGTCGGCGCGCCACGAGGCGTCGTCGATCTGGGCGATCGGGCCGAAGGCGTTGACCGCGCCCGCATTGTTGAAAGCCGCGTCGAGGCGGCCGTACTCGGTGAGCGCGGCCTGGGTGAGCCGTTCGGCGTCGGCGTCGACGGTGACGTCCGTCGCGACGAACAGCGCGCGTCCACCCGCGGCCCTGATCTGCTCGGCGACCTGCTCGCCCTGATCCTTGCCCCGCGAGCCGAGTACCACCGCGGCGCCTTCGGATGCGACTCGCAGTGCGACGGCCTTGCCGATGCCGGAGCCCGCGCCGGTGATGAGAACGACCTGATCGGCGAATCGAGTGGACATGCGTAGTGCCTTCTTTCCCTGGGTGTTTCGGAGAGCGGAGCCGGTGTCTGTCCGCTCTTTCAGTCAACCGCCGGGCGCTGGGCTGTGCTGGCGGGAATCGGCCACCGCGTTGATGCGTCATCAAACCGGGGTCTTCTTCGATGTCCGGGAAGGTAATTCGTCATCAATGAAATCGAGTCGGTAGTAAATGAATTGGTTACCAGTCGGTAAGTGTATCTATTGGCCTAGATAACAAACTTTGGGAATGTATTTAAGAGGGGTCGTGTCCGATTACTCGCAGGTAGCTGCCTCTCGGAGTCTGTGAATCCCGAAGCGGACGTTCAGGGGGGTGGATATTTAAGGTTCAACTTCCTCACCTGCGTGAATAGCATTGTGGTGACTCATGGTTGCGGTTTTCGTATCAATCGGGCAGCAATTCGCCGACGTGCCAGTTAATCTAGGCGAGCTGTTTGGAAGACGACCGCGGCCACATGGTGCGCTCGCGTGCTGGACGTGGTCACGGTGCGTTGACGGGATAGCAAAAAACATGACCAGAGGTCTGGGCTTGAGCATCGGTGCGGTCAATGCGATTTCGGCGGTAGTCGCCGACGATCCGGCCAAACCGGCGGTGCGCACACGACGCACCGCACTGACATTCGACGAGGCGGGCAGGCCCCGCATCGGCGCCATCAACGAGTTCGCTTCGGCGATCACGGATTTCGCGGACCTCACCCGCGAGCTGGAGCCGATGGTGATGGGCGGGCGGTTCTACTCGGCGACCAACCTGATCGCCGCGGTGGTCACCGGTCTGATCGAGCTGGCCGAGACGCCTGCCGGGATCGTCTTGACCTATCCGGCGGTGTACACCGATAAGCAGGTCTCGTTACTCGGCCAGGCGCTGCATCTGGCGGGCGCAGGCGAGGTTCTGCTGGTGCCCGAACCGGTCGCCGCCGCGGAATGGCTGGAGATCGATCGTGGTCCGCTGGAGCCGGGCTTCGTGCTCGTCTACGACCTGGGTGCCACCAGCCTCGATCTCACCGTGCTGCGGATCGGCCCCGACTGGCCGCACCACCCGATGGTCGGAACACCCACGCGGTCCACCGATTTCGGTGGCAAGCCGCTCGGCGAGATGGTCGCTCGATACGCGGGCGAACCCGGTCAGGGCCGGGCGACCCAGACCCTCACCTCCATGGTGAACATCGACGCGCTGCGCGCCGAGCACATCCGCGACACCTTCCCGCTGGTCAGCAAGAGCGTGTCCGCGGCGGGCCTGCGACTGGCCGACCTCTCGCGCATTCTCGTCGTCGGCGGTGCCTCGCGCCCACCCGAAGTCGCGCGCACCCTCGCCGAACTCGGCGTTCCGCTCGTCACGGTCGCCGACCCCGGTCAGGTGATCGCCGCGGGCGCGGCAGGTTTGGCGGCCCGCACCTTCGCGCCCGAACAACAGAGCGGTGGCGCGGTGCCGCACGTCGCGGTGTTCTCCAGTGCGGCAGTCGTTTCCGCGCTCGCCATGTCGGCGATGACGGTGTTCGGCAGTCCCTTCGATCCTGGTCTGATGCCGGTCCTCGAACGGTTCCCCGCTCTCGGCGCGCCGGTCGACGCGCTGCTCTACGACATGAGCGCCGACCTGCTCGCCGCCCGAACCTCCGGGTTCATCAGCGATGTCGACCCGATCACCGGCCGCGTTCGGGTAGCCGGCGTGGCGGCGGCCCGCAGCGCCTACGAGAATTTCATCGCCCCGGGGTCGGCGCCCGGCGGAAAGTCACGACCCGGCGGATTCACCGGCAGCGGCGCCGACCGCGGCGGACCCGGGCATCAGGACGTCCGCAACGACTGCAAGTCACCTGTCCTGGCCCGCACCACCTATGGCGACCCGGCCCGTTTCATCAACCCATTACCCTTCGGCCAGCAGGCCGCCCAACCCCAGAACACGCCGACGAACCCCGGCGCACCCGAACTTCCCGGGGGCGGCCCGATCTCGGGCCCCGGTCCCAGCGTTCCCGAAGCACCGGGCACCCCGACCGAGCCCGGCACCACCGTTCCCGGCACTCTTCCGGGTACCTCTCCTTCACCGGGCACCGCGCCTGCGGACGGCACCGGTGGCACTACGGCTCCCACCGACGGGACGCCGGCGCCGGGCACGGGCGGCATCTCCACCGATATCGGCGGTTCGCCTGCGACCGGTGGAACAGACACTGGCTCGACACCTTCCGACGGAGGTAGCTCGACCGGTGGGACCGGCGGCGATACCGCGGGCGGAACACCCACCGGCGGGGAGACATCGGGTGGCTCTACCGACGGTGGAACCTCTAGCGGTACAGAAACTTCCGGCGGTACGGCCGGTGGCGGCACGTCCGGTGGCGGTACCTCGACCGGTGGTGGCGGCACATCTGATGGTGGTGGTACGTCCGGAGGTGGTGCGTCGAGCGGTGGTGGTACGTCCAGTGGTGGTGGAGCCGATAGTGGTGCAGCCGGTGGCGGTGCATCGGGTGGTTCGACAGGCGGTGGCGCGTCGGGTGGTGGCACCTCGGGTGGTGGTTCGACAGGTGGCGGCACCTCGGGTGGTGGTTCGACAGGTGGCGGCACCTCGGGCGGTGGTTCGACGGGCGGTGGTGCTTCCTCGGGTGGAACCTCCTCCGGCGGTGCATCGTCAGGCGGCGGCACGTCGTCGGGTGGATCGGACAGCGGGGGTTCCTCGAGCGCTACGTCGTCGGGCGGTGCCTCCTCGGGTGGATCGGGTGGTACGTCGTCGGGTGGCTCCGCAGGTGGCGCTAGTGGCGGTGGCGGTGGTGGCGGCGGTGGTGGCGGCGGCTCACGCCGCTGACTGATCGGCCATGGGTGTCCGATCCCACGTGCGTGCCGACGAAGCGATCTCGAAGTGACCGACAAGTCGGCGCGTTCGGGCGTTGCTGGTGGGGAAACAGAGGTGGGTGTCGGTGCGGGCGGGCACAATAGGTCCGTGGCTTTAGTTGGGGGAGCGCCGAAGCTGATCGCGCTCGATGTGGATGGGACCTTGCTGTCGACGGGGTTCGGCATCAGCGCACGAGTGGGCACGGTGGTACGGGCGGCGGTGTCGGCGGGCGCCCATGTTGTGGTCACCACCGGGCGCACCCTGCTCGACACGCGGCCGGTGCTCAGCGAGCTCGGGCTGTCGGAGGGACATGCGTTGTGCTCCAACGGCGCAGTGCACATCGACGTAGCGCGTGGTCAGCCGGTCGCGGTCCAATCATTCGATCCCGGACCGGCGGTGCTCGCGCTGCGGGCCCTGTTCCCGGCGATGGTCTTCGCCGCGGAACGGGTGGGCGTCGGTACCTGGGCGACCGGGCACGGGCCGGGCGAGTTCTCGATCGGCGACTTCCAGCTCGTCGACCACCGCGAACTGAGCAGTATGCCGACTCCGCGCCTCAACGGCTGGTGGCCCGACGGTACCCCCGATGAAATGTTGCGCCTGCTCCAGACATTCGACGTTCCCGACGCCTCCTGGGTGCACGGAGAGTACGGCCCATGGCTCACCGTCTCGCGTCGCGGAGTCTCCAAAGGCTGGGCGCTGGAGCAACTCCGGCATCTCCTCGGCGTGGAGGCCGACGCCACTCTGGCCATCGGCGACGGCTTCAACGACCGCGAAATGTTGCGCTGGGCAGCACATTCGGTAGCAATGTCCGGTTCGCCCGACGATGTCATCGCCCTGGCCGACGAGGTCACCGGCGACGTGAGCGAGGACGGTGTCGCCACCGTTCTCGAACGCTGGTTCGCCTGAGCGCCACACGTCGATCACCGCCGCCGGGTCCCGGCGGCGAATTGCTGAGGCCGTGGCCGCGATGGACGCTGCCGGTTCGACGGCAGATCCATTCGAGCACCACAGGCGCTTTTGCGCTGCTGGTGCTGGTGGCGAAGCCCCCTGAGCTCCAACATGATCCGTTGGCTGGCCTGCGCTGACGGTGCGGATCCTTCGAGCACCGCCGGAGCCTGTTCGCTATCGGTGTTGACCGCGGATCTGCCTGCGCCCGAGGCTGTGTGGTCCGCCGGTTGGTGGACGCTGCCGGTTCCGGCGGCAGATAGCTCGAGCACCGGGGGCGCTTGCTCGCCACCAGTTGCTGACGCGGACCTGCCTGCATCCCAGAGCGGTGCGGTCCGGCGGTTCGCGAGTCGGCCCTGAGGCCGCAGTCAGCGCTACCGGGCCCGAACAGGGTCAATTCGGTTGGAGTCGCCGCGGTGGGGTGTCGAACTCGGGTCAGTCGTAGGGCCGCTGCCATCCTGCGCCGCCGGCAACTGCGCCGGCTTGCTCCCTCACCTCGACGTCGCCGTGGTCATCGCGACGTAGTGCGGGTTGGCCATGATTCCGAGGACATTGCCGAACGGATCCAGCACCGCCGCGGTCGCGAAGCCCGCACCGTCGCCACGTGCGGTGATCGGCTCGTACTCCGTCGCGCCGAGCTCGAGCAGCCGGGCGAAGGTGGCCGCGAGATCGTCGACCTGCCAGAACACCACTCCACCGCCGCCCGGCGCGTTGCGCGCGCCCGATGGGGCATACGCGCGGTTGATGATTCCCAGTTCCGCCTGCAACGGCCCCAGCCGGAACTCGTAGTACCCACCGGGAACCTCGTAATACGGTTCGATGCCTAGGAACTCGGCGTACCAGTCCTTGGCGGCGGTGAGATCGTCGGCGTAGTAGGTGGTGGTGGCCATTCCGCGCAGCATGTCTGCTCCATTCGGTTGTCGTTTCTGTGTGAAGACGACCTTGCCAGCCAAAGTGCTCACCGAATGAGCACTTTGTTCGGCAGAATTACCGAGTATGCGAGCAGACAGACTGGTGGCCACCCTGTTGTTGATGCAGGCGCGGGGGCGGGTGACCGCAGCCCAGGTCGCCACCGAGCTCGAAGTCTCGGTGGCGACGGCCCGGCGTGACCTGGAGGCGTTGTCGGCCGCGGGCATCCCGGTCTACCCGCAATCGGGTCGCGGGGGCGGTTGGTCGCTGATCGGCGGCGCGCGCACGGACCTGTCCGGGCTCACCGCGGGGGAGACCAGGGCGCTGTTCCTGCTCGCGGGCCCCGCTGCTCAGGCCGCACCCGAGCTGAAATTCGCTCTGCGCAAACTGGTTCGAGCGCTGCCGCACACCTTTCGCGCCGATGCGGTCGCCGCGGCCGATGCCGTTGTCGTCGATCCGGCCCGCTGGGGGCGAGCGGACCCACAGGCGCCCGCGGTACTCGAGAACCTCCAGCGCGCGGTGGTGGATCGCCGCCGCGTACGCATCGAGTATCTACGCAAGGGCGAACGGACGGTCCGCACGATCGATCCGTGGGGTCTGGTCGACAAGGAAACGGTCTGGTATCTGCTCGCGGGTACCGACCGTGGTCAGCGAACCTTCCGGCTCGACCGCATCACCGACGTCGTCGCACTCGATGAACCCGCGGTTCGGCCGATCGATTTCGACCTGCAAGCGGAGTGGTCCCGGATCGTCGAGCGGATGGAGGGCCGCCGTGCCGCCGCGTCGGCGACGGTCCTGGTCTCCGCCGATCTCGCCCCCATCCTCGCCGACCAGCAGGGTCGCAACTGCACGCTGCTCGGCCCGGCGCCGGACGGTCGGGTGCGAGCCCAGATCACCGCCGACACCGCGAAGATGCTCGCGCGGCAACTGGCGGGCTGGGGTGCCGACGTCGAGGTGACGGGACCGGCCGAGGTGCGATCGGAGCTGGTGGCCCTGGGCACTGAGCTGGTGCGCAACAACAGCTGAGTGCCGGAATCCACTGGGACCCGTCGAGACGCGAGGCAGCGACTCCACCACCGCGCTCGCCAGAATCGCCTGCCCGCTCGTGGCGGAGTGGATGAGACCCGCGCTCATCGCGTCGGGTCGTGACTGCATCGGGTGATTCCACAACTCGGTGAGTGCCGCGTCGAATGCGGTTGCCGCCGCTCGCAATACCTCGTTGAGCGCGATTATCGATCGGTGATCGCCAGAGCGCGGGCGCGGCTCGTCGGGAACTGACGAATTCGGCCGCGCCGCGACATCGCCGATCTTCCTCTGAGTCAGTCTGAAGGGCTGTGGAACAGGACAGCGCCGCCACCGGTGAGGGTGACGGCGCTGGTTCCGCGCTCGATGTGAGAGGGCCGTTGGGTCCGAGGGAGCCACTCTGTGACCACTGGTGTGGCTGTATTCGTGGGCTCGCTACCAGGTGGTGGTGAGGGTGAAGGCGGCAGTGCGGACGACGTCGTGGTGCTTGAAGTCGAGGA
The DNA here is from genome assembly GCA_014360565.1 of Nocardia sp. Lineage (GTDB taxonomy): Bacteria > Actinomycetota > Actinomycetes > Mycobacteriales > Mycobacteriaceae > Nocardia. Next base: position 9,037 of record JACIXH010000094.1, read on the forward strand.
ACAGCCGGTAGGTACCCGGACCCGGAACCACTGTGTGGAAGGAGATTTCGGGGCCGGAGGGGGTGATCCCGTCGCCGGGCTCGCCGTTGGGGTGAACGTGGACGTAGGCGAGGTCCCCGGCGCGCAGGATCACGAGGTGACCGAAGGCCGCCAGGTAAGGCTGCAGATCCGTCACCGGCTCGCCGTCTTTGCGCACGGTGAGCGTCAGCAGATCGCCTTCGGCGCGCAATTCGCCGTCCACGGTCACCTCGTAGCCGTCGATCTCGGTCGCACGGGCTACGGCCGGAACCGGTTGCGGTGCATAGTGTCCCGCGATCGCCAGATCGGCACCGAGGGTGATCGTGCGCCCGAGGGCTCGCGGCGCGATATCGGTGAACACCCGGTAGGCCCCCGCCTCGGGCAGATCCAACCGAATCGCCCAGGTGCCGTCCGCTTCGCGCTGCGGGTGTACATGCCAGAACCCGGTCAACTCCCGCCGTGCCACGATCAAGTGCAGCTCACGGTCGTGAATCGCGTCGAACTCGGTCACCGCCGACCCGTCCGGCCCGAGAATCCGGAACCGGAAGTCGATCCCGCCCGGCTCGCTGATCGAGGTCTCGAGGTCGAGGGTGTAGCCGTCCTGCGTGATCTGCAGTCCACCGGGCAATCCTGCGGCGTGGCCGGCATGCCCCGCGTGCGCGCCGCCGTGCGCGTCGTGGCCACCGTGCGCGCCCGCCTGTTCGGTGTGGCCGTCGTGCTTCGCGTGCGCGGCGTGGTCGGCATGGCTACCGTGCCCGTCCGTCTGTCCGGTGTCGCTGTCGCGCTTCGCGTGCGCGGCGTGGCTCGGTGTGGCGTTGCGGGCGTGTTCGGTCTGGGTATCGCCGTTGGTGTTCCCGGCGGTCCCGTGCGTGAGCGTGCTTGCGGTGGCGTGGTGTCCGTGATCGGCCGGTGCCGCATGACCATTGGTATCGATCGCGGCCGCAGTGTCGTTCAGCTGATTGCCGGCGTTTTCGGCGGCGTGGTCGGTATGTCCGGCGTGGGCGTTGGTGGTCATTGTTTCGCCTCTCTCAGTTCGCTGTGCGTTACGTCGATTATATACCCCCAGGGGGTATACGTCCAGTGAACTCGCCCTGTGATCTGAACCATGAGGATCGTCGAAGGGTTGATGCCGCCGAGCCCGCCGACCACGAGCGGCGGTGCAGGCGGGAGCCGACCCGAGTGCATGTCACTGCTCGCGCACCGCCAATCCGTCACCGCCGGTCGCCCCGGTGGTGACGGTCCGACCTGCGGTGGCGGTGCGACCTGCGGTGGCGGTGCGACCTGTGGTGGCGGTGCGACCTGCGGTGGCGGTGCGACCTGCGGTGGCGGTGCGACCTGCGGTGGCGGTCCGACCGGCGATGATGGCCCTATCGGCGGTGGCGGCCTGACCGGAGTGGTGATGGCCTGACCAGGGTGGTGGCGGCCTGATCGGCGGTGATGGCCTGACCGGTGGTGGCAGCCCGACCGGCGGTGGCGGTGGCTGCCCGACCGCCGGCGGCGGATCGGCGGGACGCTGGAACTCGCCGCGAACGTCGAGTGTGTGGTCCGTCGCGCGGTCGCGTGAGGTATCAGGCGGAACCGACCGCCTTCGGCGAGCCCGGCTCCGATCGCCTGGCCTCCGTGCGTCAGGCTCAGCGAACTGGGCGGGAGGCCGGTGTATGAGCTCCGGCGGACCTCGTGGTCGGGATCAGGCTGGAATCAGGCGGAGAGTTCGAGATCGGTGGCGAGGGAGTTGTCGTACCTCGCCCAGATCACGTCGACAAGCCCGGAGTGGGCTCCGATGACCTCGGCATGCACCACCGAGGGCGCGGCGGCGACCAGTCGATCGGTCAGCAGGCCGGGCGCCAGGAACCACGGCGCCACCACGATGCGTTCGGCTCCGCGCGTGCGCAGTTGATGCAGCGCCCGTTCGATACCGGGTTCGACTGTGGCAAAGCAGATTTCGGTCGGATTGCCGGTCAGGGTCGCGAGCCGCCTCGCTACCACCGCGGTGCGGCGATTGGCCGCGGCATCGCGTGAACCGACAGCGGCGACGGCGATCCCCAGCAGCGGATCGCCCATCGATTCGCCGGCGGGCGACACCACACTCAGCGGTGCCAGACCGGTCGGCGCTGCCATCGGTGTCGTCGCGGGGGTGTTCGCCGACCCCGTGGAGCGAACTGTTCTCGAGGCCGACGCGATCGGCGGCGTGTGGCCGCACGCGGTCGCGACTCGATCGGCGAGGGCCGAGATGAGCAGGGGATCGGGGCCGAGAACCGCTGCTTGGGTCAGTCGCAGGTGGGGATGGCGGCGGGTGGCATCGGCCAGCAGGGCCGGCAGGTCGACGCGGGCGTGAAAAGCGTTACCCAGCAACAGCGGGACGACGATCACATCGGTGTGGCCACGGGCGGCGAGCTCGTCGACCACCTCGTCGATCGAGGGCACGCTCAGATCCAGGAAGGCGAGCCGGACCGGCACGTCTGGCCGGGCGGCCGCAGCTTCGGCGACCACTGCCGCCATGGTCGCCGCCGAACGCGGATCACGGCTGCCATGGGCGACCGCGATCAACGCGGGCCCGCTTGCGCCGCGCGGCGCCGAAACGGCACCACGCGGCGGAGCGGGCAGGCGATACATCAGACCGTGGTACCGACCTCGACCGAAGTCAGCACGTCGCCGACCAGGCCGGCCGCGAGGGTGTTGCCACCGGCGGGGTCGATCAGCAGGAACGAGCCGGTGTGCCGGTTGGTGCGGTAGTCGTCGGCCGGGATCGGCTCGGCCAGCCGCAGTGATACGCGGCCGATGTCGTTGAGCTCCAACGACTCCGGGCTCGGCTGTGCGGTCAGTGTCTGCTCGTCGAAACGCTCCACCAGCGCGCCGACGATGGCCTGGGTCGTTTTGGCCCCGTGCTTGAGCAGCAGCCGGGCGCCGGGACGCAGTCCCTTGTCGCCGAGCCAGCACACGGTCGCGTCGAAGGTGTCGATCGACTCCGGTGCGTCGTGCACCGAGGCGATGATGTCGCCGCGCGAGATGTCGACCTCGTCGGCCAGGATCAGCGTCACGCTGCGCCCGACCTGTGCGACGGCCAGCTCACCGTCGGGAGTGTCGATGCGCTCGACGGTGGTCTTCTTGCCCGAGGGCAGCACCACGATCTCGTCACCGGGCGAGACCGAACCGGCCGCGATCTGACCCGCGTAGCCCCGGTAATCGGGGTACTCGGCGGTGCGCGGACGGATCACGTACTGCACGGGGAAACGCAGACCCAGTGCGTGCGTGCCGGTCGAATCAGCGTCCACCGGAACGGATTCCAGATGCTCGATCAGCGAAGGGCCGGTGTAGTACGGGGTGTTCTCGGAACGGCTGGCGATATTGTCGCCGTGCAGCGCCGAGACCGGGATCTCGATGACGTCCTCGGTGGCCCAGCCCAGCTTCGAGGTGAGCTCGTTGAACTCGGCGGAGATCTCGGCGAACACCTCGGCCGGGTTGTCGACGAGGTCGATCTTGTTCACCGCCAGCACCAGGCGCGGCACGCCGAGCAGTGCGAGCACCGCGGCATGACGGCGGGTCTGCTCGATGACGCCCTTGCGCGCGTCGGTCAGCAGGATCACCAGCTGCGCGGTGGACGCACCGGAGACCGTGTTGCGCGTGTACTGCACGTGTCCCGGGGTGTCGGCGAGCACGAAAGACCGCTTGGGCGTGGCGAAGTAGCGGTACGCCACGTCGATGGTGATGCCCTGCTCACGCTCGGCGCGCAGGCCGTCGACCAGCAGCGACAGATCCGGCGTCGACAGACCACGGTCGACCGAGGCGCGAGTGACCGCGTCGATCTGATCGGCGAGCACGGACTTCGTGTCGTAGAGCAGCCGTCCGACCAGGGTTGACTTGCCGTCGTCGACAGAACCGGCGGTGGCCAGGCGAAGGAGGTCGCTCACTGGTGCGCTCCCGTCCGGCCGAGGTGGCTGTGCCCATGGTCGTCGGCAGAACCGGCGGTGGCAGGCCTCAATAGGTCGGACATCAGAAATAACCCTCTCGCTTGCGGTCTTCCATGGCGGCTTCCGAGACACGGTCGTCGCCGCGAGTAGCACCACGTTCGGTCAGTCGTGACGCCGCGACCTCGGCCAGGATGGCCTGGTTGTCGGCGGCGTCGGAGATGATGGCGCCGGTGGTGGAACCGTCGCCGACGGTGCGGTAGCGCACCGAACGGGTCTCCAGGACCTCGTTCTCGTTCGGGCCGCCCCACACGCCGGGCGTCATCCACATGCCGTCGCGGGAGTACACCGGGCGCTCGTGCGCGTAGTAGATCGACGCCAGGTCGATGTCCTCGCGGGCGATGTAGCGCCAGATATCGAGTTCGGTCCAGTTGCTCAGCGGGAACACGCGAACGTGCTCACCCGGAGCGTGCTTGCCGTTGTAGAGGTTCCACAGCTCGGGACGCTGGCGCTTCGGATCCCACTGGCCGAACGCGTTGCGCAGCGAGAAGATCCGCTCCTTGGCGCGCGAACGTTCCTCGTCGCGGCGCCCGCCGCCGAAGACCGCGTCGAAGCGGTGCTCGGTGATCGCGTCGAGCAGCGGCACCGTCTGCAACGGGTTGCGGATGCCGTCGGGGCGCTCGGTCAGTCGGCCGTCGGCCAGATACTCCTCGACCGAGGCGACGTGCAGGCGCAGGCCGTAGCGCTCCACGATCTTGTCGCGAAACTCGAGCACCTCGTCGAGGTTGTGGCCGGTGTCCACGTGCAGCAGGGAGAACGGCAGCGGCGCGGGCCAGAAGGCCTTGAGCGCCAGGTGCAGCAGGACGGTCGAGTCCTTGCCGCCGGAGAACAGGATCACGGGGCGCTCGAACTCGCCCGCGACCTCACGGAAGATATGGATCGCCTCGGATTCCAGCGCCGCGAGGGTGTCGAACTCGGACAGGCCGAGTTCGCGTTCGGTGGTGTTGGTACTCACAGGCTCACTCCCGGTGATAGTCATGATTGGTGCAATCCGCACTCGGTCTTGGCGATACCGGCCCAGCGGCCGCTGCGCGGATCGGATCCCGGCTCGGGCTTGCGCGTGCACGGTGCGCAGCCGATGGACGGGTAACCCTCCTCCACCAGGGGATTGACGAGAATTCCGTTGGCCTCGATGTAGGCCTGCATCTCGTCGTCGGACCACGGCGCGATCGGATTGATCTTCACCAGGCCGAAGCCTTCGTCGAACGAGATCAGCGGCGCGTTGGCGCGGGTGGGCGCCTCGACGCGGCGGATGCCGGTGATCCACGCGTTGTAGCCGCTCAGCGACCTCTTCAGCGGCACGACCTTGCGCAGCCGGCAGCACTCGGCGGCGTCACGGGCGAACAGATCCTTACCCATGAGCTCGTCCTGCTCGGCGACGGTGGCGTCGGGCCGGACGTTGACCACGTTCACCCCGTATACGGCCTCGACCGCGTCCCGGGTGCCGATGGTCTCGGCGAAGTGGTAGCCGGTGTCGAGGAACAGCACATCTACGCCGGGGCGGGTCTGCGCGGCCAGGTGGACCAGCACGCCGTCCTGCATGTTCGACGCGACGATGTAGCCGTTGCCGAAGTTGCGATCGGTCCAGGCGATCAGGTCGGCGGGCGAGGCGTCGGGGCCCAGCTCGGCCGCGCCCTGCTCGGCGAGTGCGCGCAGTTCGTCTTCGGACAGTTTTGCCGCGAGATTCGTTGTCACAGTGGGGATCTCCTCATCGACTATCGGAGGTCGGCCTCGTCGGCGCGAACCGCCCACACCGCGAAGCGTTCACCGGTTTCCCGGTTCTTGACGAAGTTGCGGACGACGCGATCGATGTAGTCACCGAGCTCGACGCTGGTCACCTTGTGCTGACGCAACTTTCGGCCGAACGCGCTGTCCAGGCCGAGGCTGCCACCGAGATGAACCTGGAAACCCTCCACCTGATTCCCGGTGCCGTCATCGACGAGCTGGCCCTTGAAGCCGATATCGGCGATCTGGGACCGGCCGCACGAGTTCGGGCAGCCGTTGATGTTGATGGTGATCGGCACGTCGAGTTCGGCATTGATGTCGGCGAGGCGCTGCTCGAGTTCCGGCGCGAGCACCTGCGAACGCTTGCGGGTCTCGACGAAGGAGAGCTTGCAGAACTCGATGCCACTGCACGCCAGCAGGTTTCGGCGCCAGACCGACGGGCGGGCCTGCAGGCCGAGCGGTTCGAGCTCGTCGATCAGCGCGTCGACCTGGTCGTCGGCGATGTCGAGGACGATCAGCTTCTGGTACGGAGTGAAGCGGATGCGATCCGAGCCGTACTTCTCGGCGGCGTCGGCGACCTTGCTCAGGATGGTGCCCGACACGCGACCCGCGATGGGGGAGAAGCCGACGGAGTTCAGGCCGTTGCGCAGCTTCTGCACGCCGATGTGGTCGATCGGCTTGGCCGGCTGCTCAGGAGCGGGACCGTCGATGAGCTTGCGCTTCAAGTACTCGTCCTCGAGCACCTGCCGGAACTTCTCGATGCCCCAGTCCTTGATCAGGAACTTCAGGCGGGCCTTGGTGCGCAGGCGGCGGTAGCCGTAATCGCGGAAGAGCGAGACGACCGCTTCCCATACATCGGGGACCTCTTCGAGCGGCACGAAAGCGCCGACGCGCTGAGCCAGCATCGGGTTGGTGGACAGGCCACCGCCGACCCACAGATCGAGGCCGGGGCCGTGCTCGGGGTGGTTCACGCCGATGAAGGCGACGTCGTTGATCTCGTGCACCACATCCTGCTGGCCCGAGATCGCGGTCTTGAACTTGCGGGGAAGGTTCGAGTACTCCTTCTTCCCGATGTAGCGCTTGACGATCTCGTCGATCGCCCAGGTCGGGTCGATGATCTCGTCGAGCGACTCGCCCGCGAGCGGCGAACCCAGCACTACGCGCGGGCAGTCGCCGCACGCCTCGGTGGTGTGCAGACCGACCGACTCGAGCCGACGCCAGATCTCCGGGACGTTCTCGACCTCGATCCAGTGGTACTGGACGTTCTCCCGATCGGACAGGTCGGCGGTGTCGCGGCCGAACTCGGTGGAGATCTGCCCGATGGTGCGCAGCTGGGCGGTGCTCAACGCCCCGCCGTCGCAGCGCACCCGCATCATGAAGTACTTGGCTTCGAGCAGGTCGACGTTGTCGTCGTCGGTGAAGCTGCCGTCGTAGCCCTCTTCACGCTGGGTGTAGAGACCCCACCAGCGGAAGCGGCCACGCAGGTCGGCCTTGTCGATCGAGTCGAAGCCGCCCTTGGCGTAGATGTTCTCGATGCGCGCGCGCACGTTGAGCGGGTTGTCGTCCTTCTTGGACTGCTCGTTCGGGTTCAGTGGCTCGCGGTAGCCGAGGGCCCACTGGCCTTCGGACCGGCGACGGACCGGCTTGCCGGTGCGGGCGCGCGGCGCGACCGGGGCATCGGTGCTCGGGCGGGCCGGGCGCTGGGCAGCGATGCGCTCAGTGCGGGCCTGCGCCGTCGACTGTTCGGTCGAACCGGCGTCGGTGCTCGACGTCATGGGGGTCGCTCCTGCGGGGTGATGGGACATCCGTGCTGAAGGCGCGAGGGACTGGCTCGCGTCAGGGGAGTCAGCGGGCCGATGAAAGTCGAAGGCACCGGGGGATACCCGGGCGTGGACGCCGCTGCGCTACCGGTGGAAACCGGGCCGACAACAGGCGCTGCAGACACGCTGGAAGTCGACGTGGCGACGGGCCACGAGTCGTACTCCAGTTGCGTGCATGTGGTTATTGTGCCACGTCAACCGGGTCGTTCCGACCGCAAGGAGATATTTCCCGCACTTTTGGGGGAAATTCCCTGGACGGCCGTCCTGTTCTGTGACGGGGGTCATAGTTCATCGACTGAAAGCGACTGTGATACGCGTGCGGCGGCTCGTGTGCGGTGCCGCACAGCTCGATTGACCTCGAGCGTGCTCGAGGTTGCACAGTAGTGGCATGAGCAACGACGTCACTGTCACCGGCCGGACTCCCGACGATCTCGATACCGAAGTCGCGGCTATTCGCGCCGTCGTCGACACCATCGCGCACGCCCAGGCCAACGAGCTGGCCGACGAATTCGTCGCAGTGTTCCGCGAAGACGCGATCTGGACCACCGGGCATGGCAAGCGGCTGTTCGGCCGCCCGGCCATCGCCGAGTTCACCGCGCAGGTGCTGCCCGGCGCCACGACGCACGGCACCGCGACCTACGAGGTCGAGCACGTGCTGTTCCTTCGTCCCGACGTCGCCGCCGTCAAGATCCGTCAGAGCTACTTCACTGTCGACGGGGAGCTGTCCGGTCAGGGCACGCCGATGTATGTGATGACCAAGGAAGACGGCGCCTGGGTGCTCACCGCCAACCAGAACACTCCCGTCGTGACCGACTGACATGCCCGCACCGCGCCAGCGGGCGGTGCGACCCGGTAGACGTCGCGCCGGTGACCGGCGCCGATCGCGCACAGATGGCCGCGTGATCACCTCGGGTGCTCGGTGTCGGTCAGGGGCCGGGCGGGGCGCTCGACCAGCGCCCGGCAGACTGGAGGGGTGACTACCAGCGCTGCTTCCGGGATTCCCGGCGTGAGACCGGCCGATGCCGATCGGCCGGTGCTGCGCGATTTCGGTGGCGGCGCGTTCGGGGTGTACGTGCATGTGCCGTTCTGTGCCACACGCTGCGGATACTGCGACTTCAACACCTATACGGCGGGCGAACTGGGTACTTCGGCATCGCCCCAGTCGTGGCTGGAGGCATTGCGCGGCGAACTCGCGACCGCCGCGGCCGAGTTCGGCGCCCTCCCGAGCGCGACCCCCGAGGTATCGACCATCTTCGTCGGCGGCGGAACGCCGTCGCTGCTCGGTGGTGACGGGCTGGCCGCGGTTCTCGATGCCGTGCGCGCGAATTTCACGCTGGCGGCCGACGCTGAAGTGACCACCGAATCCAACCCGGAATCCACCTCGCCCGCCTTCTTCGAGCGACTTCGCTCGGCCGGATACACCCGGATCTCGCTGGGCATGCAGTCCGCCGCTCAGCATGTGCTGAAGGTGCTCGATCGCACGCACACGCCGGGTCGCGCGGTCGCCGCGGCGAAAGAGGCGCGCGCGGCCGGGTTCGATCACGTGAACCTCGATCTGATCTACGGCACCCCCGGCGAGACCGATGCCGATCTCGACCTGAGTCTGGACGCGGTGCTGGCCGCCGGTGTCGATCATGTTTCTGCCTACTCCCTGATCGTCGAGGACGGAACCGCGCTCGCGCGCAAGGTCCGTCGTGGTGAACTGCCCGCGCCTGACGACGATGTCCTCGCCGCCCGCTACGAACGCATCGATGACCGCCTCGCCGCCGCCGGTCTGACGTGGTACGAGGTATCGAATTGGGCCGCCGACGATTCCGCGCGCTGCCATCACAACCTCGGCTACTGGGACGGCGGCGACTGGCTCGGCGCGGGCCCCGGCGCCCACAGCCACGTCGGCGGCGTTCGCTGGTGGAACGTCAAGCACCCCGCCCGCTACGCCGACCGCGTCGCTCTCGGCGGCTTGCCCGCCGCTGGTTGGGAGGCCCTCACCGACGAAGAGCGCTACACCGAACACCTCATGCTCACCGTCCGCCTCCGCACCGGCCTCCCGCTGGCCGATCTCGCCGCCTCGGCGACCCCTGCCCTCGACCGCGTCCTCGCCGATGGCCTCGCCCGGATCGCCGGCGACCGCCTGGTCCTCACCGACCGGGGACGCCTGCTCGCCGACGGCATCGTCCGCGATCTGCTCGACTGATCCACCGCCTTTCCACGCCCCGAATCAGCACCGCCGGGACGGGAAGGAATCGCGCGGCGGTGATGTCATCGTGATCTGAATTTCGAGATTTTTCGGGCTTGGGATCAGAAACAAAGAATGCCCGGTCATCGTGGGGTATCAAACCAATGCACACCTGGTGAGAGCCCTGGAGGATGGGGGTGCTCTAAGGGTATGTTCGGTGGGTTCGGGGTGGAAGATAACGATTAGAGGCGTAGGCTTCAGTTTGATCCTAGGGAGTTATATGTCCACCGAACGGCACATCACCCTCGTCCACGAGCAGAGCGAATTCGCCGAAGCGCGCTCCGCCGAGAAGGCGGAGACCGCTCGTCAGTGCGCGGTCGCCGCGCGGACGGTCGCTTCGCACTCGAACGACGCCGAAGACTGCACGTCGCTGCTGGCGATGCTCGGTCTCGACGCCCTCGCGGGCAAAGAGGTCGGCGCGCCCGACTCTGCCGCCCGCTGTGGCGCGGCTGCCCGCGTCTGATCCGGCACCGGCCACCCCGATGCGGGTGGCCACCGCCGGGGCTCGCTCGGATCGCTGACATCGCCGTCAGCCCCGAGCTACCGATGAGCGTAGCTCGTCGGTCACGAGTCCATCTCCACCGATCACCCCGCCGGCAATCGTCGGCCGTGGTTCGCCGAGCAGTTCCTCGGCGTTCTTCACCGTGATCAGATACTCCGGTAGCCCGCGCACTGCCTCCTCGGCTTGTTCCAGTGGGGGCTGTCGCACCGCGACGCCGTGGATGTAGCGATCGACCGATCGGGTCGACGTATGCCCCGTCGGCGGATCGGCACCGATCACGGAGCCCGTCGCGCCCGGAACACTCTGCCCGGCCCCTGGCCGCTGCGCGTCGTACTGGCTCGTCGGCGAATAGCGCGGCCCATCACCCCCCGACACTCGTGCACCGATACCCTCCGTGCCCGCCGTGGGCCACGAGAGGCCCGTGTAGGTCCTGGCCGGCGAACCGCGTCCGGCCGAGGCGCCAGCCGGATCGACGGCCGCACCCGAATTCGCTCCAGCGGATGTGGATGAACCTGCGCCGCTCGGTACCGACAGGCCCGCGCCGCCCGGCACCGATACGCCCGCGCCACCCGGTGCCGACAGACCTGGGCCGCTTGGTGCCGATATGCCTGCGCCGCTCGGTACCGACGCGCCTGCGCCACCCGCCCCAGTGATACCCAGAGGTCCGGAGGGCGCCGGCGTAGAGCCGGTTGGCTGCGCGAACCCGCCCGCCGTAGCGCCACCCGGTTGCGCCAGACCACCCGCCACAACATGGTCCGGCTCTGCCGATGCGGTCACCGTGCGATCCGCACGTGGGCTGGTTGCCTCATCCCGGTCGCCGCCGTCGAGCGCCGTTGATCGAGTCGCCGCATCGCCATCGAGGTTCTGTCCGCCGCCTTCGGGGTCCGCCCAGCCAGTGTCAAATTTCGTCGGCTCGCGGTCTGCTTCGGCTGGTTCACCGTTTGCTACGGCCGGCTCGCCGTCTGCTTCTGCCAGCCCAGTGCCCGCGTCGGCCGGTCCGTGGTCGCCATCGCCAGACCCGTCGGCGACTGTGCCCCAGCCGATGCGCGAATCGCCAGTTCGGTGAGCGCCGAGCTTCGCCGATTCTGATTCATCTACCGCCTCAGCGGGCGGTGAGCCTGCTCCGACAGTGGCGGATCCGGTCCGCCCGACCTCTGCGAATGGGTCCGCATCGACCGCCGAAACCGCCGTTCTCCGGTCTGGCAACCACTCCGTCCTGTCGTTCAGTATGCGCCGATCGCCGGAATCACCCACTGAGCCGAAAGGCTGAACCGGCATGGGAAGCAACGGGATACGGTCGATCAGCTCGCCGAACGGCAGCACATACCGCCGCCGCATCTGCGCCTGCGCATCCTCTTCCGCGTTCGAGGCCGCACCGTGCGCCGCGGCAGAAATCCGACCGTGCACCGCTTCGTTCGACGATGACACCGAACCCGGGCGGGGGCCTGTGGTCGGAACCGCGCCGACCCCACCAACCCCCGACGACGAGCCTGCCTCGACGACAACAAGCGGCGGAATCGCGTATTTGGTCGCGACAATCGCTTCGGCCGCCGCCCGAACGACATCCGGCAACTTCCCCAGTGCCACACTCAGATCGCTCGCCTGCGCCAGATACGCGTCGACCGCGGAACCCGCCGCCGTTGCTCCCGCACTGGACCAGGCCTGCGCAAGCGACTCGCCCACCGCGTACCGGAAAGCGCGCAGCCCGTCATCCCACCACTGCACGATCTGTTCGAACATCTCAGCCTGCGCCATGGCACCGGTCACTTCGAGCGGCGTGAACGCTGCGACGATCTCTCCGTGTCGCCACGAATGAGTGTTTTCTCCGCCGCCGGGGACACCCCGATGGCTGGTACCCACTGGAAGGCCTGGTTTGTCGCGCCCGGTCATGTCGGCTCGCAAAGTGACGGAATATGTTGTCCCGCTGCGAAATCCATCGAATTGAGCTGACGGCCCCACTCCTCGTCGGCATGCACGATCCGATCATGGACGCTACGGAACGACTGTCGAAGATCGTCGATAATCCGCGCATGCGCATCCAGGACAGCGGCGATGCTGTTCTCCTCCGCACCTGCCACCGAACGCAACCGCGTCACCAATGCGGTAGCGGATATCAGTTGGTGGTTGCCCTCACCCAGGCCCCAATACGTGTGATTGCCGACCTCGACGGCGAGCGCCCGAATCCGCGTGATCGCCCGCAGAAATTCTTCGCACGCGTCGTCGATCCCCGCGAACTCCGCCGGGCGCACCGCTAGTGCGCCAGACCCCGGCCGCCACGTGTCGCCGCCCTCGCTCGGATAGGCCGTGGGGGGGGGGGGGGCGGGGGGGGGGGGGGGGGGGGGGGGGGGGGGGGGGGGGGG
>JACIXH010000095.1 GCA_014360565.1 Nocardia sp.
GGTACTGCCAACGACATCAACTGGATGGCGAGCCAGGCGGGGTCGTCGTCTCGGGTGGCGGTGAGGCGGCAGGTGGTGTCGGTGTCGGGGCGCAGGGTGTCCGGTTCTTCGCCGAGGCGGCCTGCGATTCGGCCATGGGGTGCGTCGATGACGACATCGACGTGGAATTCGGGGGTGGCCCAATCGGTTCGGCGGCCTGCGACGTAGTCGGCAGGGTCGGCGGCGGGTAGGTCTCGCGGGGTGTTGCGAGCACCGGTGGGGTGGGGGTTTGCGATGCGGTCGGCTCGGTAGGTGCGCCAGGCGTCGCGGTCGAGGTCATAGGCGACGAGGTACCAGCGGCGGCCCGCGGCAGCGACGCCCGCGGGTTCGGTGTGGCGGCGGGATTCGGTGCCGGTGGCGTCGCGGTAGGTGAAACGCAGGCGTTCTCGGTTGGTGACGGCGGCGGCGAGGGTGGTGAGGACCTCCGGGTCGACGGTCGGGCCCTCGCCCGCCCTGACCGTGACCGCCGTCGCGACCACGCGCACCCGTCGGCGCAGTGTCGCGGGCAGGACTTGCTCGAGTTTGGTCAAGGCTCGCACCGAGGCGTCTTCGATTCCCGCAATCGCTTGCCCCGCAGCGACTCTCAGCCCGACCGCGACGGCGACCGCCTCGTCCGCGTCCAGGATCAACGGCGGTAACGCCGAGCCTGCGGTGAGCCGGTATCCGCCTGCCGCGCCCATCGCGGCGACCACCGGATAGCCCAGCTCGCGCAACCGGTCGATATCGCGTCGCACGGTCCGGTCGGTGACGCCGAGCCGGTCGGCCAGTTCGCTGCCGGGCCACTCGCGTGGCACCTGCAGCAGAGACAGCAGACGGAGCAGGCGGGCAGCGGTATCGGTCATGTTCTCGATTCTCGCGCATATCTAGGACCGGAACTGTCCTAGATGGCCGATAGCGTCGCAAGCACACCGACAACGAGGAGTCCCGATGACCACCATCCGCCCGTTTCGCATCGACATCCCCCAGGCCGACGTCGATGATCTGCGCGATCGGCTGAGCAGGGCGCGCTGGGCGGCGCAACTGCCGGGCGAGGGGTGGGAACGCGGCGCCCCCACCGCGTATCTGCGCGAACTGGCGCAGTATTGGGCCGACGATTTCGATTGGCGCGCACAGGAATCGGCGCTCAATTCCTATCCGCAGTTCGTCACCGAGATCGACGGCCTCGATGTGCATTTCGTGCACGTCCGCTCGCCCGAGCCGGATGCGGTGCCGCTGCTCCTGACGCACGGCTGGCCCAACTCGTTCGTCGAATTCACCCGCACCATCGGGCCGCTCACCGACCCGCGCGCCCACGGCCTCGACCCCGCGCTCGCCTTCGACGTAGTGATCCCGTCCGTCCCCGGCTTCGCCTTCTCGGCGTCACCGCGCGAAACCGGCATGACCACGGCACGAGTCGCGCGGATGTGGGCCACCCTGATGGATCGTCTCGGGTACGACCGCTACGGCACCCAGGGCGGCGACCTCGGCGCCTATGTCGCACCGGAAATGGCGCTGGCCGCACCGGAACACGTGATCGGCGTGCACCTCGACGGCGGGATCGGCATGCCGACCGAGGCCGACGTCCCCGCGATGTCGGCCGAGGACCGCGCGCAGTGGGCACAAATGCAGCAGTGGATGACCGGCGGCGTCGACCACCACGCCCTGCTGCGGGCGGCGCCGCAGACCTTCGCGCTCGGCTGGAACGATTCACCGGTCGCACTGCTGGCGTGGATGATGCAGAAATTCCAGGATTTCGCCTACACGGCCGAGCGCGCCGAAGACGTGATCGACCGCGACCACCTGCTCACCAACATCGCCCTGTACTGGTTCACCCAGACCACCGGCACCTCGTCCTGGCCGATGTACGACGGACTGCGCGAGGGCGGTTTCGGCTGGCCCACCGACCAGAACCTGGTGCCGACCGGCGTCTACGGCGGCGGTTCACCGCTCATGCGCACCCTCGCCGACCGCGGCAACAAGATCACCCACTGGCCGGCCGAAAATCCGGGCAACCACTTCGTCGCCATGGAGCAACCCGCCGCCCACGTCGCCGACATCCGGACATTTTTCGCCGAACTCCGCTGACCGGATGTGGCAGTGCGCGCAGGTGCACTGCCACGTCGGTCGGGGACCTCGACGGTCGATCGAGAGATCTAGCGCTGACTCGCGTCCGGCACGCGGGGCGGGCACGGGGCGCCGGGAGCGGTGGCCAGCTCGAAGTGCCACCATTCGTTGTCGAAGGTGCGGCACAGGCCCCAGCGGTTGCCGTTGGCCTCGAGCCACTGTGCGCCCACCTGGGGGCCGACGTCGACGGCGTGGCCGGAGACGTGGGTGGATTCCTCGGGTGGCAGGACCCAGCGGCGGGCTTCGTCGGGGCTGCCGTAGGTCGCGAGGCCGTCTTGCCAGAGCCACTGCTGCTGCTCGTAGGTGCGGTAGCCGGAGGTGACCGACAGTGGCACGTCCTCGGCGTGTGCCTGCTGTTCGGCCAGGGTGTAAGCCGCGGCGAGGGCGGGGTCGAGGCCTTCGGTGCCTGCCGCCGATTGGAACTGTTCGCGGGGGGCGGGGTGGGCGCCGGCGGTAGCGAGGCCGAGGGTGGTGGCCGCGGCCGCGGCCGTGATCGTCACCAGGATCCGGTCGGCCGTGCGGCCGAGCACAGTGTTCATGGGCGGATTCTATCGACCGGGATGATCACCCGGACCCTGGCGCCACTGCTCGATCATCCGGCCGGTTTCGGTCTGTGAGGGTTCGTCGTAGAGCCATTCGCGGGCGAGTCGGTGCCAGTTGGCGGTGGCGCGCAACTGGCCGAGGGTGGCGAAGGTGAACAGGTCGGCGCGGCGGGAGAACACGTGCTCGGGTGGCAGCAGCTGTTTGTGCATGCCCTGGAAGTCGGATGCGCGCGGATCGACAGCGAGCAGTAGTGCGCCGGTCGCCAATTCGGGGGTGATCGTGACTTCCTCGTCGAGCAGGTGCCAGCCGGTGGCGGCCCAGACGTAGGCCAGACTCTCCTCCACGGTGACCGTGGAATCGGGGTCGATGATGCCGCGTCCCACCCACGCCGCGAACAGATCATCGCCGCGTCCCTCCGCCGCCGCCCGCAGGACGTAACGCTCGAACTCGACGTGCGCCGGGTCCATCTGCTTGTAGAGACCGAAGTCGACGAAGGCGAGTTTGCCGTCGTCGGCCAGCAGCACGTTGCCCGGGTGCGGGTCGCCGCAGAACTCGTTGTCGGTGAACAGCCCGGCGATGTAGAAGCGATAGATGAGCTCACCGAGCCGGTCGCGCTCGGCGGCAGGCAGCGTCTGGATGTGCGAAAAGGGTTTGCCCTCGACGAATTCGGTGACCAGCACGTTGTGCGTGCAGAATTCCTCGACGCTGTCGGGCACCGTGATGAAGGGATGGCCGCGATAGCGCCGCGCGACCAGATGCTGGGTGCGGGCTTCGCGCTCGTAGTCGAGCTCGCTGCGCAGATTACTGGCGACCTCCTCGAGAACGCTGGTATCGGCCAGGCTCGGCAGTACCGTTCTGCCCATCTTGCCGAGAAACTCGAGATTGCTGATATCGGCGTGGACAGCACGCTCGACCCCGGGGTACTTCACCTTGACCGCGACGACGCGCCCATCGTGCAGTCGCGCCCGGTGCACCTGGCCGATCGATGCCGCCGCGATCGGCGTTTCGCCGAACTCGGCGAAGGTCCGTGCCAACGGGCCGAGGTCGTCTTCGATCACCCGGCGCATCGTCGCGAACGGCATTGCGGGCGCCCGGTCCTGCAGGGCAGCGAGCTGGGCGCGGAACTGCGCGCGGTGCGCTTCGGGAACGAAGTCGAGATCGAGCACCGAGGCCATCTGCCCGAGCTTCATCGCCGAGCCCTTCATGCTCCCCAGCACCGCGACGATCTGCTGCGCCTTCATCATCGCCGAGCGCTCCCGCAGTACCTCCCGCGCCTCCTCGGTGCGCCCGATCATCGTCAGCCGACGCCCGACTTTGCGCACAGCCTCCCCGGCGATGTACTGGCCTACCTTCGCACTGCGCGCCGCCCGGCTCCCGGGAACTCCACCGCCGGTCAATCCGCACCCCTGTCAGGCCCTGTACACCGTATGCCGTGCGTCACACTACACCCGGTGCGAAGGCGGCCGCCGAGTCTGCGCATCGCGCGAAAAACCCGGCGTCCGCCGAAGCGGACACCGGGCATCGGGAGGCCGGTGACTACACGCGTTCCTTGGAGCGGGTGCGCACGCGCAGGGCGATGGGCTTGGAGGTCTCGGCGAAGAAGTCGTTGCCCTTGTCGTCGACGACGATGAAGGCGGGGAAGTCTTCGACGTCGATCTTCCAGACGGCTTCCATGCCGAGTTCGGCGTACTCGAGGACCTCGACGTTCTTGATGCAGTCCAGGGCGAGGCGGGCGGCGGGGCCGCCGATGGAACCGAGGTAGAAGCCGCCATGTTCGTCGCAGGCCTTGGTGACCTGGGCCGAGCGGTTGCCCTTGGCGAGCATGACCATGGAGCCGCCCGCGGCCTGGAACTGATCGACGTAGGAGTCCATGCGACCCGCGGTGGTGGGACCGAACGAGCCCGAGGCGTAGCCCTCGGGCGTCTTGGCCGGACCGGCGTAGTAGACGGCCATGTCGCGCAGGTACTGCGGCATGGGTTCGCCCGCGTCGAGGCGTTCCTTGATCTTGGCGTGGGCGATATCGCGGGCCACGACCAAGGGGCCGGTCAGCGAAAGACGGGTCTTCACCGGGTACTTCGACAACTCGGCGCGGATCTCGTCCATCGGGCGGTTCAGGTCGATCTTCACCACGTCGCCGCCGAGGATGTCGGCGGTCTGCTCCGGAAGGTACTGGGCCGGTTCGGTTTCCAGCTGCTCCAGGAAGATGCCGTCCTTGGTGATCTTGGCAAGGGCCTGCCGGTCGGCCGAGCAGGACACCGCGATCGCGACGGGGCAGGACGCGCCGTGGCGGGGCAGGCGGACCACGCGCACGTCGTGGCAGAAGTACTTGCCGCCGAACTGCGCGCCGATACCGAACTCACGGGTGAGCTGGAAGACCTCTTCCTCGAGCTCGACATCGCGGAACGCGTGCCCGGTGATCGAGCCTTCGGTGGGCAGGTTGTCCAGGTAGTGCGCGGAGGCGTATTTCGCTGTCTTCAAGGCGAATTCGGCGCTGGTGCCGCCGATGACCACGGCAAGGTGGTACGGCGGGCAGGCCGCGGTGCCGAGCGAGCGGATCTTCTCGTCGAGGAACTCGAGCATGCGCTCGGGGTTCAGGACGGCCTTGGTCTCCTGGTACAGGAACGACTTGTTGGCCGAACCGCCGCCCTTGGCCATGAACAGGAACTTGTACACCGGGTTGTCGGCGTCGCCCTCGGTCGAGTACAGCTCGATCTGGGCGGGCAGGTTGGTGCCGGTGTTCTTCTCGTCCCACATGGTGATCGGGGCGAGCTGGGAGTAGCGCAGGTTCAGCTTGGTGTAGGCGTCGAAGATGCCGCGGCTGAGCCATTCGGCGTCGTCGACGCCGGTGAGCACACCCTCGCTCTTCTTGCCCATCACGATCGCGGTGCCGGTGTCCTGGCACATCGGCAGCACGCCGCCCGCGGAGATGTTGAGGTTCTTGAGCAGGTCGAGCGCGACGAAGCGGTCGTTGCCCGAGGACTCGGGGTCGTCGATGATCTTGCGCAGCTGCCGCAGGTGGGCGGGGCGCAGGTAGTGGCTGATGTCGTGGATCGCCGTCTCGGTCAGCAGCCGCAGCGCCTCGGGCTCGACCTGCAAGAAGGTGCGCCCGTTGTGCTCGAAGGTGCTGACCCCCTCGCTGGTGAGCAGGCGGTAGGGCGTCTCGTCGGCGCCGATCGGAAGCAGATCGGAATAGCGGAACTCCGGCGCGGTCACGGATCGCACTCCTTCGGGCAGGGCGGGCACCGCAACACTGCGGAGCACCAGGCAAGGCTGGTCACAAAGCAATCCGCAGCCTATCGACTCCTGCACACTGAGCCTCTTGTAAGGCAACCCTATCTTGCCGATCGTGCCAGGAAACAGCTAGCTAAAGAATTGTCGAGGTTGCACGTTCAACACAAACGGTGCTACCCATTCTCCGGGCGGTGGCGGGGATGCGCCGTTCAATCCGAAGCCTGCACCTTCAGAATCTGGAGCTCGATCGTGACCGATCCACAGTGGCTCGATGATGTCGAAATGCGTGCCTGGCTGGGCTATGTCCGAACCCGCGACTTGATCGCCGCGGCGATCGGGCGCGACGCCGGCCGGGCAGCCAACCTGAGCTATATCGAATATTCCGTCCTGGTCCACCTGGCCGACGCACCAGGTCAGCGGCTCACCTTCGCCGATCTGGCCGGTGCGCTCGAGTGGTCGCAGAGCCGACTCTCGCATCAGATCACCCGCATGCAGAAACGCGGTCTGGTCTCACGCGAGACGATGCCGCACGACCAGCGCCGCACCGTGGCCCGCCTCACCACCACCGGAGGCCAACTGCTCACCACGGCCGCACCCGCCCATGTGCGCAGCGTGCGCAAGCACATGATCGACGTCCTCGATCGCCACCAACTCGCCACCCTCGCCGAGATCTACGACGTGCTCGTCGATCATCACCGTGGCGCCAAGGATGCCGAACTCGGCAGCCGACTCCAAACCGCCGCTCCCGGCGAGGATTAGGCGTGGGCCCAGCGCGGACTAGGACCCGCCGCTACCGCCGCCACCGGAGGAATCGGGGCGGGCCTTGCCCAGACCCGCACGGGTGAGGGTGCCACCCGTGGCGGGAGCGCCGCGGTCGAAGACGTCGCCACTGGTGGGACGCAGGAAACTGCCGGCGGCGAGCGCGACAGCGGCGCCGATCGCCGGGTAGACGAACGTGTCGGTGTGCCGATACCAGAAGCGGGAGTACCTGCTCTCGGCGGTGTCGCACCGATCGTCGGCCACTCGAACATCAGCCGTCGTGTCCACGCAAACGCCGACCGATGCCCGTGCGGCAGCGGTCGATGTCGTCGTGGCCGACCGCGATGTCGTCGTCGGGGGCTTGGCGGTGGTCGTGAGGGTGGCCGATGCCGCGCGAGGTGCCGGCTTCGGGGTGGCGGTGCCACATCCGGCCGAGACCAGTGCCACCGCCACCACCGCGGGCAATGTGTAGGACACACTGCGCGACATCATGGTTCGACTCCGCGATCGGTCGGCATCAGAAACCACACTCACGAATTCCCCCTCAGGCGTTGATGTTCGACCGCCGATCCTATCCAGCCGCGACGCCGCTGACGACCGGTGCGTTGTTCGTGAAATCCCGGGTGCCGGAACCGCTTTGCCCCGACTCGACCCCGAGCGCGCGTTCGAAACCGGCGGGGATCACGATGTCGTCGCGCGTCAGGTCGGTGATCGAGGTCTTGCGCAGGCCGAGCAGCGCGGAATCGATGCCGCCGCGCAGGACGTCGAGAACGTTCTCGACGCCGGCCTGACCGTTGGCGGCCAGACCCCACAGCGACGCGCGCCCGATCAGTACCGCGCGCGCACCCAGCGCCACCGCCTTCACGACATCACTGCCGCGCCGGATGCCTCCGTCGAGCAGGACTTCGATCTGGTCGCCGACCGCATCGGCGAGCACCGGCAGCGCACGAATCGCGGCAGGGGTGCCGTCGAGATTGTTGCCGCCGTGATTGGACACCGAGATGCCCGCGACGCCGGCGTCGACCGCGCGCAGCGCGTCGTCGACCCGCATCACACCCTTGAGCAGCACCGGGCCGTCCCACTGCGCGCAGATCCAGGCCACATCGTCCCAGTCCGGCGCCGGGGTCTGCATCCATTCGCCGTAGGCGCCGAAGAATCCGGGTGCCGCGCCGCCGCCGATCGCCATGTTGGGCGCGGTGAGGTCGGGGATCGAGCCCGAGCGCAGGTAGGTCGCGAGCCAGCGCGGGCGCGCGAGGGTCTGCGGCGCGAACTTCATCATCGTGCGCAGGTTCAGCGATTCCGGGATCACCGGGCTGCCCCAGTCACGACCGTGCGAGAACGACCAGTCCAGGGTGAGGATCAGGCCTACCGCACCGGCCTTCTTCGCCCTGGCCATCCGCTCGAGAATCTGGTCCTTGTTGCCACACCAGTACAGCTGGAACAGCGTCGAAGGGTTGGCCGCGATGACCTCCTCCACCGGCTTGCTCGCGAAAGAGCTGAGCCCCATGGCGATTCCGCGTGCCGCGGCGGCGCGAGCGACGGCGACTTCACCGTCGGGGTGCACCGCCTGCACACCGGTCGGCGAGATCAGCACGGGCATGGAGATCTGCTGACCGAGCACGGTGGTCGATTGGTCGCGCTCGCCGATCGGGCCCGCGCAGTGCGGGGCGAAACCGAGTTCGGTGAACGCGGTCTGGTTGTCTTCGATGGTCTGTCCGCGTTCGGAACCAGCGATCAGCGCGCCGTAGACCGACTTCGGCAACCGCTTGCGTGCGCGCCGCTGCGCCTCGGCAACGGTCTCGAACCAGGGATTCATCGGGGTCCTTCCTCATGATCCTGCGGCCACCATCGGCGCAGGTCTTCCAGCAATGCGGTAGTGGCGGTCTCCAGCAGGCCGGCGCCTTCGCCTGCGCTCGATCCGGTGGGGTCGCCGAGGATGCCATTGGGGCTGGCCGCTCGCACGCCGCCCGCGCGCAGCAGCGGCAGTAATTCGGTCAGTGGGCGGCAGTCCCCCGGTTCGGCCAGTTCGGTGCGCACCAGGGCGGGGCTCAGCGCGAGCTGTATCGAGGTTTCGGTGCGCCCGGCGTGTGGGTCGCCGCCGTAACCGGGCGAGAACAACCGCACCTCGCGCGACTCCGACCGCAACAACGCGACGGCGCGGCGCAGTGCTTCGACATTGCCGCCGTGCCCGTTCACCAGCACGATCCGGGAGAAGGTGTCCGTCGCGGAGCGGCACAGTTCCACGACGAGCAGTTCCAGCGCGGCCTGCCCGATCGACAAGGTGCCCGCGAACCCCGCGTGCTCGCCGCTGGCGCCGTAGGCAACGGCAGGGGCGATGAGCAGGTCGCAGCGCTCGGCAGCGGCCCGTACAGCCACCGCCGAGGCGATGTCGGTGTCGGTCGACAGCGGCAGATGGGGGCCGTGCTGCTCGGTCGCGCCGAGCGGGATGAGCAGGATCACTCCCGAAACGGCGCGTACACCTGCCTCGGGCGATGTGAGGTGCGCCACGAACATAGGGCAACATTAACGTCAGTCACTGACATAATCAATAGCTCGTGCAGGTCGAACGCCCCTCTCTATCCTGTATCCATGTCCGCCCCGCCTTCGCGCGCTCCGATGTCGACTCCGAAGCAACCGGGGCACCGCGGTCGTCCGCCGCGCACCACGCGTCGACAGCTCGAAGTGATCGCGATGAAACTGTTCGCCGAGCACGGGTTCGACGACGTCACCGTGGAGCGCATCGCCGCCGAAGCCGGCGTCAGCGAGCGGACCTTCTTCCGCTACTTCCCCAGCAAGGCCGAAGTGCTGTGGCACCAGTTCGACAACGAGGTCGACGACTTGCGCGCGGCGTTCGCCGCCGTCCCCGGCGATGAGCCGATGATGGCGGCCGTACGCCGAATCGTGGTGGCGGCCAACAGATATCGCGCCGAGGACATTCCCGAATTGCGTACCAGGATGCTACTGGTCTCCGGCGTTCCCGCGCTGTCGGCGGGCGCGGGGGCGCACTACGACGCGTGGGAACACGCGGTCGGCGAGTTCGCCGCGAGCAGGCTGGGCGCGAGCGCGGGCGACCTCATTCCGCTGGCCATCGGGCGCACCACCCTGGCCGCCGCGCGGGCCGCGTTCGACGCCTGGCTCGAGCGCGGCGATACGGACCTGACCGTCTATCTCGACCAGGCATTGCGGGCGCTGGAACGCGGCTTCGCTCCGGAACAGTCGACAGCACCACGTTTGGGCAGCACCACAGAAGGGGTATGAGTAGGCTCAGGCTCAACGCGCACCGTGCGCACCGAGAACGTCCGTCGTCGAAAGGGGCAGGGGTTTCCATGTCCGAGGTGTCCACGAGTCTTTCGGCGGATTCGCTGCCGGCGCAGCCGCTCGACAACCTGCTTCCGCAGCTGGTCGAGCACCTGCGGCAGAACCGCACCGGGCTGCGGGAAGAGTGGGCACGGCGTATCACCGAAGCCGAACTGCTGACCGCGATGACCCCGGAGGAGATCTTCTCCGAGGCGACGTCGATGTACGACAACTACGTCGAGGTGCTGGTCACCGGTAGCGTCGAGGCGCTGCAGGCCTACGCCCGCGACCTGTCCGAGCGCATCATTCCGCGAGGCGTCGAGACCGACGAGGTCATCGGCATCGTGCTGCTGCTGCGCGACGTGCTCGCCCGCAGCCTCTTCGAGAAGTACCAGTCCAACTTCGAGCTGCTCAATCGCGTGCTCGACGCCTACGAGCCTGCCGCCAACCGCATCGCCAACACCGTGGCCGTGTCGTTCGTGCAGGAACGCGAGCGCGTCATCAGCCGCCAGCAAGAGGCCATCCGCGAGCTGTCCACTCCGGTGCTGCAGGTCCGTGAGCAGCTGCTCATCCTGCCGATCATCGGTGTGCTCGACTCCCAGCGCGCCCGCCAGCTCACCGAGCAGCTGTTGCGCGCCATCCGCGCCAATCGCGCCAAGGTCGTCGTCATCGACATCACCGGTGTGCCCGCGATCGACTCCGTGGTGGCCAACCACCTCGTGCAGACCGTCGACGCGTCGGGCCTGATGGGCGCCAGCGTGATCATCACCGGCCTGTCCTCGGAGATCGCGCTGACCCTGGTGACCATCGGCCTGGATCTGTCCAAGATGAACGCGGTCGGCGACTTGCAGGGCGGCATCGAGGAGGCCGAGCGGCTGCTCGGGTACGAGGTCTCCCGAGTCACCGAGCGCTTGAGCGAGCGAGACGGGCGCTGACCAAGCCACCATGCCGGTACCCATTCTCAAGCAGGGCACGTACCTGATCGCGTCGGTGCAGTCCGCATTGACCGATGCCGACACCGAGCGGCTCCAGGACGACCTGATGAAGCAGGTCAGCCGCTACCGCGCGACCGGGATCATCGTCGACGTCACCGCCATCGACGTGATGGATTCCTTCGCCGCGCGCTCGTTGCGCACCATCGCGCACATGACCCAGTTGCGCGGGGCCGAAACTGTGATCGTCGGGCTGCAACCCGAAGTCGCCTTCGCCATGGTGCAGCTCGGCCTTACATTCGAAGACATGCACACCGCGCTGGATCTCGAGGAAGGCCTCTCCTGGCTGAACCGGCACCCGCGGCGACGAGACGGTCGCGACAGTGGCCGCTGAGCAGGTGGCGATCGCCGTCAAGGTGTCCGAGGACATCGTCACCGCCCGGCAAGCCGGCAGCGAGTTGGCCGGTGACCTCGGTTTCACCCTCACCGACCGCACCATGATCTCCACCGCCATCTCCGAAATCGCCCGCAACATCACCAGTTACGCGGGTAGCGGCGAGATCAGGCTGCTCATCGACCTGCGCGAGGGTCGCCGTGCGCTCGTCATCCAGGCCGAGGACCAAGGGCCCGGCATCCGCGATATTCCGCGCGCGCTCGAAGACGGCTACTCCACCGGGCGCGGACTCGGACTCGGGCTGCCCGGCGCACGTCGGCTGATGGACCGCCTCACCATCGATTCCGCCCCGGGCCGCGGGACGTTGATCGAGATGTGGAAGTGGGTACCCGACGTTGCATGAGGACGGGATCATCGGGCGCATGGAGTGGTCGACGGCCGGCCGGGCACTGCCCGGCCAGGACGTCTCCGGTGACCGCGCGCTCGTGCTCGACACCGGCGCGGGGGTGTTGTTCGCGGTGCTCGACGGGCTCGGTCACGGCGCGCCCGCGGCGGAGGCGGCCGAGCGCGCGACGGTCATCCTCACCGAGAACTGCGGCGAACCGCTGGATGTGCTGATGGTGCTCTGCCATCGTGCGATGGTCGAAACCCGCGGTGCCGCAGTCTCTTTGGCGCTGATCGAGCCGGGCGAGACGCTGCAGTGGCTCGGCGTGGGCAACGTCGATTCGCGACTGCTCACCCTCGGTCCGGCCGGTCCGGAACTGCGGGCGACGATGCTGCTCACCGGCGGCATCGTCGGCTACCGGCTGCCCGCGCACCTGCAGCCGCAGACCCTGCCGATCCGCCCGGGCGATCTGCTGCTGATGGCGACCGACGGGATCGTCGCGGTCGGCCCGGAATCGCTGGACCTGGCCAAACCCGCTACGGCTATCGCGGGCGATCTGCTCGCACGCGACGCCAAGGACACCGACGACGCGCTGGTGCTCGCGGCGCGGTTCCGTGGACCCTGCCCGTGAGGCCGCGACATCGTGGCGATACGTGCGACCCGATCTCGAGGTCTCGACCCCGCGGCCTGTTCCCACAGACCCGGCCGATGAGAGGTTGCCGATGAGCGCTGTCCTGGCCGCATTTCTCGACGACTATTCGGCGGCCATGCGCCGCCACGTCGCCGCGCCGGGCCAGGCAGGCCTCTCGGAGGGCTACGACCTCGGCAGGCGAGCACTTGTCGAGGGCATCAGCCTGCTCGACCTCACCGAACATCACTTCCGGGCAGTCGCCGAGGACAGCGAAACGCGGGCCGATCCCCGCCGCGCCGAAGTGGCGCTGGAATTCCTGCTGCAGACGATGGCGGCCCTCGACATCGCCACTCGCGGCTATCTCGACGGCACCCGCCGCTACGAGCAACAGCGTTCCCGCGCGGAGGATCTCGAAGGCCGCGACGCGTTTCGCACCGCCCTGGTGGAATCGTTGCAGGACGGATTCTTCGTCGCCGACGACCATGGCACCATCGTGGAGGTCAACTCCGCGTTCGGGGTCCTCACCGGCTACGGCGCCAACGAGGTGCCGTTCCGGCTGCCGCATCCGTGGGCAGTCACCGATCGCGCCGGATATCCCCAGATCGGGACGGAGGCATCACGATTCGTGATGCCGGTGCGGCACCGCGACGGCCGCGAACGCTGGCTGGCGGTGAGCGCGAGCTCGCTGGTGAAGCAGGAGAACGACGAACGCATCTTCGTCGGCACCGTGCGCGACGTGACCGCCGAACACGACGCCCAGGCCCGCGACCAGGCCGCCTCCCGGCTGGCCACGGCCGTGGGCGCGGCGACGAGCATGGTCGAGGTGCTCGCGGTCGGCCTCGACGAACTGCGCCGCACCATGGGCGCCGAGACCGCCCTTGTCGCGATCTGGCCGAGCCGGACCGGGCGCCCCGATGTGTACTCCTGCGGCGCGCCGCCGTCGAGCAGAGCGGCCGAACCCGAAGCCCCGGCCGAAACCAACGGCACCGCACCACAATTCATTGCCGCCCCGATGCGCCAGAGCGGTCCGCGCGCGGACGGGCCGCCCGTGCTCGACGACGAGACGCAGGCACTGCTCGACCGCTCGCGCAGGCAGTCCGCCCGCGGACTCTCGGCAATTTCGGGCGCCGAGGGCGGAGTCGAGGCGGTCGTCGCGCCGCTCGGCGAGACCGGTGACGCGGCGCTGTGGGTGCGCTTCGGTGCGCCCCGCGCGGTGAGCGCTGCCGACTGGGCGCTGTATTCGCTGCTCGTCGGCCATCTCAGCGTGGCGCTCCAGCGCGCCCGCAACTTCGATCAGGCCCGCGCGACCTCACTCACCCTGCAACGGGCGATGCTCGGACCGATCGAACTGCCGCCCCGATTCTCGGTGCACTACGAACCCGCGCTGCCG
The DNA here is from genome assembly GCA_014360565.1 of Nocardia sp. Lineage (GTDB taxonomy): Bacteria > Actinomycetota > Actinomycetes > Mycobacteriales > Mycobacteriaceae > Nocardia. The sequence continues at coordinate 13,705 of JACIXH010000095.1, forward strand.
CCGCTGGAGATCGGCGGCGACTGGTACGACGTGGTGCCGTTGCGCGACGGCACCATCGGCGTCGTCGTCGGCGACTGTGTCGGGCGCGGCCTGTCCGCTGCCGTGGTGATGGGCCAATTGCGCACCGCGGCGAGGGCTCTGCTGCTACGGGGCGCCGGACCGGCGCAGTTGCTCGCCGAACTCGACGCCGTGGCCTCCCGGATCCCCGGCGCTATGTGCACGACCGTGTGCGCGGCGGTGCTCGACCCCGCACGCGGGATGGTGCGCTACTCCAACGCCGGCCACATGCCGCCGGTCCTCGCCCCGCCCGGCGGTCCCGGCCGGATTCTCGAAGGCGGCCGCGCGGTCCCGCTTGCCACCTTCGACACCCCGCGCAGGCCGGAGGCCACCACCGCGCTGCCACCGGGCGCCACGCTGGTGTTGTTCACCGACGGGCTCGTCGAGCAGCGCGGGTACGACATCGCCGAGGGCTTCGTCAAGATCGCCGACGTACTGAGCGAAACCGGGGCGGCGCTGCCCCGCGACGTCGCCGACGCGGTGCTGTCGCGGCTGTGCCCGCCCGCGGGCTACGACGACGACGTGGCGATGGTCGTCTACCGTCAGCCCCCGGAACCGTTGCGTCTCGAATTCCCCGCTGCCGCAGCCGAATTGGCCGGTGTGCGTCGGTCACTGTACCGCTGGTTCGCCACTGCCGCCGTCCCGCACGACCTGGCCGCCGATCTCGTCGCCGCCGCCAACGAGGCCTGCAGCAACAGCGTCGAACACGCCTACCGCGATACCGAACCGGGCAGCGTCAACCTCACGGCCCGCTGCGACGGCGACCGGGTGGTCCTCGAGATCGCCGACCACGGCAGGTGGATCCCCACCCCCACCGATCCCGGCTATCGCGGACGCGGAGTCGAGATGATGCGGGTGCTCACCGAGGATCTCACCTTCGACCACGACGAGACCGGCACCCGGGTGCGCATGTGGGTGACCCTGCCCTCGATCACCTTCCCCACCGCGAACCCGTTGCGCACCTCCTCGCGGCCCCCGACGGTCAGCTCACGGCAGAATTCATTCTGACCGGGTCGTCTCGTAGGCCTCGACGTCGAAGTTCTTCAGCATCCGGCGGAACCGGAAACTGAAATCCGGCCAGAGGGTGGCGTTGTGGCCGTTCTCGTCGACGAACCAGCTGGTGCAGTCGCCCGCGTTCCAGACCGCGCCGTCGAATTTCTCCCGCAGGTCCCGGTTGTAGTCGGTCTGCGCGTCCTCGCGGACCTCCACGGTCGCCAGACCGTCGGCGTCCATCGTCGCGATCGCGTCGATGACGTAATCGATCTGGGCCTCGATGGTGAAGATCGCCGAGGTGTAGCTCAGTGCGGAGTTCGGGCCGATCATCAGGAACATATTCGGGAAGTTCGCGATGGTCGTGCCCTTGTATGCGCTCGTTCCCTGCGCGCCGAACACCTCCGACAGGGTGCGCCCGTCGCGCCCGCTGATCAGGTCGTAGGTCGGCGAGTCGGTGATCCGGAACCCCGTCGCCAGCACGATGGCGTCGACTTCGCGCTCGGTGCCGTCGTCGGCCACGATCGACTGCTCGCGAATCTCGGCGATGCCGTCGGTGACGACCTCGACATTGTCGCGAGCCAGCGCGGGGTAGTACACGTTCGAGATCAGCATCCGCTTGCAGCCGAGGCGATAGCTGGGGGTGAGCTTGCGCCGCAGCTGCCGGTCTCTGATCACCCACCACATCTTCAGACGCGCACCGAAGGCGAAGAAGTCGGCCAACGGTGGGTACTTGGACTGCCAGAGCACGAAAGACTCACGCACCCAGTAGACGCCGATCCGCGCCAGCCGCTGCGCGCCGGGAACACGGCGGTAGTAGAGACGTTCCAGTCGGCTGTAGGCGCGTCCCATCCGCGGCAGCACCCATGGCGCACTGCGCTGGTACAGGTCGAGCCGGGCGAGGACGCCCGCGATGGCGGGAACGATCTGAATCGCGGACGCGCCGGTACCGACCACCGCGACTCGTTTGCCCGCGAGCTCGAACTCGTGATCCCAGTTCGCGGAGTGGAAGATCGGGCCCCGAAAGGTGCTGATGCCCTTGATATCAGGAAGGCGCGGGGCGCTCAGCGGCCCGGCGGCCGACACCGTGATGTCGGCGGTGTAGGAGCCTTTGCTGGTCTGGATCTCCCAGCGGGCGGTGTCGTTGTTCCAGCGCACGTCGGTCACCTCGCAGTCGAGGACGATCGAGTCGCGCAGCCCGTACCGGTCGACCACGTCCTGGACGTACTGCTGGATTTGCGGCTGCGTCGAGAACGAATGTGTCCAGTGCGGATTGCGGGCGAACGAATACGAGTAGAGCTGCGAGGGGACATCGCACCCGGCGCCGGGATAGGTGTTGTCGCGCCAGGTGCCGCCGACATCGCCGGCGCGCTCGAAGACGACGAAGTCGGTGATCCCCTGCCCGCGCAGACGAACCGCCGTGCCGAGACCGGCGAAACCCGCGCCGATGATCGCGACGCGGGTGTGCCGCGGTGGCGTCATCGCGTCTTCGACGTGGTGTCGTAGGCGTCGATGTCGAATGCGCGCACCATTCGCCGGTATCGGAAACTGAAGTCCGGCCACAACGCGGAGTTGTTGCCGTGCTTGTCGAGGAACCAGCTGGTACATCCCCCGTTGACCCAGACGGTGCGGGCCATCTTCGGCTGAAGCTTCTCGTTGTACTCCACCTGTGCGTCCAGGCGAACCTCGAACGACTGCAGCTCGCGCTGCTCCATCGTGGTGATCGCGTCGACGAGGTAGTTGATCTGGGATTCGATGATGTAGATCAGCGAGGTGTAGTTCAACCCGGAATTGGCGCCGAGCATGAAGAAGATGTTCGGGAAATTCGCGACCGTGGTGCCCTTGTACATCTGGTATCCCTCGGCGTCGGCCGCCTCGGACACGGTCCGGCCGTCGCGACCGGTGTAGAGGTCGAACGTCGGCGAATCGGCAACGTGGAAGCCGGTGGCCAGCACGATGGCGTCCACTTCGCGCTCGGTGCCGTCCTCGGACACGATCGACCCTCGGCGTACCTCGGCGATGCCGTCGGTGACGACATCGACATTGTCGCGGTCGAGCGCACCGTAGAACTTGTTCGACACGAGCATCCGTTTGCAGCCGATGCGGTGCTGGGGCAATACTTTTCGGCGCAACGCCGGGTCACGGATCTCGAAGCGCATCTTGAACCGTCCGACCGTTTCCAGCACGATGCCGGTCCACGGGTACTTCACCTGGGTGATCACGAACAGCTCGCGCGTGAGGTAGATCAGCGCGCGGATGAGCCGTTGCAGACCCGGAACATGTTTGAACGCGAAACGTTCGAGCTTGGAGTACGGGCGCGACAACTGCGGCATCACCCAGGTCGCGGTGCGCTGGTAGACGTCGAGGTGCTCGACCTCGGGCGCGATCGACGGGACGATCTGGACTGCCGAGGATCCGGTGCCGATGACGGCGACCTTCTTACCCGTCAGGGTGGCATCGTGGTTCCAGCGCGCGGAGTGGAAGATCTCGCCCTCGAAACTCGACAGGCCTTTGATGTCGGGAAGATTCGGCTCGGCGAGTACACCCGCCGCCGAGACGATGAAGTCGGCGGTGAAGCTGCCCCTGCTGGTCTCGATGTCCCAGCGGCCGTCGGCGTCGTTCCAGCGGGCCCCGGTCAGCGCACAGTCGAAGAGGTGCTTGTCGCGAACGCCGTAGCGCTGCGACACCGAGCGCAGATACTGCTCGATCTCCGGCTGCGGCGAGAACGACCGGGACCAGTCGGGATTGAGGGCGAACGAGTACGAATACAGGTGCGAAGGCACATCGCACCCCGCACCGGGATAGGTGTTGTCGCGCCAGGTCCCACCGACGTCGGGGCCGCGTTCGATGACCAGGAAGTCGGACAGGCCGCGCTGGCTCAGCCGGATCGCCGTGCCGAGGCCGGAGAGCCCGCTGCCCACGATCATGACGCGGACGTGGCGGGTGTCGTTACTGCTCATGCGGCGACCTCAGCGGGATTCGTAGATGCGTTTGTGACCGGAGACGGCGGCCAGCCGGAACGGGCGCCGCGTTTCCTCGGCCATGGCGTGATAGGCGCCGTCGGTGGGCGAGCCGGCCTCGTGCAGCTGTCGGTAGCGCTCGTAATCGAGCAACTCACGCGAGCCGATGGCGGACCGGTTGGCCTCGGTCCGCAGGTGGTCGCGGTAGCCAGATTCTACTGTGCCGCTGAAGAATTCGGCGACGCTGCCTGACCCGTAGCTGATCATCGCCAGCGCCTTGCCGGTGAGGTCGCCGCCGTGGTCGAGCAGCGAGGCCAAGCCGAGATACAAAGAGGCGGTGTAGCTGTTGCCGACCGTGCGGTTGTAGGTGGTCGTGGCACCGATCGCGGCCTCGATCGCGGCGGCGTCGGCGGTGTGGCCCTGACTTTCGAGCAGGTGCCGGTGCGCCTTGTAGGCCATCTTGGTGAAGGGCTGGTGATAGCAGAACGCGGCGAACTCACCGAGCTCGCGCCCACCCTGACGGCGGTAATCGGTCCACGCCTCCTGGGCGGCCTTCTGATAGGCGTTGACCGAGGTCTTGCCGTCGACGATGGCCTCGGTGCGATAGTTCGGGCGCCAGAAGTCCATGATGTCGGCGCTGAACAGGCCCGACATCGGATCCAGAGCGAGGATCGCCGGGTCCGCGGTGACGAGCATCGCGACCGCGGCGGCGCCCTGGGTCGGCTCACCCGGGGTGTCGAGTTCGTACTTGGCGATGTCGGCGGCGATCACCAGCACGCGCTGGGACGGGTCGCGCGCGATCAGCCCGGCCGCGAACTGCAGCCCGGCGGTGCCGCCGTAGCAGGCTTGCTTGAGCTCGACGACCCGGGCGGCGTTGGGCAGCCCGATCAGCGAGTGCAGGTACAGCGCAGCGGCTTTGGACTGGTCGACGCCGGTTTCGGTGGCCAGCAGCACGGTGCGGATGTTGTCGGTACCGTGCCGCTGCAGGATCGGCCCGGCGGCGGCCGCGGCGATGGTGACGATGTCCTCGTCGGCGGCGGCGACGCTCATCTTCTCCTGGCCGATGCCGAGGTAGAACTTGTCGCGGTCCACGCCGAGTCGCTGCGCGAGGACCGCGTGATCGAGGGCGTAGTGGGTGGTGGCGAACGAGAGGTCGTGGATACCGACCGGCGTAGTTGTCATCGTGGGCTTCCGTTGCTCGTGGTGGACCGCTCGAATTGGGTATGGGCACGCATCAATTCACCGCGATTGGTCTGGGCCGCCATCAGCGACAGCTCCCCGCACAACACGGTGGCCGCCCCGATCACCGCCAGCCGTCGGGCGTTCTCGCCGGGCTCCCGGTCTTCACGGCAACCGAGGCGTTCGAGGTTCTCGTCGACGAAACTGGCGTGCTTGCCGTTGCCGACCGTGCCCACGATCAGGTTGGGCAGCGTGCACGAGAAGTAGAGGTCGCCGTCGCGATCCTCGGCATGGGTGATGCCCTGGGATCCTTCGACGATATTGGCGGCGTCCTGGCCGGTGGCCAGGTAATACGCCAGCAGCATGTTGGCGTAATGGGCGTTGGCGGAACGGATTCCACCGGCCAGCAGGGTGCCGATCAGGTTCTTGCGGATATTGAGCTGGGTCACCTGCGCTGCGGTGGTGTGCAGCCGCTGCTCGACTACCTCACGGGGGATCAGCAGTTCGGTGATCACGTTCTTGCCGCGGCCGAGAATGCCGTTGACTGCGGTGGCCTTCTTGTCGGTGCAGTAGTTGCCCGAGATCGAGCCGTAGCGCACACCGGGCATGGTCGCCAGGATGTGATCCATCAGGTGATCGCTGGCCAGGGTGGCCATGTTGTGGCCCGACGCGTCGCCGGTGGTGAACTCGAAGCGCAGGAACAGCAGGTTGGCGGTGATCTGGTGGTGCAGGTCGATGAGCCGGGCGAAACGGCTACTGCCCGCGACGACTTCCTGGAGCTCGGCCATGCGGCCTTGCAGCTGCTGGACCGTGGTGTAGGCGGTGTAGGCGTCGTCGGCCTCGAGCAGGATCGAGCGGGTCATCCGCTCGTCGATCAGGGTCGCGACGATGCCCTTCTCGGCCAGGGTGCTGATCCGCGCGCCGCGCCCGACCGAGGGCCACAGCGGGGTTTCGTAGGTGGCCAGGGGTACGTCGACGGCATCGTCGACGACGTTGCCGGTAATGCGCACAGGGCCCACCCACTGCAGCGGCACCGCCGCGTACGACACGTCATTCATGGGTGACTCCTTCTCGGTGTTTCCGATTCGCGCCACCAGGGGCTCCGGTGGGCAAGTGCTACGGCGTCGATGCCGCGCAGGCGGCAAAAGGTCGCGACGTCGCCGGTGATCAGCAGGTCGGAGCCGACCAGATCCGCTGGGGTGCGGGCGCCGAGCACGGTGAGGATGGTGCGTAGCTGATCGAGCCAGGTCCCGATCTTGGTCACCAGGGCCGCAGTGTCCTGGCTCACCAGGGTTTCCAGGAACGCGCCCGCAACACCGGTTACGTTGGCGCCCAAGGCCAGTGCGCGCGCGATATCCAGGGGCGAGCGGATGCCACCGGAGGCGGCGATGTCGATGCCGGAGATCCCCGCACAGTCGAGCAGGCAGTTCGGGGTGGACTGACCCCAGCTCTCGATGAAGGCGAAATCACCGCCCGCGCGGCGATCGTTCTCGATCCGGGCGAAGTTGGTGCCGCCGCGTCCGCCGACGTCGGCCACGGAAACCCCGGCGTCGCGCAACCAGGTGACGGTCTGCCTGCTCAGACCGAACCCGACTTCCTTGACGAAGACGGGGACGGCGGTCGCGGCGACGATCTCCTCGATCCGGCGCGGCCACGACCCGAACGAGCGGTCGCCCTCGGGCATGACCACTTCCTGCACGGCATTGAGGTGGATCTGCAATGCGTCGGCTTCGAGCAGGTCGATGGCGCTGCGCACCTGGTCGACTGTCGCGTTCGCGTTGACGTTGGCCATCACGAATCCGTGCGGATTCTCGTGGCGCAGCACGCGATAGGTGCCCGCGACCGACGGATCACGGAAGTAAGCGCTCATCGAGCCCGACGCGATGGGGATGCCGGTCTCGCGCGCGGCGATGGCGAGCTGGCGGTTGATCTCGCCGGTCTTGGTGCTGCCGCCGGTCATCGCGTTCACGTAGAGCGGGGTGTCCCAGTGCTTTCCGGCGACATCGACAGCCAGACAGACATCATCGGCGTCGATGCCGGCGAGGGCGTGATGGACGAAGGTGACCGCGTCGAAGTCGCTGACGCCGGTGGCCTGGCGTTGATGGTTCACCGCGTGGCGGACGTGGTCGTCTTTGCGGTCGGCGATCATCGGTGGCCCCCTTCGGCTGGGTGGGTCCGCAGGGACAGCGGGCGGATTCCGGCGGTGAGCCAGCGACCGGTGAGTTCGGCGATCGCGGCGGGACGGGTGCGTTCGACCAGCGCGATCCCGCAGTCACCGCCCCCCGCTCCCGAAGGCTTCGCCGCGGCGCCCACCGCAGCACCCGCGTCGCACAACGCGTGCAGCCGTCGGGTCATGATGCCCAGGCCCGACTGCGCATCGAGTTCGACGAGTAGCGCTCGCGCGCAATCGATCTCGGCCCGAATTGCCCGGGAATCGTCGGCTTCGACAGCCGCGACGAGTCGTTCCACGCAATCGTTGCTGTGTGCGCGGAAGGTCGTGCGGTCGCCGTCCAGTCCGGCGACCAGCGCCGGGGTGGAGGCGGGTTTTCCGGTCCAGCCGATCTGTACGGTGAGCTCGGTAGGAGTGGGCAGCGGGTGCACCGACAGGCCCGGCCACGGTGCGCGCAGCGTTGCCTCGACTCCGTCGCGACCGAGCGAGGCCGCCACCCGCGCGCGGTCCGGGGACCGGTACGCGAGCCAACCGCCCCAGGTGCTCACGGCGACATCACCACCCGAGGCTCGGGGGTTGACCGCGATCGTG
>JACIXH010000096.1 GCA_014360565.1 Nocardia sp.
GACCAGGCGCGCACCGGCCCGCCGATCGGCCGGAAGCTGTCGCACCGCTGCGGTGATCGCATCGGCGAAGGACTCGATCAGCAGCGGGTGGTCGAAATAGTGGCGCAGTTTCACCAGTTCGGGGGCGCCCGCACCGACCGCCGCGCGCGCACGGCTGATGTCCTCGTCGTACTGGCGGCAACCGGAATACCCGCCCCATGCCGAGGTCGCAAAGACCAGCGCCGAGCCCACGCCGTCGGCGGCCATCCGCGCGACGGTGTCTTCGACCATCGGATGCCAGTTGCGGTTGCCGAAATAGACCGGCAGATCCAACCCGGCATCGAGCAGGTCGGCCTCGAGCGCGGCGATAATCTGCAGATTCAAGGCGTTGATCGGCGATACCCCGCCGAAATGCAGGTAGTGCTGTGCGACCTCGGCGAGCCGTTCGGGAGGCACCCCGCGGCCCCGAGTGACGTTCTCCAGGAAGGGGATCACGTCCTCGGGGCCTTCGGGGCCACCGAAGGACAGCAGCAGCAGGGCGTCCGGCATCAGCTCAGGGACATGTTCTCCGGGAACCACATGTTGTGGCTTGCGCCCCCGTCGACGTAGATGATCGAGCCGGTGGTGGCGGGCAGCCAATCCGAGAGCAGCGCCACGATCGACTTGCCCACCGCGCGTGGGTCGTTGCCGTCCCAGCCGATCGGCGACGCACCGTCCCAGTACTGGTCGAGCTGGACGAGCTGCTTGGCATCGTCGGTGGCGGTGCCCGCGATGGCCTTGGCGGCGAGAGTCTTGATCGGGCCCGCGGCGATCAGGTTGGAGCGCACCTTCTTGGCCGCACCCACCTCACGCGCCACGTAGCGGTTCACCGACTCCAGCGCGGCCTTGGACACGCCCATCCAGTTGTAGTACGGCATGGCAACGCGCGGATCGAAGTCCATGCCGACCAGCGAGCCGCCCTCGTTCATCACGGGCAGCACGGCGCGAGCCAGCGAGGCGTAGCTCCACGCGGAGATCTCGAACGACTTGGCGACATCGGGGCCGGGGCCCTCGAGGAACGGCAACGAGCCGGGGCCCATGATCGAACGCGGCGCGAACGCGATCGAGTGCAGCGCGCCGTCGATGCCCTCGGGCGCGAGCTCACGCAGCTTCTCGGTGAGCGCGGCCAGATCCTCTTCGTTGGTCACGTCGAGGCCGATGGCCGGCGGCACCTCCTGCGGCAGGCGCTTGGCGATGCGGTCGATGAGCCGCAGGCGATCGGGGATACCGGTGATGATCACCCTCGCGCCCTGCTCCTGCGCGATCGCGGCCGCGTGGAACGCGATCGACGAGTCGGTGATGATGCCGGTGACCAGGATGGTCTTGCCTTCGAGCAGTCCGCCCATGAGTTTTCGGTTCTCCTGCAATCAGTGTGGGGTGCTGCCACCTTGTCGGTGGCGCGGTGCGGTTCGTTATCGGGCCAGTGACCCAGGCAATGGCGGCCGTCGACGGTGACGGGGATGCTCGATGCGGATCAGTGACCCATGCCCATGCCGCCGTCGACCGGAATAACCGCGCCGGTGACGTAGCGGGAGTCCTCGGAGGCGAGGAAGCTCACGACGGCCGCGATGTCTTCCGGCTGACCGAGTCGCTGCAGCGGAATGAACTTCTTCGCCATGTCCTTCAGATCATCGGGCAAGTCTTTGGTCATATCGGTCTCGATGAAACCGGGCGCGACCACGTTGGCGGTGATCGAGCGCGAACCCAGCTCACGACTGATCGAACGGGCCATACCGATGACGCCTGCCTTCGAGGAGGCGTAGTTGATCTGCCCCGCCTGGCCACTGAGGCCGACCACGGAACCGAGGAAGATCATCCGACCCCAGCGGCCCTTCAGCATGGCGCGGTTGGCGCGCTTGGCACAGCGGAACGCACCGGTGAGGTTGGCGTCGATGACCCGCTCGAACTGGTCCTCGGTCATGCGCATCAGCAGGGTGTCGTCGGTGATGCCCGCGTTGGCGACCAGCACCTCGACCGGACCCTGGTGCTCTTCGACCTCGGTGAACGCACGATCGACCGAATCACTATCGGTGACATCGCATTTCACACCGAACAGGCCCTCGGGCACCCCCGATCCACGATGGGTGACGGCGACCTTGTGGCCATCGGCCTGCAGACGTTGCGCGACCGCGAGACCGATACCGCGGTTACCGCCGGTGACCAGGACCGACCGGGATGTGACGTTCGACATAGGGACCAACCTATCTGTTCCGATTCGTGCGCCCCGCGTCAGGGTCGCGCCGTTGCGACAGCTCACAACGCGGGGGCGGTGGGAGCTAGGGCAGGCGTTGACGATAGAGCAAACTGACCACGACTCCCGCCGCGATGGCCAGCATGCCGAGCAGCAGCCACGGCCTGCTCGCGTCGCCGCGCGTGGTCTCGTAGCCGATCTGTTCCTCGAGGGTGTCGTAGACCGCGGTGAGTTCGGCCAGCGACGACGCGGTGTAGAAGTCGCCGCCGGACAGTTCGGCGATCTCACGCAACGAATCGTTGTCGACCGGCACCTTCACCCGCTGCGAGCCCTTGCCGTCGGTATCCGGGATCTCGACCGTGCCCCATTCGGTGCCGAAGGAGATCGTCGAGACCGGGATGCCCTTGTTCTTGGCCAGGCGCGCGGCGGTGAAGCCGTGCCGCGGATTGTCGATGTCCTTGTCGTCGGGCACCGTCTGCTTGCCGTCCGACATCAGCACCACGCGCGCGGGCGGCGGCGTCTCGGCGCCACCGAGCACGGCGCCGAGGGTGTCGATCGACTGCAGCGCGGTGAGAATGCCCTCGCCGGTGGCGGTGCGCTCGGCGAGCTTGATGTTGTCGATCGAGTGCTTGACCGCTTCGCGGTTGGTCGTCGGCGACACCATCACCGAGGCCGTTCCCGCGAACGTGACGAAACCGAGGTTGATGCCGGGCGTCAGGCCTTCGACGAAATCCTTGCCTGCTTCCTGCGCGACCTGCAACCTGCCGGGCTCCACATCGGTGGCTTCCATCGACAGCGAAACATCCATCACCAGAACAACAGTCGCGCGGTTGCGCGGCACCTTCTGCACGGCGGTCGGGCCCGCGGCGGCGATGGTCAGCAGGATCAGGCCGACGAGGATCAGAGCGATCGGCGCGTGCCGCATCGGACTCGGACGCGCGGGGGCGACGCGCTCCAGGATGGCCATATTGCCGAACTGGAGCATCCGCTTGTGCCGGGCACGCTGCACCAGCACATAGCCGAGCACGAGTAGGGCGACGACCGCGAGGAATCCGAGCCAGACGACGGCCGTGAAATGCGAAATACTCACTGGCGAGGCACCCGCCCGCTCGGGGCGCCGAGACTGTGGCGCCGGGTGGACACGAACCGGACCACGTCGGCGATCCAGTCCCGATCGGTTTGCAAGGTCATTACCGGCGCGCCACAGCTGCGCAGCGCCTGGGCCACCTGGGCACGCTGGGCTCCGGCCGCAGCCGCGAAATCGGCGCGCAGCGTCGGGGTGACGCTGAACTCACGAGTGCGACCCGATTCGGGATCGTGCAGCACCACGTCGCCGCCGTCGGGCAGGGCGATGTCGAGTGGGTCGAGCACCTCCACGGCCAGCAGGTCGTGGCGGGCGGAGATCGCGCGCAGGGAACGCTGCCAGTCGACGTCACCGAGGAAGTCGCTGATCACCACCGCCAGACCGCGTTTGCGTTGCGGACGGCGCAGCGATTCGATTCCGGCCTTGAGATCGCCGCGCACACCGTCGCGAGCGTGCGGGGTGGTCGCGATGCCGCGCAGCAAGGTCTGCGCGTGCATGCGCCCACTGCGCGCGGGGATGCGTACCAGATCCTGGCCGGTCGCCACGACGGCGCCGATCCGGTTGCCGCCCCCCGAGGTGAGGTGGGTGATCGCGGCGGCGGCCGCGATCGCGAGATCGCGTTTGTGCACCCGCCCGGTGCCGAAATCCAAGCTGGACGACAGGTCGACGACGAGCCAGGTCTCGAGCTCGCGGTCGGCGATCATCTGCCGCACGTGCGGATGGGTGGTGCGGGCGGTGACCGACCAATCCATCTGCCGCACATCGTCACCCGGCTGATACAGCCGCGCCTCCCCCGGTTCCGAACCCGGTCCGGGGATCAGACCCTGATGGTCGCCGTGCAGCACGCCGTCGAGGCGGCGCCGCACGGTCAACTCGAGGGTCTTGAGCGCGGCGGCCAGCTTCGGGTCGGTCAGTTCACCGGCGCGGAACGACGGCGGCGCGTGAGACGGCATGGGCACGCGGGCAACAGGTTCCGGCGCACTCACTGGGGCGCAGCGTGGCCGGCGGGCTGGGACTGCTGCCCGTTCACCGGCTGCGGCACAGGCTGTTGCTTGACGGGCGGCTGCGGTACCGGCGGCTGCGGCGCGGCAGCCTGGCCGTTGGCCTGCGGGGCGACCTGGGGCAACCCGACGGTCTGCAGGACCCGCTTGATGACGTCCTCGGGCGAAACCTCGTCGGCCAGTGCGTCGTAGGACAGCACCAGACGGTGCCGCAGTACGTCCGGGATGACCTCGACGACATCCTGCGGAACCACGTAGTCACGGCCACGGATCAGCGCGATCGAACGGGCCGCGGCGATGATGCCCAGGCTCGCGCGCGGGGACGCACCGTAGGAGATCCAGCTCGCCACGTCGTCCATGCCGAATTCGGCGGGCGTGCGGGTCGCGGTGATCACCCGGACCACGTAGTCGACGAGCGCGTGGTGCACGAAGACGTTGGCGGCCACCTTCTGCAGGCGGATGATGTCTTCGGGATCGAGAATCTGATTCGGCTCGGGCGCGCTCACACCCATCCGGTAGATGATCTCGCGCTCTTCCTCGACCGAGGGGTAGTCCACGACGACCTTGAACAGGAAGCGGTCGCGCTGCGCCTCGGGCAGCGGGTACACGCCTTCGCTCTCGATCGGGTTCTGGGTCGCCATGACCAGGAACGGATCGGGCATCGGGTAGGTCTTGCCGCCGATCGACAGCTTGCGCTCGGCCATCACCTCGAGCAGCGCCGACTGCACCTTGGCGGGCGCGCGGTTGATCTCGTCGGCGAGCACGAAGTTCGCGACGACCGGGCCGAGCTCGGTGTCGAATTCTTCACGGCCCTGCCGGTAGATGCGGGTACCGATGAGGTCCGTGGGCACGAGGTCCGGGGTGAACTGCACCCGGGAGAACGAACCGCCGATGACCTTGGCGAAGGTTTCCACCGCAAGAGTCTTCGCGACGCCCGGCACACCTTCGAGCAACACGTGTCCGCGGGCCAGCACGGCGACGAGCAAACGCTCGACGAGCCGATCCTGACCGACGATAACCCGCTTGACCTCGTAGATCGCCTTCTCGAGAGTCTGGACGTCACGCTCCAGGGTGCTCGGCGCAGCCGTACCGGCGTCCTTCGCCAGCTTCGGCCCGCTCACACCTTCCGTCGAAGTCACCAACATCCCCGCTTTCGCTTTGGTCCTGTGCGTGCGGCACCAACTATTCCATTGAATCGCCCGGTGCGCCGCAACCGGCCAGCACTAGACGGGAATTCGTCATGCCCGTGACGGCGCTCACGCGCACCGGCGAGTGTGGCGCGCATTGCACCGAACCGACCCCTACCAGCGGCGATACCGACTCAATCGGTGACGATGCGGACCGCGTAGGGCATGATGCCGTCTTCGCGAACGGGCGAAATCTTCACGATATCCCCGGATTCAGGAGCCTCGATCATCGTGCCGTTGCCCAGATACATCGCCACGTGCGCGCTGCCGCCGGGGCCCCAGAACAGCATGTCGCCGCGTTCGCGGTCCTCGACATCGACGCGGGTGCCCGCGTTGTACTGGTAGCCGCTGTAGTGCGGCAGCGAGACACCGATGCCGGCGAAGGCGTAGAGCATCAGGCCCGAGCAATCGAAGCCGACCTTGTTGAAGTCGCCGTGCGCGTCACCGGTACCGCCGTCGCGGATGCCGAGAGTTGGGCCGTCCTCGTCGCCGCCGCCCCAGGCGTAGGTGACGCCGAGTTGCGACATCGCGCGGTCGACCACCGTTTCGATCGCGGCCGAACCGGTGACCTGTGGCTGCGAGGCACGCGGCGGGGTCCGGCGTGGCGAGGCCGGGGTCGACTCGAGGTCGGTGTGTGGACGCGAACCCTCGTTGAGTTCGGCGGCGCGGTCGCGGGCGGCCTTGTCGGCGGCGGCCCGCGAGGCGGCGGCGTTGGCCGCGGCCAGCAGGGCCATTATCTCGGCTTCGCGTTGTTCGTCCCAGTTCAGGAAGATCTCGCGCTGGCTCTGCAAGCCCGAGACGGTCGAGCGGGCCACATCGAGGGCGGACTGGGCGGCGCCGCGGTCGCGGCGCAGGTTCTCGCGTGCGACGGCCTGAGTGTCGAACTCGGATTTGGCGACGTCGACCGCGGTCTGGGCGGCGTCACGCTTGCGCTGCGCGTCCGCGGCGGCGCTGTCGGCGTCGACCTTGGCCTGGCGGGCGGCGGAATTCTGGTTGGCCTGGGCGATCTGGGCACGACGCAGACCGTCGAGCACCTGCCGCTGGTTCTTCGACACCATGCCGAGCACCTGCGCGCGATCCATCGCGGCATCCGGGGTCGAGGAAGCGAGATAGGTGACGACCGAACTGTTGGCCGGGCGCACATAGGCCTGGGTGGCCACCTGATCGAAATCATGGCGTGCCGTGACGACGTCGGCGCCCGCGTCGGCCAGTCGGGTCCGGCTGTCCGCGACGGCGGCAGCGGCCGCGTCGGCGGTGTCGCGGGCGGTCTGCAGGTCGACGAGTGCCCGATTGACCGCTTCGCGTTTGCCTGCCAGCTCGTCGTCGAGTTCACGCAACTGCTGATCGGCCGCGGCGACGCGATTGATCAGCACGCCGATCTCGCTGACCCGCGCGTCGACCTGGGCGCCCGCGCCCGCGATCTCGCCGTCGGACGGATTGGGTGGCGGGGGTGGTACCGCCGCGACCGGTCCCGCGCCGCCGAGTACCACCAGCACCGCCAGCAAACCGATCGCTATTCGTAATAGACCTGGTTCGTCCTGCCTGCCCGCACCGCGCACGGCACCTCCGAGTATCTCGACTCGACATACGCCACCGGCACATCAGCCGAAACACCGACCACAAGAGTCGACCAATGCCCCCTGTACCACTGCATTCACGTTCACGATCACCGCAACCGTACGACACATGGTTCCCAAAGGAAACATCCGTCACAGCGGCGCGCGGCAGCAATTGATCGATTGCTCGTAATTTGCCTGATACGGGACAGCTTTCCACCCCAGAAAACAGACCGCTGGCACGGAAATGTGACTGAAGTGAAACCAGTTAGTTGTTGGAGCCCGCATCGCCGCGGGCCGACGCGGCGGCAGGCGAGGCGGCGACGGGAGGCGAGGCGTCCTCATCCGGACCGCGGCGAACCTTCACCAGGTACAGCCCGGCGATCACCAAAGCCATGAGCCCCATCATCACAGCGGTGACGACACCCCAGGAGACGCCTTCCGGCTGCTCCAGCCGGTCGACGAAGGCCTGCACGGCCTCTTCGGGGTGGTTGCCCTTGTACTTGGCGGCATCCTCGGCCCACTCGAGACGAACCCGGCTGATGCCGTCGCTGTAGGTGCCGAGCCAGTCGTCACTGAAGACAGCGACGGTTCCGTGCGCGCTTTCGCCGACCTCGGTGGCCAGGTCACGTAGGCTCGAGTCGTGGCCGGGATTACCGGGAACGATGACGACACTGAGCGGGATCCCCTCGGATCGCGCCTGCGCGACGATCGCCGCCACCTTCTCCTGATCCTGCCCCTTGGGGGCTGCCACATGATTGTCGGCGAGGTCGGACGTGATGCTGCTCAGCACGGTGTTCGGCGGCAGTTCGGCCGCCATCGGCGCAAAAGTGGTCATCTTCCATCCGGTCTGTCGAGCCACGTTCGCCGGTGTCGCGACGGGCGTCCAACACTGCCAAGGTGAGCGTCACTGCGTCTTCCCCGACTTCGCTCGTCAGGCACAGTACGCGACGCGGCATCCGGCTACGCCTGCGCGGCACCGCCGACGGGCCCCGCGTATTTCATAGGACAAGCGTACTGTTAGACTCGTACGGCGAGGAAACCGGCATCGCACCGCGCCGGAACACCCCCTCCGAAGACGCGAGTCGCCGGCACAGCCCCGCCGGCGGCACACCCTCACAGATGAGTGGAGCTGACGTGACGAAGATTGATACCTTCGGCGCCAAAGGCACGCTCGAGGTCGGAAGCAACTCCTACGAGATCTTCCGTCTCTCGGCTGTTCCCGGCACCGAGAAGCTGCCCTACGCCCTGAAGGTGCTGGCAGAAAACCTGCTGCGCACCGAGGACGGCGCGAACATCACCGCCGACCACATCCGCGAGATCGCGAACTGGGACCCCTCGGCACAGCCGAGCGTCGAGATCCAGTTCACCCCCGCGCGCGTGATCATGCAGGACTTCACCGGCGTGCCCTGCATCGTCGACCTCGCCACCATGCGTGAGGCCGTCACCGTCCTCGGTGGCGATCCGAGCAAGGTCAACCCGCTCTCGCCCGCCGACATGGTCATCGACCACTCGGTGATCCTGGACGTCTTCGGCCGCGCCGACGCGCTGGAGCGCAACGTCGACCTCGAATACGAGCGCAACGGCGAGCGGTACCAGTTCCTGCGCTGGGGCCAGGGCGCCTTCGACGACTTCAAGGTCGTCCCCCCGGGCATGG
The DNA here is from genome assembly GCA_014360565.1 of Nocardia sp. Lineage (GTDB taxonomy): Bacteria > Actinomycetota > Actinomycetes > Mycobacteriales > Mycobacteriaceae > Nocardia. The sequence goes on from JACIXH010000096.1 coordinate 8,695, forward strand.
GCATCGTCCACCAGGTCAACATCGAGTACCTGGCCCCCACGGTCATGGTCCGCAACGGCCAGGCCTACCCCGACACCTGTGTCGGCACCGACTCGCACACCACCATGGTCAACGGCCTGGGCGTGCTGGGCTGGGGCGTGGGCGGCATCGAGGCCGAGGCCGCGATGCTGGGCCAGCCGGTCTCCATGCTGATCCCGCGCGTGGTCGGCTTCAAGCTGACCGGTGAGATCAAGCCCGGCGTGACCGCCACCGACGTGGTGCTCACCGTCACCGAGCAGCTGCGCAAGCACGGCGTGGTCGGCAAGTTCGTCGAGTTCTACGGCAAGGGCGTCTCCGAGGTACCGCTGGCCAACCGCGCCACCCTGGGCAACATGAGCCCCGAGTTCGGTTCCACCGCGGCGATCTTCCCGATCGACGGCGAAACCATCAACTACCTGCGCCTGACCGGCCGCAGCGACGAGCAGCTCGCGCTCGTCGAGGCGTACGCCAAGGAACAGGGCATGTGGCACGACGCCGAGCGCGAGCCGGTCTACTCGGAGTACCTCGAGCTCGACCTGGGCGACGTGGTGCCCTCGATCGCGGGCCCGAAGCGCCCCCAGGACCGCATCCTGCTCAGCGACTCCAAGCGCGCGTTCCGCTCCGACATCGTCAACTACGTCGGCGAGGGTGAGCTCAGCGCGCTGGACGAGGCAGGCCAGGAGTCCTTCCCTGCCTCCGACTCGGTGGCCATATCCGCAGGTTCCGCCGACGACACCTACACCCCGGCCCACTCGGCCGCCAAGGGTGCCAACGGGCGCCCGTCCAAGCCGATCGAGGTCGTCGGCGAGGACGGCAACAAGTTCGTGCTCGATCACGGCGCCGTCGTGGTCGCCGGCATCACCTCCTGCACCAACACCTCCAACCCGTCGGTCATGCTGGGCGCCGCCCTGCTGGCCCGCAACGCGGTGGAGAAGGGCCTGTCGACCAAGCCGTGGGTGAAGACCAACATGGCGCCGGGTTCGCAGGTCGTCACCGACTACTACGAGAAGGCCGGCCTGTGGCCCTACCTGGAGAAGCTCGGCTTCTTCGTCGGTGGCTACGGCTGCACCACCTGCATCGGCAACACCGGTCCGCTGCCCGAGGCGATCTCGGCCGCGATCAACGACAACGACCTCTCGGTCACCGCGGTGCTCTCGGGCAACCGCAACTTCGAGGGTCGCATCTCCCCCGACGTGAAGATGAACTACCTGGCCTCCCCGCCGCTGGTCATCGCCTACGCGCTCGCGGGCACGATGGACTTCGATTTCGAGACCGACCCGCTGGGTCAGGACACCGACGGCAACGACGTGTTCCTGAAGGACATCTGGCCGTCGGCTCAGGAGATCGACGACACCATCAAGTCCTCGATCAGCCAGGACATGTTCCGCAAGTCCTACGCCACCATCTTCGAGGGCGACAAGCGCTGGCAGAACCTGGCCACCCCGGAGGGCGACACCTTCGCGTGGGACGAGAAGTCGACCTACGTGCGCAAGGCGCCGTACTTCGACGGCATGTCGATGGACCCGTACCCGGTCAGCGACATCTCCGGCGCGCGCGTGCTGGCGCTGCTGGGTGACTCGGTCACCACCGACCACATCAGCCCGGCCGGTCCGATCAAGCCCGGCACCCCGGCCGCGCAGTACCTCGACGCCAACGGTGTGGCCCGCAAGGACTACAACTCGCTGGGCTCGCGTCGCGGTAACCACGAGGTCATGATCCGTGGCACCTTCGCCAACATCCGGCTGCGCAACCAGCTGCTCGACGACGTCTCGGGTGGTTACACCCGCGACTTCACCCAGGACGGTGGCCCGCAGGCGTTCATCTACGACGCCTCGCAGAACTACCAGGCCGCGGGCATCCCGCTGGTCGTGCTCGGTGGCAAGGAATACGGTTCGGGCTCCTCGCGTGACTGGGCCGCCAAGGGCACCAGCCTGCTGGGCGTCAAGGCCGTCATCACCGAGTCGTTCGAGCGTATCCACCGCTCCAACCTGATCGGCATGGGCGTTGTGCCGCTGCAGTTCCCGGCCGGCGAGTCCGCCGCGTCGCTGGGCCTGACCGGCACCGAGACCTTCGACATCGCCGGGATCACCGCCCTCAACGAGGGTGTCACCCCGGAGACCGTCAAGGTCACCGCCACCGCCGAAGACGGCAAGGTCACCGAGTTCGACGCGGTCGTGCGCATCGACACCCCCGGTGAGGCCGACTACTACCGCAACGGCGGCATCCTGCAGTACGTGCTGCGCAACATGATTCGCGGCTAACTGCTCGACCGGGTGGCGTGACATCGTGAGGTGTTGCGCCACAAGGGCATTCGTTTGCCCGTCAATAATGCGACTGCCCCCGTCTCGGTTCGCCGGGGCGGGGGTCCGTGTATCCGCTAGCTGGAGGAATCATGCCCAAGGTCAGCGACGACCATCTCGCCGCCCGCCGCAGCCAGATCCTCGACGGTGCACGACGCTGCTTCGCCGAATACGGCTACGACGGCGCCACCGTGCGCCGCCTGGAAGAAGCGATCGGCCTCTCGCGCGGCGCGATCTTCCACCATTTCCGCGACAAGGATGCCCTCTTCTTCGCCCTGGCCAAGGACGACGCCGAACGTATGGCCGACGTCGCCGCCAACCAGGGTCTGGTCCAGGTGATGCGCGACATGCTCGCCCGCCCGGAGGAATTCAACTGGCTCGGCACCCGCCTCGAGATCGCCCGCCGGCTTCGCACCGACCCCGAATTCCGCGCGGGCTGGACCCAGCGTTCGGCCGAACTGACGGCCGCGACTCTGGCCCGCCTCGAGCGGCGCAAGGCCGCGGGCGCCCTGCGCGACGACGTCCCCACCGACGTCCTGCTCGGCTACCTCGACCTGGTCCTCGACGGGCTCATCGCCCGCATCGCCTCGGGCCACACCAACGAAAACCTCTCCGCCGTCTTGGATCTCGTCGAAGCCTCCGTGCGTCGCAAGGAGTCCTGACCGCCGCTCGGCGTGGCCATGGAGCAGTTCAGCGGGGACGACGCCGACTCCATGGCCGCCGCGGCCCCACTGATTGCCTCCGGCGGGATCATCGCGAGGCGCCGTTTCCTCCACCGGGATCGGGCGGTCAGTCCGCCCATCGGCTGAGCAGAGTCCGCGAAATCCGATCCAGCGCGGCCCGATCCGCGGGGTCGAGTACCGACAGCATCGCCGTCTCGTTCTCGGTGTGCGTCACGACCACGGTGTCGACGAGTTCGCGACCTTGTTCGGTGAGCGCCACCCGCACCGCGCGACGATCGTCGCGGTCGGCGATGCGGCGAACCAGGCCCGCCGTCTCGAGGCGGTCGATGCGGCCGGTCATCCCGGCCCGCGACAGCATCAGCGTGTCGGCCAGCACCGAGGGGTTGAGTTCGAACGGAGATCCCGAACGGCGCAGTGCCGCCAGCACATCGAACTCGCCGCGATGCAAACCGTGTGCGGTGAACACGCTTTCGATCCGCACCGTCGCGATGTTCAACAGCCTGGCGAGCCTGCCGAAGATCGCCATCGCCTCGAGCTCGAGATCGGGTCGCTCGCGCTGCCACTGCGCCGTGACCGCGTCGACCACATCCGGTTCAGGTTCGTCCATGGACACGATTCTATTCGCTGCGATATAGTTCGGTTACGAATTATCAACCGACGAATGGAATGGGTCATGACGAACACCCGCGACATCGCCCTCTGCCTGCCCGGCGACGCCGAGACCATGGGCACCGAGAACGTGCAGATCCGCCTACTCACCGACGCGAACGCCAGCGACGGAGCGGTCAGCACGCTCGAAGTCACCATGACGCAGGGCGCCGACGGCGCGGCGCCCCACTTCCACACCCGCTCCGACGAGCTGTTCTACATCGCCGACGGCGAACTCCAGGTCATGGCAGGCGACCGCATCCTCACCGTCGGCGCGGGCGGCTCGCTGGTCGTGCCGCGGCAGATGCCGCACGCCTTCGGCGCCACGCCCGACAGTGGCGCGCGCATCCTGATCGCCCTCATGCCCGGCGTGCAGCGCTTCGAGTACTTCCGACTGCTCGACCGGCTGATCCACGGGCAAGCCACCCATGACGAATTCATCGCAGCCCAAGCGGAATTCGACAATCACTTCATCGACGCGCCTGCCTGGTGGGCCGAGCGCAACGCCCATCGCCGGTAGTCGGCTATACGCGCACGCGGCCACTGTGGCCGATATTGCACCCGAAACGGGAACAACCGGCATTCGACGTCCGGTTATACGCCGTATGACGTTCTCCGTACCGGTCCTCGTCCGTGGCTACGAGCTCGACACCCAGGGCCACCTCAATCACGCCGTCTACCACCAGTACGGCGAGCACGCCCGCTGGGAGCTCATGCGCGCGGCGGGCATCTCCCAGGACAAGTTCATCGCCAGCGGCGTGGGCGCGGTGGTACTCGAGTCGACCATCAAATACAAGCGCGAACTGCGCGGCGGCGACGAGGTCACGGTCACCTGCGTCTTCGACTGGAAGGAAGGCGAGAAGGTCTTCCGCTTCCACCAGCAGATCATCAAGCTCGACGGTACCGTCTCCGCGGAGATCACCGTCGTCGCGGGTGCGATGGATCTGACAACTCGCAGGCTCGTCGCCGAACCGGCCGAACACTTCCGCGGGCTCGCCGAGAATCCCGAGCTGCTCGGCCTCTAGCGAACGCGCACGGCGCGGCGCGCACCTTCGGCCTACGCCCGGGGATGCCCGCCGCGCCGTTGTCGTATATGTTTGCTGCCAGATTGCCCGCGTGAACACAGTTCGCGCATCCGGGTTGTCCGAAATTCTTTCCCCGCAAGGCGATCACGCGCCGCTCGGCGGTTTGCTCGGCGCTCCGCAAATCTTGCGAACCCGCTCGGGGGGCCGGTCGTTCACGTTATGATCCGAAGCACCTTTTGGGGTTCTGGCAAATCGCGAGCAGACGAGAAGATCGGAGTGAGTGCCCATGACCGACGCCATCCACCTCCCCGCTACCGCGTCGTCCCGAGATCGGGGACCGGCCTTGCGCGGATTGCTGGTGGCCGAGTCCGATCACGACATCTCGGTGCGCGTCGACGGTGGTACCTGGACTTTCGACCGCCGTGACGTCGTGCGACTCACCGAAGACCGTGCGGGTGCCGGCGAACGTGAGGTGCGGGTCGACATCCGCCCCGGCGCCACCGCCGATTTCACCCGGCGCCTGCGCGTGGAGCTCATCGACCGGCCGATCACCCTCGCGCCGGAACCGTCGGAGGCGCTCGGCGACGAGCAACTGGCCCGCGCCACCCGCAGCTGGGCGACGAAATTGCGTATCGCCGAGCGAGGTGGCGTCACCGGGGCAACCTTCACCTTCCGCGACGGCATCAACTGCGACAGCCTCGACTGAAGCGGAACCGGGTCATGGAAGGCGCTACCGACGCCGTGCTCATCGTCTCCGAAACCGACGACCTGCACGCCGATGCGCTGGCGTCCACCCTCCGAGAACACCACGGGCTGAACCCGATTCGATTGGATCTGCGCGATTTCCCCTCCGAGACCGGTAGTTTCCGGCTCGACAAAGCGGGCACCAACCGCGCGATGTCGCATATCCAGGGTCTCGACGACGTGCGCTCGGTCTGGTGGCGCAGGCCGCATCCGTGCCGGGTGCCCACCGGCATGCGCGCCGCCGACGACGAGTTCCGCCAGGCCGAGTGCGACGGGTTCATCCAGGGCATGCTCTGGTCGATCCCGGCGTACTGGGTCAACGATCCGGCCGCCGAGCGCACGGCCACGCGCAAGATCGTGCAACTCGAGACCGCGCAGCGGGCCGGTTTCACGATCCCGGAAACCCTGATCACCAACGACCCTGACGAGGCGCGCAGTTTCGTCGAGTCCCGCTGCGGTCCTGTGGTGTACAAGCGCACCGGCACCGGGCGCGGTGAGTTCTCCGAGACCAGGATCATCACCCGGCCCGAGCTGGGCAGGCTCGAGTCGATCCGCTCGACCCCGACCACGTTCCAGGACTACGTGGAGGCCAGCTGTGATCTGCGCGTGGTGTGGGTCGACGGGGTCGAGTGGAGTGTGCGCATCGACTCCCAGGCGGGGGTCGGCCGCATCGACTCCCGCCTCGACACCTCGGTCGCCTTCGCGCCGGATCGGCTACCCGCTTCGGTCAGCAAGTCCCTCGCGACCCTGATGGGCGCCCTCGGGCTCAGCTTCGGCGTCGTCGACCTGCGCCTCGGTAGCGATGGCGAGTACTACTTCCTCGAGGTGAACCCGCAGGGGCAGTTCGCGTACCTCGAGATCAAGACCGGACTGCCGCTGTTCGCCAGCCTGGCGAATCTGCTCGTCCGCGGCGACGGGGCCGTCGCGGGCTGGTAGCGGTCGGCGGCTGCGGCGCGCGGCTCAGTCGGCCGGATTCTTGCGCCGATTGGCGCCACCGCGCCCACGCAGTTCGACATGCGATTCGACCAGCACATTGTGGATGAAGCCGTACGAGCGGCCGGTGGACCTGGCCAGGGTGCGAATGGACGCGCCCGCCTCGTACTGCTTCTTCAGCTGGGACTGCAACCGGTCGCGGGACTTGCCCGTGACCCGGGTGCCCTTGCCCAGGGCTGACTTGCCGATCGTCGATTTACCCTTGGCCGACCTAGCGGCCTGTCTGGCACTGTCGCTCATGGCTTCCTCCGAGTCGCCGAGCACTCCTTCCAGGCTAGACACTCCGCACTCGGTGATCAACGAAAACAGTGATACAACTCACCCAGTCCCGGCGAGTTCCGTCCCGACACAGCGTTTCACGCTCGACACACCGGACTCAGGCGAGATCGATGAGCTCCGCGTACTCCGCCGACCAGTGGTCCTCGGTGCCGTCGGGCAGCAGAATGACCCGCTCCGGGTTGAGCGCCTCGGCCGCGCCGGGGTCGTGGGTCACCAGCACCACGGCGCCCGCGTAGGTGCGCAGCGCCTCGAGAACCTGCTCGCGCGAGACCGGGTCGAGGTTGTTGGTCGGTTCGTCGAGCAGCAGCACGTTCGCTGCCGAGGACACCAGCCCGGCCAGCGCCAGCCGGGTCTTCTCACCGCCGGACAGCGTGCCCGCGGGCTGGTCGAGCTGCGGACCGGTGAACATGAACGCACCGAGCAGGCTGCGCAACTCCTGCTCGCCCGCATCCGGGGAGGCATGGCGGATGTTCTCCCACACCGAGGCCTGATCGTCGAGGGTGTCGTGCTCCTGGGCGAAATACCCGACCTTGAGCCCACGGCCCTGCTCGACGCCACCCGCGGTCGGCGTCTCGACACCGGCGAGCAGTTTCAGCATCGTCGTCTTACCGGCGCCGTTGAGCCCGAGCACCACCACGCGGCTGCCCTTGTCGACGGCGAAGTTCACGCCGGTGAAGATCTCGAGCGAACCGTAGAGCTTGGTCAGGTCCTTCACCATCAGCGGAGTCTTGCTGCAGGCCGCGGGCTCGGGGAACCGGATGCGGGCGACCTTGTCGCTCACGCGCACGTCGTCGAGCTCGTTGATCAACCGCTCCGCGCGACGCACCATCTGGTGTGCCGCAGCGGCTTTGGTGGCCTTCGCGCCGAGCTTGGCGGCCTGCTGACGCAGCGCTCCCGCCTTCTTCTCGGCGTTGGCGCGCTCGCGGACGCGACGCTGCTCGTCGGTGGCGCGGGCGTCGAGGTACTTCTGCCAGCCCATGTTGTACACGTCGGGCTCACCGCGCACGGCGTCGAGGAACCACACCTTGTTGACCACGTCGCCGAGCAGTTCCACATCGTGGCTGATCACGATCAGGCCGCCGTCGTGGCTCTGCAGGAATCCACGCAGCCAGGTGATGGAGTCGGCGTCGAGGTGGTTGGTCGGCTCGTCGAGCAGCAGGACGCGGTCGGAACGGCCACCGGAGCCGTCGGAGGCCGAGAACAGAATGCGAGCCAGCTCGATGCGGCGGCGCTGGCCACCGGAGAGGGTGCGCAGCTGCTGGTCGAGGACGCGATCGGGCAGCCCGAGACTGTTGCAGATGCGCGCCGCCTCGCTCTCGGCGACGTAGCCGCCGAGCGAGGAGAACTGGTCTTCGAGGCGCCCGTACCGGCGGATGGCCTTGTCGCGGGCGGCATCGTCGGCCACCTCGGCCATCTCGACCTGAGCCTTCTCCATATCGCGCAGCAGCACATCGAGCCCGCGCGCCGAGAGCACCCGATCCTTGGCGATCACATCGAGATCGCCTTCCTTCGGATCCTGCGGGAGGTAGCCGATGTCGGTGGAGCGAGTGATCTTTCCGGCGTACGGCTCACCCTCGCCCGCGAGAATACGCAGAGTCGTGGTCTTACCCGCACCGTTACGACCGACCAGTCCGATCCGGTCGCCGGACTGCACCCGCAGCGCCGGCCCAGGGGCCGAGAGCAGGGTGCGGACTCCGGCCCGGACCTCCAGGTCGGTCGCCGTGATCACAGAATTCTCCTCAGAGTAAGACAAGCAGGGAAGGCATATCGGCAAGAACCACTTATTTTACCGTCGACTCCGTCGGAAGCCGAACCCGGCGCTGCCCGATGTGAGCGTGGTTACTCTCTTGCCATGACTACCGATCTACTTGGACGTACTGCGCTCGTTACCGGAGCCAGTCGCGGCATCGGCCTCGCGACCGCGGCCGAACTCCTGCGCCGGGGCGCGAACGTGCTGATCACCGCCCGTAAACCAGAACCCCTGGAAGCAGCGGCTACCGAGCTGCGCGCGCTGGGCCACCCGGGCCAGGTGAGCTTCGTCGCAGGCAACGCCGGTGACGCCGAGGCGCGCGCGCAAGCCGTGGCGATGGCCGTCGCCGAGTACGGCTCGCTGGACATCCTGATCAACAACACCGGCATCAACCCCGTCTACGGTCCGCTGATGGACGCCGACCTGGGCGGGGTGAGCAAGATCTTCGATGTGAACGTGGTGGCGTCGCTGGGCTATGTGCAGCAGGCGTACCGCGCGTGGATGGCCGAGCACGGGGGCGCCGTGGTGAACGTGGCCAGTGTCGCGGGCATCCGCTCGTCCGGGGTGATCTCGGCTTATGGCGCGTCCAAGGCGGCGCTGATCCGGCTCACCGAGGAGTTGGCCTGGCAGCTCGGCCCGAAGATCCGCGTCAACGCGGTGGCGCCCGGCGTCATCAAGACCAAGTTCGCCGACGCGCTGTACTCCGATGACGAGGAGCGCGCCGCGAGCGTGTATCCGATGAAGCGGCTCGGCGTGCCCGAGGACGTGGCCCGGCTGATCGCGTTTCTGGTCTCCGACGAGGCCGCCTGGATCACCGGTGATTGCGTGCGAGTCGACGGCGGGCTGCTGTCCACCGGCGGCATCTAGAGCATCGAACGTCGAAGGGCGACACCGGAATCGGTGCCGCCCTTCGACCGTCTGCTTACTGAACGAGCCCAGCGTCGCCCCGCACGACGACGTCGGGTCAGTCCGAGCTCTCGCGACTTCCCACCGACGCCGACAGCGTCTCCCGTGCGCCGGCTCCGTCCTCGGCCCGCGCCGCTTCGGCCCGTGCGGCCTCGGCGCGTGCCAGCGGATCCACCACCACGATCGCCTCGGGTCGGGCGGCGAGCGGATCACGCACCACCACTTCACGTTTCGGTGATCTCGCCGAACCGCTGTCGTCCAGGCCCCACCGTTCGTGCAGACGGCGCAGGAATTCCGGTGCGTACCAGTTCGCCTCGCCGAGCACCTTCATCGCGGCGGGCAGCAGGAATCCGCGCACGAGGGTGGCGTCGACGATCACTGCCAGCGGCAGGCCGATGCCGAACGCCTTCATGAAGGTGATGTCGGAAGCGAGGAAGCCGAGGAACACCAGCGAGATGAGGATCGCGGCGGCGGTGACGATGCGCCCGACCCGTTCCAGACCGAGCGCGACCGCGGTCTCGTTCTTGCCGGTGCGGTCGTACTCCTCCCTGATCCGCGACAGCAGGAACACCTGGTAGTCCATCGCGAGCCCGAAGGCGGCCGCGAACAGCATGACCGGGACGGTGGCCGACAGATCCCCGGTGACGGTGAAGCCGAGCACCCCGGACAGGTGACCGTCCTGGAAGATCCACACCAGCGCGCCGAAGGTCGCGGTGAGGCTCAGCGCGCTGAGGATCACCGCCAGCACGGGCAGCACCACGCTGCCGGTGAGCGCGAACAGCGCGATCAGCATCATGATCACCACGAAGCCGAGCGCCCACGGAAGTTCGTTCTCGATGGCGGCGACCGAGTCGGCATTGGCCGCGGCCACGCCACCGACCAGCAGTTCGCTCGGCGTCTGCACCGCGCGCACCTGCTCGACCAGACTCGCGAGGGCATCGCTGTCACCGGTGGTCGGCACAATCGACAGATAGACGGCCTGCTCGACCCGGAACCGCGCGTTGGCCGCGGTGGGTTCGACGAGCAGTCCGCCCTGGGCGTAGCTGCCGGTGGCGGTGTCGACCCGGCGGACATTGTCCAGGTCGGACATGGCACGGGCGATGGTGTCGAGCCCCGCGGCGCTGTAGGCGCTGTCGGGGAGAACGGCGACCAGGGTGTGCTGGTCGCTTTCACGGAAATCGCGCGCCACGGTCTCGGTGACCTGACGGGAGTCCATCGATTCCGGCAGGATCCGTTCGTCCGGGAACCCCAGATTCACGCCGAGAAACGGTGCACCGAGCAGTAGCAGCAGCGCGGTGACGGCGAGTCCGATGGAGATCGGCTTGCGCATCACGGCGGTGGCGAGCTTGTGCCAGGCGCCCTCACCCGGCGCGGGACGCGGAGCGCGCAGGAACCACCAGCCGAGCTGGCCCTTGTCGATGCGCGTGCCGATCAGCAACAACGCGGCGGGCAGCACGGTGAGCGACACCAGCGCGGCCAGCGCCGCGACCACGATGCCCGCGTACCCCATCGACCGGATCGCCAGCAGCGGGAAGAACAGCAACCCGGCCAGTGCCACCGCGACGGTGAGCGCGGAGAACGCGACGGTGCGTCCGGCGGTGCGCAAAGTGGTGGCCACCGCGTCGGCGGGCGTTCGGCCTTCGGCGAGTTCGTCGCGATAGCGGCTGACGATCAGCAAGCTGTAGTCGATGGCAAGGCCGAGGCCGAGCAGTGTCGCCACGTTGGTCGCCGAGACCGACAGCGGGGTGAACAGGGTGAGCAACCACAGCGCACCCATCGTGGTGAGCACGGTGCCGATCGCGACGAGCAGCGGCAGGCTCGCCGCGACCAGCCCGCCGAAGACGAACAGCAGCGCGATCAGGGTGAGCGGGAACGCGATGGCCTCGCCCTTGGCGATATCGGTCTTGCTCTGCTCCACGGTCTCGTGCATGAGCATGGCGAATCCGCCTGCCCTGACCTGCAAAGAACCTTGTTCGCCGGTGAGCTCGCCGGAGATGGCGGTGACGCGTTGGTCGATCTCGCGTTCGCTGCCCAGCACACTCGCGACGATCAGACCCTGCTTGCCGTCGACGCTGCGCAGCGCGGGCAGGTGGGTGGTCCAGTACGACATCACCTCGGCGACGCCGTCGCGTTCCTGCAGGTTGGCGACCAATGCTGTGGCCGCCGCGGTGGATTCGGGGTCATCGACCGATGATTCGGTTTCCACCAGCAGCAGCAGGTTCGGCGGCGCCTGCCCGAACTCCTCGCGCAAGATCTCGAGCGCCCGGCTGGATTCGCTGCCCGCGTCGGTGTATCCGCCGCCCTCCACCCGCTCGAACAGCGTGGCACCCAGTGCGCCGAGCACCACCGCGAGCACCGCGAAAACGCCGAGCACCCAGCGGCTGCGCCGCCTGGTGAATTCCAACACCGAAACCCCTAACTGATCACGCTGTGACGCGAGCGCATCTCGACGCGCGGGGCTCGGAGTACTACCGGCCGGCCCGCCTCGTCTCACCCGATCCTGTTGGCGGGTCGGCACGTTCGCGTGGCGATCGTAGCAACATCGTGGCGGGGCCGCCGAGCCTCGGCCGGACCGCTGTTGCGCCCGGTCAGCTACCGGCATCGCGGTGCGGATGCCCGCGCCTTCGCCGACGGTCGTGCGGTCCCTACCGGCGCACGCCGATGACAGAGGTGGCGAGGCCGCGGCGCAGGCGCGGCGGCAACGCGGCGAACAACGCGCGCATCGCGGCGAGGGTGCCGGCCAGGTCGTCGTGACCGGACAGATACGAATGCTGAAGCGGGGCAGGCAGCCCGAAGAACGCATCGAAGAAGACGGCGACATCGCGGGGCTGCAGATCGAGCAGGGCACGCAATCCGGCGCGACGCAGGGCCGCGACGGCTCGCGCCCGCGGAGTCCATATCGCGGCACCGGCGACGACGGCGTCCGCCGCAGCGAGCGAGGCGGCGACGCTGTAGCCGGTCGCGGGGTGGGTCAGTCCCCCGGCCGCCCCGAATCGGCCGTGGCCCGGTGTACCACCCTCCACCGGAAACCGCACGTGCTCAACGGGTTCGGCGCCGGTGAGCGCGATCCCCCGCGCCCGCAGACGGTGTCGCAGTCGCTGCGCCAACACCGTCGGAGCGAGAGCCGGTCGCCCGGCCAGGCACGTTTCCTCGAACAGCGTCGTGCCGCCGCCGAGCGGAACGACGTAGAGAAACGACGGTGCCGAATCCGGATCGGCGCCGTTGTCGGCCCGCCAGTCCATGAACAACGGCTCGCGTTCGTCACGCGCGAGCACCACGCCATAGGCGGTCTGCTCGGCACGACGCGGCGATCGATTCAACCCCCGCGCGTCGACCACCTGCCCGGTCACGGTCTGCCCACCTGCCGTCCGGACCAGCCCCGCCCGTGCGTCCACCTCGACCGCTCGATCCGCGATGATCGTCGCGCCGTCGAGCGTCAGCGAAGCCTGCAGGCCGGCGGTGTCGAACACGTGATAGACCCGGTCGATCCGATGCTCGCGCACCGCCCACGCCGCCGGTCGCTCGACGCTTGCCGCCACTGCCCCGCGCTCGACCCAGCTCGGCAATTCGTCGGCCCACGCCGCATACGTCGGCG
>JACIXH010000097.1 GCA_014360565.1 Nocardia sp.
TCGAGGATGCGGTCGTAGGCGGCTTCGTCGGTACCGAGGAACATCCGCTCCAGCATGCGTTCGGTGACGCTCGGGGTGGCGGCGTAGGCGACGTAATAGGTGCCGAACTCGCCGGTGCCGATGGTGCCGAAGGGCATGTTGGCGCGCACGATCTGCCGTTCGGTGCCGTCGGCGTCGACGATGGTGTTCACCGCCACGTGCGAGTCCGGCGGCTTCACGTCGTCGGGCAGTTCGTAGTCGGCGAGCTTGGTGCGCCCGATCACCCGCTCCTGTTCCTCGATGGACAGTGCGTTCCACTGGTCGAGGGGGTGGGTGTACTTCTGCACGATCACGTAGCTGCCGCCGGTGAACTCGGGATCCTCGTCGCCGATCAGGGCCGCCGAGGCCGCGGCGCGACCCTCGGGGTTCTCTGTTCCGTCGACGAAGCCGAGCAGGTCGCGCTGTTCGAAGTAGCGGAAGCCGACCGTCTCGTCGACGATGGTGGCCGCGCCTTTCAGACGCGTGCCGATCACCATGGCGAGCTCGAAGCACGGGCCCTGGGTCTCGCCCCTGATGTGGAAGAGCAGGTCGCCCGGGGTGGCAGGCGCACTGTGGATCGGCCCGTCATATCCCGGAAAATCATGCAGCTCAGCGGGTTTCGGCCCGGCGAAGAGACGGTCCCAGGCGGCGGAGCCGATCGAGGTGACGCAGGTCAGTCCCTCGCCGGGCACCCGGAAACCGATCGAACGGCGCAAACCGGAGATGTCGGCCAAGAGGTCGCGGACGGCCGCTTCGCCGCCCTCGTCGATGGTGGCGACAAGAAAGATCGCGGCCGGTGTGAGTGGATCGAGGACAGGCTGTGGCTCACCCATGGCAACCAGAGTACGGCGCGGCCCCGACAGGTTCGCCGCGGCCGTCTGGTGTGTCAGGTCACCCGGGTGCGGGGCTATTTGGCGACGGTCAACAGGAACGTGACGGCGTCGACGGCCTTGACGCTGTGACGAGCACGCGGCACCACGATGAGATCACCCGCGGAGCCCTTCCACTCGTCGGTGCCCGCGATCAGCACCAGCGTGCCGGAGAGCACCTGGATGGTGGCATCGCCCGCATTGTCGTGTTCGGCCAGGCTCTGCCCCTCGGCGAGGGCGACCACCGTCTGGCGCAGCACGTGGGTGTGGCCGCCGATGAGGGTTTGCGAACTCCGGCCGCTCGTCGAAGTGGCCGCCAGCTTGAGCTGTTGACGGGCCACCGCGGTCAGCGATTTCTTGTCCATGGATCGGGCCTTTCGCAGGCTTCGCGCGGGCAGGTCTTGCGAAGGAGTATGCCCGACGGTGCCCACGCGATCGGGCGTTTTGCCGCGACCGTTAGCCAGGTGTTGTCAGTCTCGGGTGTAGCGGCGAATCCGGTAGCGGAGACCGGATTTCGAGGTCAGCCACGGAGCATCGCCTGCCTGCCATTCCGGGCCGATGACCGGGGCGAAGGCATCGCCTGCCACGGTGGTGTCGACCTCGGTGACCAGCAGCGTCGTCGCGAACGGCAGCGCGGCGCGGTAGATCTCCCCGCCGCCGGCCACCCAGATGTCCGTCTCGCCGGTCATGGCCAGCGCGTCGGGCACCGAGGCAGCGCGTTCAGCGCCCTCGCCTGCCCAATCGGTCCGGCGAGTGACCACGATGTTGCGCCGGCCGGACAGCGGACGGAAATTCGCGGGCAGCGAATCCCATGTCCGCCTGCCCATGATCACCGGGTGGCCCATCGTGGTGTCGCGGAAATTGGCCATGTCCTCGGGCACGCGCCACGGAATCGTGTTGTCGGCGCCGATCACCCGGTCGTTCGCCTGTGCCCAGATCAGGCCGATCTGCTTCACACCGCCACCGGCGCCTTGATGGCGGGATGGTGCTGGTAGCCGGAAAGTTCGATGTCGGCGTAGGCGTAGTCGAACAGGCTCGTCGCCGGGCGCAGGTGCAGCGTCGGGAACGGGTAGGGCTCGCGGGTGAGTTGTTCGCGGACCTGGTCGACATGGTTGTCGTAGATGTGCACGTCGCCGCCGGTCCAGATGAACTCGCCCGGCTCGAGCTCGGTCTGCTGGGCGACCATCAGGGTGAGCAGGGCGTAGCTGGCGATATTGAACGGCACGCCGAGGAACAGGTCGGCACTGCGCTGATACAGCTGGCACGACAGCTTGCCGTCGGCGACATAGAACTGGAAGAAGGCGTGGCAGGGGGCCAGCGCCATCTTGTCCAGATCGGCCACGTTCCAGGCCGAGACGATCATCCGGCGCGAATCGGGGTCGGTGCGCAGGGTGTGCAGGACCTGGGCGATCTGGTCGATGTGGGTGCCGTCGGGGGTTGGCCACGAGCGCCACTGCACGCCGTAGACGGGGCCGAGCTCACCGTGGGCGTCGGCCCATTCGTCCCAGATCGTGACGCCGTGTTCGCGCAGCCAGGAGACGTTGGAATCGCCGCGCAGGAACCACAGCAATTCGTAGGCGATGGACTTCATGTGGACCCGCTTGGTGGTGATCAGCGGGAAGGACTCGGCCAGGTCGTAGCGCAGTTGGTGACCGAAGATGCTGCGGGTTCCGGTACCGGTGCGATCGGCCTTTGGCGTGCCTTGCTCCAGAACGTGCCGGAGCAGATCCTCGTACTGCGTATCAGGGGTGGCCACGACTTGCGATTCTACGGGGGTCGGCTCGGCGGATCGGCACCTGGCAAGCTCTTCGGCTATGCACAAGCTCTACGTGATCGGCATCGGCGCGGGTGACCCGGACCAGGTGACGATGCAGGCGATCAAGGCCATGCGCAAGGCCGAGGCCTTCTTCGTGATCGGCAAGGGCGCCGAGAAACAGGAACTGGTCGATGTCCGCACCACGATCCTGGCCGAGTACGTCGACACGCCACACCGGATCATCGAGATCACCGATCCGCCGCGTGAACGCACCCCCGCCGACTACGCCGGTGTCGTCGTGGACTGGCACGAACGCCGCTCCGAACTGCTCGAAACCGCGTTCGAGTCGGTGGACGGCGTCGGCGCGATCCTCGTGTGGGGCGATCCCGCGCTCTACGACAGCACTCTGCGGATGGTCGAGCACGTGCTCGCGCGCGGGCGTGTCACCTTCGATCACGAGGTGATTCCCGGCGTGACCAGCATCGCCGCCCTGGCCGCCCGGCACCGGATGGTGCTGCACCGGATCGGTGAGCCGGTCCACGTGACGACCGGGCGCAGGCTGCGCGAGGAAGGGCTCGGGCCGGGGTCGACGGTGGTGATGCTCGACGGTGAGTGCTCGTTCACCGAGGTGCGCGGCGACGGTATCCACATCTGGTGGGGCGCCTATCTCGGCATGCCCGACGAAATCCTGATCGAAGGCGGTGTGCGCGAGGTCGAGGGCGAGATCGTGGCGCGTCGCGCGCAGCTGCGCGCGGAAAAGGGCTGGATCATGGACGTTTATTTGCTCCGCAGCTAGCTAAACTGGCCATCGTGCCCGAGTTACCGGAAATAGAGGCGTTGGCGCAGTTCCTTCGGGATCATGCGGTCGGTGCCGTCGTGGGTCGTGTCGATGTGGCCGCGTTGAGCGCGGTGAAAACATTCGATCCGCCGGTCACCGCCTTGTCGGGTCGCGATGTCACCGGGGCGGGGCGGTGGGGGAAATTCCTCGGAATGGATTGTGGCGGATTGTGGTTGATCACCCATTTGTCGCGCGGCGGGTGGTTGCGGTGGGTCGATGAGCCGAATCCATTGCCGCCCAAGCCCGGTAAAAAGAGCCCGCTCGCGCTGCGGGTGCATTTCTTCACGCCGGAGGGCGCTACCCCGGCGATCGACTTGACCGAAGCCGGAACCAAGAAACGACTGGCTGTCTACGTCGTCGAAGACCCGGCCATGGTGCCGGGCATTGCGCGGCTGGGGCCGGACGCACTCGCGCTGACCGAGGACGAGTTCGCCGCGCTGCTGAAAAGTACTTCCCAGCGGATCAAGACCGCGATCGTGGATCAGACGCTGCTGGCCGGAATCGGCAATGCCTATTCCGACGAAATCCTGCACACCGCGAAGATCTCCCCGTTCGCGAATACCAGAACGATGCCGGCGGAGAAGGTTTCGCAGCTCTACACCGCGATGCGGACTGTTCTGCTCGACGCGGTCGACCGCTCGGTCGGGCAGAACGCAGCCCGGTTGAAGGGTGAAAAGCGTTCGGGCATGCGAGTACACGCGAGAACGGGACAGCCCTGCCCGGTGTGCGGGGATGCCGTGCGCGAGGTGTCCTACGCGGAGCGATCGTTCCAGTACTGCGCCACCTGCCAGACCGGCGGCAAGGTGCTCGCCGACCGGCGGATGTCGCGACTGCTCAAATAGTCTTCTCGCGCCACGCTTCCAGCAGCCGGAGCCAGAACTCGCTGACGGTGGGGAAGGCGGGCACCGCGTGCCACAGGGTGTCCAGCGGAACCCGCCCGACCACCGCGATGGTCGCCGCGTGCAGATGTTCGCCCATGTCGGGGCCGACGAAGGTGGCGCCGAGCAGGCGATCTTCCGCGGTATCGATGACGAGCTTCGCGCGGCCGTGGAAGTCGTCTCGCGCCAGCGCGGAACCCGCGACGGAGATGTCGAGTTCGACCGTGTCGACCGCGTGTCCGGCGGTGCGCGCCTCGTGTTCGGTGAGGCCGACGGCCGCGAGTTCCGGTGCTGTGTAGACCACCTGGGGCACCTGCTGGTGGTCGGCACTCGCGGTGAACCGCAGGCCGTCCAACGGCTTGCCCTCGGCGCGGGCGGCGATCACGTCGCCGCACACTCTGGCTTGATATTTGCCCATATGTGTCAGTGCCGCACGATGATTCACGTCGCCGACAGCGTAGAGCCAGTCGCCGGGCACCCCGCGCACGGTCAGCTGGTCGTCGACGTCGAGGTAGCCGGGCTCCAGACCGACGGCGTCGAGGCCGAGATTCGCGGTGGCGGGGGTCCGGCCGGTGGCGACGACGAGTTCGTCGACCTCGAGTTCGCCGTCGTCGAGCACCACGGTGACGCAACCGCCGTGGATGCGGCCCACGCCGGTGTCCTCGGGGTCGCGGCGCGAGACCAGCAGCGGTTCGGTATGGAACCGCACCGTGACGACGCCGGTGTCGCGCAGTCCCCGCAAAACCAGCTCCGAGGCGAACGGCTCGTTGCGGGGGAGCAGTCGGTCGCCGCGGACCAGCAGGGTTACCTGCTCGGCGCCGAGTCCGGCCAGCCAGGTCGCCGTTTCGCAGGCCACGACACCGCCACCGATGACGGCGACCCGGCGCGGGACGACGGTCAGATTGGTCGCGTCGCGCGAGGTCCATGGCAGGGCCTCGCGCACGCCCGAAATGTCCGGGACGGCGGCGGTGGTGCCGGTCGCCACGACCACCGCGTGGCGGGCACGCAGGGTCTTGACGCCCTCGGCGGTATCGACCTCGACGAGTCGCTCGCCGATCAGGCGGCCCGCGCCGCGGACCGGATCGATGGCGGCCGATTTCGTCCACTCGACCTGCGAACTGTCGTCGTGGTTGTGTATGAAGGCGTCGCGGCGGGCCAGCACCTCGGCCACCTGCGGTCCGCTCGTGCGCACGCCCGGCATCGCCGCACCGAGGCCGAGCACGGCGCCGGGACGCAGCAATGCCTTGCTGGGGATGCACGCCCAATAGCTGCACTCGCCGCCGAACAGCTCCCGCTCGACGAGGGCGGCGGTGCGGTCGCTTCCCGCGATGGCGTAGGCGGCGGCGTTCTCACCCGCCGGGCCCGCGCCGATGACGATGACGTCGTATTCCGCCTCGGTCACTGCAGATAGCCCTCGACCTCACGAGGAGAGCGCAGCCCGGTTTCCTCAGGAGATTCGCCGGAGCCCTGGCGTGCGCGCCGCTGCCGCAACAGATCCCATGCCTGATCGAGCATCACTTCCAGTGCGGCCAGCTGCTGGCGTTCGGCGACCGGGTCGATCTCACCGGCGGTGGCCTTGGCACGCAGCGCGTGCTCGTCGTCGACCAGCTGCTTGATCCGCGCCAGAATGTCCTGATCGGTCATGTGCTCACCTCTTCGATAGTCGCGAGGGTAATGCCGGACTCTGGGTCCATGCTACGGCCGCGCGGGTTCGGCCGGGGCGCGCGTCGGCGAGTGAATCGGCGGCGATCGGCATCGCGTGGGCGAGGTCGGCGGTGGTCAGCGCGGTGTAGCCGATGGCGACGCCGAAGTGGCGTGGTTCGGCCAGGTGGTGGCGGGCCAGGCCGTCGAGCAGGACGCCGCGGGCCCGCGCGGCGTCGACGGCGTGGCGTTCGGCGGCGGAGTCGGGGAGTTCCACGACGACATGGGAGCCCGCGTCGTCGCCGATGACGGGCAGGCCGCGGCGGGCGAGTTCGCCGACGACCAGGGCGCGGCGCGGCGGTACGACGCGCCGCAGCCGGCGCAGGTGCCGGGACAGGTCGCCGTGGCGGGCGAATTCGCTGAGAACTCGTTGGCCCGCCGGGCTGGGGGAGCTGCCGATATCGGCGCGATGGGCGAGCACGGCATCGGTGATGCCGGGGTGGGCGACGAGCCAGCCGACGCCGAGGGTGGTGGCGATGATCTTGCTGGTGGTGCCCAGGTGGACGACGACATCGGGCGCCATCGCGGCCAGCAGCGGTAGCGGCGCTGTGTCGTAACGCAGTTCGCCGTCGTAGTCGTCTTCGATGACGAAAGCGCCGGTACTGCGGGCGAATTCGATGAGCTCGACGCGGCGGGCGGCCGCCATCAACGCGCCGAGCGGGAACTGGTGTGCCGGTGTGCAATACACCGCGCGCACGCCCGGCGGAATCCGGTCGACACACAATCCGCCCGCGTCGACGGGTACCGGGAGAACCTCGATGCCCGCCGCCCGGAACGCGCCGGCCGCGCGCAAGTAGCCGGGGTCCTCGATGGCGACCGTGTCGCCGGGGTGCAGCAGCGCCGTGGCGAGCTCACCCACCGCCGCGCTGGTACCCGCGGTGGCGAGTACCACCGATCCGGCTCCTGCTGCCAGTCCGCGGTGGCGCAGTAGGTGATCGGCGATCGCTGCCCGGAAGTCCGGTTCGCCGGCGCGGTTCTTGCGAGCTTCCGGCGCCTGATCGCCTGCCGCGCGCCAGGCCCGGCGCCATGCGGCGGAGTCGACCGCTTCGGCGCACGGCGCGCCCGGGCCGAGATCGAGCAGGTCCGTGTCGGGATCGGTGTCTCGACCCGCGCCGGTGGCCGGCGGCGCAGTGGCGGGGGCGGTACTGAGGTAGGTGCCGGAGCCGTGTTTGCCGGTCAGCCAGCCTTCCGCGTGCAATTGGTCGTAGGCGCCGGCCACCACCGCTCGGCTCACCCCGAGTCGCTGTGCCAGGGCGCGCGAGGACGGCACGCGGTCTCCGACGCGCAGCAGCCGGTCGGTCGCCGCGGCGCGCAGGGCATCGGCGACTTGGACCGACAGTGGCTCGGGGGCGGTGCGGTCGAGTGGAATCGGAAGGTCGTCGAGCACTGTCCTCCTAAAATTGGCCTGTTGAAATTCGGTCTAATTGGACCTACTCACAGTCCACTTGTTCAGCGAAGCTCATCGTATGAGCACGCACGACGTCAACCGCAGCCCGCTGTCACCGACCCCGCGCACCACGCTGACTCGCGCGAAGGAACGGGGCGCCACCGATCGCGCCGCACTCGACGAGGTGCTCGACACGGGGCTGATCTGCCACCTCGGCGTGCTGCTGGGTGGTTCGCCCGTGGCGCTGCCCACCATCTACGGCCATGTCGGCGACACCATCTACCTGCACGGATCAACCGGTGCGGGCAATATGCGCGCTGCGATCGACACCGACGTCTCCCTGACGGTGACGCACGTCGACGGGCTCGTGTACGCGCGCTCGGCGATGCACTTCTCGATGAACTATCGCTGCGCGGTGATCCGGGGCAGGGCGGTGCTGGTCACCGACGAGGCGGAGCGCGACAACGCGCTGCGCGCGATCGTCGAGCACTCGGCGCCGGGCGCCTGGGATCGGGTGCGCCCGCCCAACCGCAAGGAGATGGCGGCGACGATGGTGCTCGCCCTCGATCTCACCGAAGCGTCGGTGAAGATGCGTTCGGGCGGGCCCAACGACGACGCGAGTGATATCGAGACCGGCGGTGTGTGGGCAGGGGTGTTGCCGCTGCGGCAGGTGTGGGGCGAACCGATCCCGGCGGACAACCTCGAACCGGGGTTCGCACTGCCTGCCGACGTCGCGGCCCGGGTGACGCCGACCGAACTGTCAGTGGGCTGAGTCCTGCGCAGCGCGCGCTACAGGGTCAGCGCCCGGGCTGCGGCGCCTGATGGCCGGACGCGCCGAGCGCGATCAGGTCCTTGGCTGAGACCTCGGGCAGATACGCCTTCGTCAAGGCGATACCGATGCGGGGCAGGTCCGCCTCGTCGCGGTAGCAGAGGTACACCGGCTCGTGGCGGGGCCGGAACTTGGCTTTGAACGAATGCAGTGAACGGAACCCGTAATACGGCTCCATCGCCGCGCCGAGCCCTTCGAGCAGACGATCGATCGGCTCGGCGCTGCACCGCCCGCGCTGCGCGCCAGCGGTGCTCCGGAGAGCGAAACAATCTCTGCGCCTTCCTCCTTGAAGGCTTGACAGGCCGACGCGATGAGGAATTCCACGACGGGCCGGAAACCGCCGGGGCGCCTGCGCATCAAGTCCAGTGTCCAGCCCCGGATCTCGCCACCGGGAGCGTGGACCGGCAGCCAGGAGGTGATGCCGTGCACGCTGCCCTCGGCGTCGATCGCCAGCCCGACCCGTACGGCCGGATCGAGCGCTTCCTCCACGCCGCCGAGCGTGAAACCCATTTCCGGCAGGCCCTTTTCGCCCACCCACTCCTCGGAGATCGCACGCACCTGGGCGAGCACCGCGAACGGCTCGTCGGCCAGTTCGACAAGGCGGAACTCGACACCCTCCTTGTTCGCACGGTTGATCGCGGACCGGATGTCTTGCCACGCTTTGCCTTTGAACTCGAGCTCGGGCAGGTCGACGATGGTGTCCTCGGCGATCTGCACGCTGCGCCAACCGAGCTCGCCCGCGATGTCGGCGACGGTCCTGGTGGTGGAGAACAGACACGGAATCAGCCCGTCGGCTTCACAACGATCGGTGAAGGTGGACAGGGTGGCGGGCAGCAGGTCGACGGGGCCGATCGGGTCGGTGAGCGCGATGACGGTGCCCGCGTGGCGCTGATAGGTGACGCAGCGTTCGCCGTCGTCGGCGAACCAGTATTTGTTCTCCGGCCAGGTGGTCATCCACGACATGGTGCTGCCGCCGTAGCGGGCGAGCAGGGTGCGCACCGCGTCGCCGGGCTCGGTGCCGGCGAGTGCGCCCTCGGTGATCTTGCGCCGGACGGGCACCCGGAACGCGCCGCGGCCGCCGTAGAGCAGGGCCGCCTCGCCCGCCCACAGCAGGCCGGTGCCTGCGGTCACCGCGCCGGTGGTCTCGATATCGGTGCCGATGGCCACCCCGAGCAGCACCAGCGTGAGCACCACGTGCAGCAGGCCGTAACCGAGGGCTACCCACCATGCCCAGCGCCTGCCCTTGCGCAGCTGATCGGCGACCACCGCGATCACCACCACCGTGAGCAACGTGCTCCACAACGACCCGCCTTCGTTCTGCGTGGGCCCGAGCAGGCTGTTGCCGGGGAAGAAATACACCGCCACCGAGGCCGCGGGGATCACCAGCAGTCCGGCGAAGGCCACCGTGCGCACCTCGCGTCGGGTGCGCGGCCAGAAGCCGAGTTCGTGTCGGCTGAACAGCCTTTCGCCCGCCGGTAGCCACACGGCGAGGGCGATCAGGTGCATGAGATCGGCGAAGGTCGATTCGAACAGGAACGTGATCGCCACGTAGGCGATCAACGCGGCGCGCACCCGCAGTCGCCACGGCGAACGCAGCGTCGCCGAGACCGCGGCCAGCGCCGAGACGGCCGCCGGGTGAACCCGACATCGCGCACCTCGGAAAGCCGGTCGGCCCAGCCGAGATGGGTATGCGCCAGCAGCCCCGCCGTCACCGAGGCGCCGAGGACGCCGATCAACTGACCGGACACGCAGACCACGGCGGTGCGCACGGTGCCGAGCCGCCACTCCGCCCATCCGACCGCAGCGGCGAAAACGATTGCCATGCAGATGTACTGGAAGGGCGTGAGCCCGAAGAACCAGCCGGACAGCGGCGTCCACACCTCGCCCTCGATCAACGCGGGCCACCCGTAGGCGAGATCGGGAAACCACGAGCGACCGTCGAGCCTGCGCCACAGGCCGCCGGTGACCAGGCCCAGGATCGCGACCACGACGAGGAAGCCGACGGTGAACGGCAACCGGCGGAACACGGTGCGCGCCAAGGCGACGCCGCGCGAGGTCGCCGGTTCGGCAGCAGCTGTGCTGTCGTCCATGGAACCACCCTTTGCTGCGAGTGCGCCGCACCGGCGCGACGAGGTCTTCTGTGTACGGTATGTCATCGCGTCCGTACCGGACCGCGATGCACGCTCCGATGCGGTCCGAATGAGATCTGTGGAGGTCAGCGATGACGCGAATCACCGATCTGTCGTTGCTCGCCGGATGGCTGCCGGTGGTGTCGACCGTGCTGGGCGCGGTGGGTGCGGCATGGTTGCTGATCGCTCACACACGGCGGTATGTCACGACGATCATGCCGATCATGGTGCTGACCGCCGCGGTGCTGATCATGGCGCTCTACCTCTTCGTCGAGGAGGTGTGGCGGCCGTTCTCCGATCCGATCGCCGTGTCGGTGTACGTGCTGATCGGGATCGCGGTGGCGGCGGTGCTGCTCGTGGTGCCCCGGATTCTGGTGCGCCGGACCGTGGGGGCCGGGTTGGTGACAGTGCTCGCGGCGATTGTCGTGCTGGTCGCGGTGGGTGTCCGGATCAATCGGGCGGCTGCCGATACCGGCGGGTGGACGCAATTTCGCGCTGAGGGTGTCTGGGTGGGCGAGCAGCTGCCGTCGCCGGTCGTCAGGCACGCCCCGACACCCTGATCGTGACGGCCTCCGCAAGGTTCGCGGAGTACAGTTCGACCCATGCCCGAGGCGAAAACCCCAGGTAGGAACGTCGGAGCTGGGTCGGTCACCGAGAAGCGGATTGTCGATGCCGCGCTCGGCGTACTCGACGCGGAGGGGGCGCGGGCCTTGTCCATCGATGCGGTGGCGCAGCGGCTGGGGGTCTCGGCGGATGCGGTGCGTGCCCACGCCGATGACGTGCGCGTCATCGAACGCGCGGTGATCGAACACGTGCTGTCGGCGGTGTCGCTCGGGCCGCTCACCGACGTCGGTGTGGAGTGGGCCGCGGCGGTGATCCAGTTCGCCCTGAGCATGCGCGGGCGACTGTTCGAACATCCCGCCGTCGCGGAGCTGATCATGTCGGGGCCGATGGACAGCCCGTCGGCGGACGGGCCGGTAGCGCGCGACATGAACGAGTCGCTGTTCGTCTGCCTCGGCCGCGGCGGGTTACAGACGACCATCCGCGCGCGCGGGGTCTACGCGGTGATCGTCTATGTGCTCGGTTCGATAGCCCTCGATCTGGCCGAAACCGAGGGAAAGCCGCCGCTGCCGCCGGAATCCGAGCGGATCGCTGTTCGGCGCGAGGCCCTGCGTGATCTGGATCCGGTGCGTTGGCCGAGCACCGCCGCGCACCTGGAGGAGATCGCCGCCTGGTCCTCCGTCGACCAGTTCGTCTGGGGGCTTCGTGTGTTGCTCGTCGGGATGACGGCGACCTGACACATCCGGCCTGAGCGGACCACGCGACCGTTTCGGCTACCAAGATCGAGGATGCAATCCCACTGCCGCGCAGGCAGTGCGGACCGAATCCGGGAGCGAATCGTGGTCGGCGGTGAGGCCGACGAGGGCGAGGGTGTAGCTGTTGTCGAGCTGGGACAGATAGCCCGAGAGCTGGGTGCGGGGGAAAGTGGCGATGGCCGGATGGATCGCGCGCGCAGCTACCCGGGTGCACAGGTGCGGGCCGACTTTGCGCACTTCGTCGGGGAAGGGGCCGATATTGGAGCACAGGATGTCTCGTTCGCCCGCGCCCTTGCTGAGGGCGTAGGCCAAGCGGTCGGGGACGACCTGGAGGATCTCCTCGGGAAGGCCCGCGGGGCTCGACATCCGGCGCTGGTAGGCAGCCCTGGCCTTGTCGCGGACCGTCGCGGGCGTGTCGCCGCGGTGGACAGCGATCTCGGTCATCGCCAGGTCGTTGTCGACGCGGGGTTCGTCGCGGGTGTCCACGGGAAGGCTCGCGGTGATCGTCGGATTCGGGAAGCCGTTCTCCCACAGAATGTTTGCGGTCAGATGGATGAACAAGCTGTTGGGGGTGCCACCCAGGGCGGTCGCGGTGGTGTTCCAGTCGGCGGCGTCGAAGGTGAGCAGCAGTGGCCGCAGGTGCCGGTCGCTGGAAGTGTCACTGCTCGGCGGTCGCGCCCGCCTGGTCGTCGACGAGCCGGTGGTGCTGTCGGAACGTGTGGGCGCAGACTCGGTCTCGCCGCCGGATATCGGCCCTGGCCCGGTGACATCGTCGAAGTAATTCAGCGTGCGGGGTACCCGCGGTCGACGGAGTCTTCGGTGCAGGGCACGGGCAGTGCCGGCGAAGACGGTGACCCATTGAGAGGCTGCGTCAGCCCAGTCCGAAGATGAGGTGGAGCAGCCTCTTTCACCAACGGGTGCTGGGCTGCCCGGTAATGACCCGGGGTTCTCCGGACTTGTCGAGGACTTCGCGTCAGCGGCGGTGGGATCGAGGGAGCGGAGAGCGGTGGTGATGGCGTGGATCAGGCCGCGTGCATCGGCCAGTGCATGGGAACAGGTGAGGGCGACAACGGTTCCGCCGTCTTCGAGGCGCGCGGCGGACAGGCGCCAACCCGGGTGGAACTCCGGGTCGAGGTCGTCGCCGAGAGCGTCGGCCCAGGCAAGGACCGAGCTCTCGGAGAGTGGTCCGATGTCGAGACGGCCGCGGGCCGGGGCGCGGGCAGCACGACTGCTGTTGCCGTTGCCGTCGGCGGACTCGGCGCTAGCGCTGGTGCTGCGCGAATCGTGGTCGTCACCGCTGATCCGATCACGTCGCTCGAAGGTCGCCGCTAGGCCCTCATCCGTTCGGCGATCGAGTAGCGCTGTGGGCCAGCCGGTCTCGTCGACGCCGCCGGCCGTGGCGGGATCGATGGCACCGGCGGGGCCTGCGGCCTCGGAGGGCGAGGCGGCGTTCGGGAGGAGGTCGAGGAGGTGGGCTTCGGTGTTGGGACGCCAGCTGCGGCGCGCACCGGGGACCCGGGAGCCTGCCACTCGGCGGCCGAGCGGGCCCAGGCGCAAGCCGCGGTGAATCGCCTGCAGGAGAGCGGGTTCCATCGCGTCGGAGGTGCGCCACAGACCCTGCAGTGCGATAGGTGTGCCCATGCCGCGGTGGGTGCGCAGGAAGATCTCGTCGACGACGGTGAGACGGTCCATCAGCGGTGGTCGGTACTGCCGTGTCTGCCCGCACCCGCGGCGAAGCGAGCGGCGCCGTCGAGTGCGCCGCCGGTCAGGGCGGTCATGCCGTGCCGGAATTCGATACGCAGCGCCTCCTCCTCGGGGTGACCGTGCTGGTCGTAAAGGGCGGCGCGGTCGGTGCGCAGACAGGTCTGGGGCAGCGCGGCGAGCTGGGCTGCCAGCTGCTCGGCGACGCGGCGGGCGTCGCCGGTGGGCACGACTCGGGTGACCAGGCCCATCTGCAGCGCCTCGGGTGCGCTCACCGGGCGGCCGGTGAGGATCATGTCGAGGGCGCGGCCCTCCCCGACGATGCGCGGCAGGCGCACGGTGCCGCCGTCGATCAGCGGCACACCCCAGCGGCGGCAGAAGACACCGAACGTGGCGTCCTGCTCGGCGATTCGCAGATCGCACCACAGGGCTAGTTCGAGCCCGCCCGCCACCGCGTACCCGGAGACCGCTGCGATCACCGGCTTCGACAAGCGCAGGCGGGTCGGGCCCATCGGGCCGTCGCCGTCCTCGGTGGCGTGATTGCTGGTCTCGGTGCCGAGGGCTTTGAGATCGGCGCCGGAGCAGAAGGTGCCGTGTTCGCCCCACAGCACGGCCACCGAGGAGTCGGGGTCGGCGTCGAAGGCGCGGAAGGCCTCCACCAGTGCTCGAGCGGTCGGCCCGTCCACCGCGTTGCGGGCCTGCGGGCGATCCAGGATCACCGTGGTGACCGGGCCCGCGTGCTCGACCCGGACCGATGCACTCGCACCGAGTCCGCTGTCGATGGTCCGGCCGGTCGACGGCACCGGCGCGCTGTTCTCGGCGCGTGCGCCCGGTTGCGCGGCAAACGGCTCCGGCCTGGACTGCGCGCTGCTGTCGGCAGGTTCACCTGGCTTCATTCTTCGACAATACGGCCACCGTGCCCTTGTGTGAAGGGGTGAATCAATGGTTCACTTCTTCGTATGGTGTACCGCAGGACCCCCGCCGTGCAGGCCAGGCTCGACGCGCAACGCGCGCTGATCGTGCAGGGCGCCACCGGCGTGCTCTCGCGAGACGGGTTCGCCGGGCTGTCGATGGCCGCGGTCGCTGCCGAGGCGGGAATCGCGACCGGAACCGTGTACAAGCAGTTCGCGAACAAGGCCGAGCTGGTGGCGGCGGTGTTCGAGACGGTGGTCGCCCGTGAGGTCGACGCGGTACGGGCCGCGGTGGCCGACGGTGACGTGATCGGGCGGGTCACCGCCGCGGTCGAGACGTTCGCCGGGCGGGCGCTGAAGAATCCGAAGCTGGCCTATGTGCTGCTGGCCGAACCCGTCGACGCCGCCGTCGACGCGCAACGGCTGCAGTTCCGGCGCGCGTTCGCCGCGTCGTTCGAGACCGCTGTCGCGCACGGTGTCGCCGAAGGTCGGTTGCCCGCGCAGGACTCGCGCCTCACCGCCGCTGCCCTCGTAGGCGCGATCGGCGAGGTGCTCGTCGGCCCGTTGGCCACCGCTCCACACGCCGAGACCGTCATCCCCGAATTGGTCGCTTTCGCCGTCCGCGCGCTCGGCGCGCGCCCGGAAACGTTGTAGTCGAAGGAGTTGCAGAACATGCCGACCCACGAAGTGTTCAACCAGGCCCCACCGCTGATCCCCTTCGATGCCGCGCGCAACCCCGCGCTGCTGGAGGGCCTGCACCGGGAAGGCGCGGGCTGGGCCGAAGCCGAGGTCCGCGAACTCGGCGCGCTGGCAGGAGGTTTCGCGGCCCAGGAATGGGGCAGACTCGCCAACGAGAACCCGCCGGTGCTGCACACCCACGACCGCTGGGGCAATCGCGTCGACGAGGTGGAGTTCCACCCCCACTGGCACGACCTGATGAATGTCGCTGTGACACATGGCCTGCACGGCTCGCCGTGGCTGGACGAGCGGCCCGGCGCGCACACCGCCCGCGCCGCCAAGTTCTACACCTGGGGCATCGCCGATGCCGGACACATGTGCCCGATCTCGATGACCTACGCCGTGGTGCCCGCGCTGCGCCACAACCCCGAACTCGCCGCTCGCTTCGAGCCGCTGTTGGGTTCGCGCTCTTATGATTTCGGGCTGCGCGAGCCGACCACCAAAGCCGGGCTCATCGCGGGCATGTCGATGACGGAGAAGCAGGGCGGCTCCGACGTCCGGGCCAACACCACCACCGCCACCCCGCAACCCGACGGCTCGTACCGCATCGTCGGGCACAAGTGGTTCACCTCGGCGCCCATGTCGGACATGTTCCTGACCCTCGCCCAGGCCCCCGGCGGCCTGTCCTGTTTCCTGCTGCCCCGTGTCCTGCCCGACGACACCCGCAACCCGATCCGCATTCAGCGCCTGAAAGACAAGCTGGGCAACAAGTCCAACGCGTCCTCGGAGATCGAGTACGAGAACGCCACCGGCTGGCTGGTCGGCGCGGAAGGCGCGGGCGTGAAGACGATCATCGAGATGGTCAACATGACCCGCCTGGACTGTGTGATCGGCTCGGCCACCGGCATGCGTCTCGGCGCGGTCACCGCAATCCATCACGCCAGGCATCGGAAAGCCTTCGGCGCCGAGCTGATCGACCAGCCCGCCATGCGCAATGTGCTCGCCGACCTGGTCATCGAATCAGATGCCGCGACCACGGTGATGATGCGACTCGCCGGGGCCACCGATCGCGCGGGCAGCGATCCCGCCGAAGCCGCGCTGCGCCGCATCGCCCTCGCCATCACCAAGTACTGGGTCTGCAAGCGTGCCCCCGCACACGCCGCCGAGGCGCTGGAGTGCCTGGGCGGCAACGGATACACCGAGGAGTCGGGGATGCCGCGGCTGTACCGCGAAGCTCCGCTGATGTCGATCTGGGAAGGCTCGGGCAATGTCGCGGCGCTGGATGCCCTGCGCGCCATGGGTCGTCAGCCCGAGACGGTCGAGGCCTACTTCGCCGAGGTCGGTCTGGCCCGTGGAGCGGATCCGCGCCTCGACGACGCGATCGACCGGGTGGGCAAGGAACTCACCGATCTGTCCGGAATCGAATACCGCGCCCGCCGCGTCGTCGAACTGATGGCACTGGTCCTGCAGGGCGCGCAGTTGGTGCGGCACGGACCTCCCGCCGTCGCTGATGCCTTCTGCGCGTCCCGCCTCGGCGGCGACTGGGGCATCGCCTTCGGCACCCTGCCCGTCGGTGTGGACACCGGCGCCGTCCTCGAACGAGGATTCGTCGAGGTGCAGTGAGTCCGGCGGCGCGGTTCGACGTGATCCCCAGCGGTCTGGTGGGCGGCGGGAATCCGGATCGGCCGGGGGAGTTGATCTCTGGTGACTCGACGCGGCACGTCGTAGGCTGGGGCGGTGACCTCGCCGAACGGGGAATTGTCGGTACGCGAACTGGCTCACCGGGTCCCGGTGTCGCCGCACCGGTTTCTGCTCGGGATCGCGGGCCCACCGGGCGCGGGCAAATCGACACTGGCGCAACGCCTCTGTGCGGAGTTCATCGCCGCGGGCCGTGCGGCCGTGGTAGCGCCGATGGACGGCTACCACCTGCGCAACGATGTGCTGCGAGCGCGGAACGCGTTGGCGCGCAAGGGCGAGCCCGACACCTTCGACGCGGCCGGCTTCGTCACCGATCTGCGGTTGCTGCGCAGCACCCCGGTCGGCTCACCGGTGTCGTGGCCGCTGTTCGATCGGGCGATCGATGGACCCACCGATGGCGGGGTGGTTGTCCGCGACGAGCGCGTTGTCATCGTCGAGGGCAACTATCTGCTGTTGACCGACGCCGAGGCGCCCGGCTGGGCAGCGGTGCGCGGGCTCCTCGACGAGTGCTGGTACCTGGACGCCCCGCGTCCACTGCTCACCGAACGGCTGCTCGACCGGCACACTGCCGGTGGGCGGACACCGAGCGAGGCGAACGCGAAAGTGACCGGTAGCGACCTGCGCAACGCGGACTTGATCGAGGCGAGCAGACACCGCGCCGACCGGGTGCTGACCGCGGCGGGCGAGAAGTACCGCGTGCACTGACCCATCCGCTCACGGCTCGCCGGACCACCGGCGGATCGGCCGATCACGCCGGCCCGCCCCCACTCGGCGCCCGGCCGTTACCGAGCACCGGCGCGTGTGCCACGGGAATCGGTCAGGTCGGGCAATCATGGACGGATGACGCGAGGTGGGCGGATACCCGGACATGCGATGCGTAACGGCGCGGCGGCCGTCTGCACGATGCTGTTCTACTACAGCGTGCCGGTGGCGCGAGTGTTCGAGCTCGACGCGTGGCCGGGGCGCGTGGCGGGAGTGCTCGCCTTCTTCGCCGGCGTCGCAGGACTGGGCTGGCTGGTGTGGCGGCGCGTGCAGAGCTATCTGCGGGCGCCCACCGCCGCCGGCGGCCGGGTCGACGGGTTGCTGCTCATCGTGTGTGTCGTCGGCGCTGTGTTCGCGCTGTTCTACTACCGGCTGCAGCAGCTACATCCCGATCAATTCCTCGGGCTCGAAACCCGGACCGACGCACTGTATTACACGCTGGTCACCCTCGGCACCGTCGGCTTCGGCGATGTGCACGCCGTCGGTCAGCTCGCGCGGGTGGTGACGATGGTGCAGATCGTGTTCGACCTGGTGGTGCTCGGCACGCTGCTCACCATCATCACTTCCAGTGTGACCAGCCGGATCCACGCGGCCACCCTGGCCGCGAACAACGTCAGCGCCGATGCGCCCGATACCACTCGATGAGCTCGTCGGTCGACGAATCACCCACCGACACCGGCTTTTCCGGCCCGCTCAGCAACGGCATCAGCGCGAGGGCCTGCTGCTTGCCCAGCTCGACACCCCACTGATCGAAACTGTCGACGCCCCAGATGATGCCCTCCACGAACACCTGATGTTCGTAGAGCGCGATCAGCTGACCGAGCGCCGACGGCGTGAGCTCCGCTGCCAGGATCGTGGTGCTCGGCCGATTGCCGGGCATCACCTTGTGCGGCACCAGCTCCGGCTCGGTGCCCTCGGCGCGGATCTCCTCGGCGGTCTTGCCGAACGCCAGCACCTTCGACTGCGCGAACAGGTTGCTGATCAGGATGTCCTGCATGCTGCCGGTGCCGTCGCGGGTCGGCAGGTCGTCGGTGGACCTGGCGAAGCCGAGGAAGTCGGCGGGGATCAGGCGGGTGCCCTGATGCAGCAGCTGATAGAAGGCGTGCTGGCCGTTGGTGCCCTGCTCGCCCCAGAAGATCTCGCCGGTCGAGGTGGTGACCGGGGTGCCGTCGGCGCGCACCGACTTGCCGTTGGACTCCATCGTCAATTGCTGGAGATAGGCGGGGAATCGAGCCATATCGTTCGAATAGGGCAGTACCACCCGTGATTCCGCACCGAAAAAGTTCGAGTACCAGACGCCGAGCATGGCCAGCAACACCGGCGCGTTCTGCTCGAGCGGTGCGGTGGCGAAATGTCTGTCCACGGCGTGCATTCCGCTGAGGAAGTCCGCGAACGGCTCTTTGCCGATGGTCACCATCACCGAAAGGCCGATGGCCGAGTCCACCGAGTAGCGCCCGCCCACCCAATCCCAGAAGCCGAACATGTTCGCGGTGTCGATACCGAAGGCGGCCACTCGTTCTGCGTTCGTCGACACCGCGACGAAATGCTTGGCGACCGCTTCCTCGCCCAGCGCGTCGACCAGCCAGCGGCGTGCGGCTGTCGCGTTGGTGAGCGTTTCCAAGGTCGAGAAAGTCTTGGACGCGACGATGAACAGCGTCGTCGCCGGGTCGAGGCCCGCGAGCTTGGCGACGAGATCGGCGGGATCGACATTCGACACGAAACGCGCGTCGATGCCGGCGTCCACATAGTGGCGCAGTGCGCGATACACCATGTCGGGACCGAGATCCGAGCCGCCGATGCCGATGTTGACGATGGTCGCGATGCGTTCGCCGGTCGCTCCGCGCCACTGGCCCGAGCGCACGGAATCGGCGAATTCGCCCATGCGGCGCAGCACATCGTGCACCTCGGCGTCGGCGTCGGTGCCGTCGATACAGAGCTGATCGCCGACCGGAAGGCGCAGCGCGATATGCCCGACCGCGCGGTCCTCTGAAGTGTTGATGTGCTGGCCCGAATACATTTCGTCGCGGCGCTCCGGCACACCCGCCGTCCGTGCGAGATCGATGAGCAGGCGCAGGGTTTCGCGAGTTACGCGATGTTTGCTGTAGTCGATGCGTAGATCGGCTACCTGCAGTGTGAGCTCGTGGCCGCGCGCCGGGTCATCGGCGAACAGTTGCCGTAGGTGCATCGGCGCAACGGTGCGATGGTTGCTGTGCAGTGCCTGCCAGGCCGCCGACGCGGTGATGTCGCTGCTGCTCACGAGCCGAGACTACAGCGTTATCGGCGCGCTGGCGCGGGGTGCCCGCGGCCCGCGAGGGGGCCTGTTCTTCTTCTGTGTTCGGGGTATTGGTGGCGGTGGCGGGCCTAGGGTGGATGCATGGTGTCTGAACGCGATGTACTCGAATTCGTACCCAAGGGGCTGTGGATCGGCGCCGGTCCTGTCGAGGCGACGGGGGGTGGGACTTTCGAGGTGCGCAATCCAGCCGATGGGGCGGTGATCGCACAGGTGGCCGACGCGACTCCAGAGGACGCGATGCGGGCGTTGGACGCGGCTGTCGCGGCGGGGCAGGCGTGGGCCGCTACGCCGTCACGGGAGCGGGGCGAAATCCTGCGGACCGTGTTCGAGCAGCTCACCGCGCGCGCGGAAGAATTCGCGCTGTTGATGACGCTCGAAATGGGCAAGGCGCTCTCGGAGAGCCGCAACGAGGTGCGCTACGGCGCCGAGTTCTTCCGCTGGAACAGCGAGGAGGCGGTGCGGATTCACGGGCGGTATCTGAACGCTCCCTCGGGCACGGGGCGGATCATGGTCGCCAAGCAGCCGGTGGGGCCGTGCCTGGCGATCACACCGTGGAATTTCCCGCTGGCCATGGGCACCCGCAAGATCGGCCCCGCGCTGGCGGCGGGCTGCACGATGATCGTCAAACCCGCCTCGGCGACGCCGCTGACGATGCTCGCGCTGGCCAAGCTCTGCAGCGAGTCCGGCCTACCCGACGGGGTGCTGTCGGTGATCACCACGCAGCGTTCCGGGGCTGTCACGCAGCCGCTGATCGACGACCCGCGCCTGCGCAAGCTCACCTTCACCGGCTCCACCGGAGTCGGTAAGAAGCTCGTCGAGGCCTCCGCGAACCGCTTGCTGCGCACGTCCATGGAACTGGGCGGCAATGCGCCGTTCGTCGTGTTCGACGACGCCGACATCGACGCCGCCGTGGCCGGGGCGATGCAGGCCAAGCTGCGCAACGGTGGCGAAGCGTGCACCGCGGCCAACCGGTTCTATGTGCAGCGTGGCGTGGTCGCCGAGTTCACCGAGAAGTTCGTCGCCGCGATGGCCGACAGTGTGGTGATGGGCCCCGGCACCGATCCGGCGACCACCCTCGGCCCGCTGGTGAGCGAGCAACAGCGCGAGATCGTGAGCGATCTGGTCGACGACGCGGTCGCCACGGGTGCGCGAGTGCTGATCGGTGGCAAGACCCCCGGCGGTCCGGGCTGGTACTACCCGGCGACGATCCTGGGTGACGTCACGCCGACGGCCCGCATCCTGCGCGAGGAAGTGTTCGGCCCGGTCGCCCCGATCGTCGCTTTCGATACCGAGGACGAGGGCGTCGCCGCCGCCAACGACACCGAATACGGCCTGGTCAGCTACGTCTTCACCCGAGATCTCGACCGGGCGCTTCGCATCTCGGAGGCGCTGGAAAGTGGCATGGTGGGTGTCAACCGGGGCGTGATCTCCGATCCGGCGGCGCCGTTCGGCGGGGTGAAGGAATCGGGCTTCGGTCGCGAGGGCGGCACCGAGGGCATCGAGGAATACCTGAACACCAAGTACATCGCTCTCACCTGAGCGGACCGAAAAAAAAAAATAACCGCCCCGGGGATGATGTCG
>JACIXH010000098.1 GCA_014360565.1 Nocardia sp.
CTGACGCAAAAACGTGCAAGAGAAGTGCGCGAGGGGGGACTTGAACCCCCACGTCCGTGGACACCAGAACCTAAATCTGGCGCGTCTGCCAATTTCGCCACTCGCGCTTGGATGTGTACGACCGTCCAAACTCTACCGGGCGAATCGGGCTGAGCGAAGCGTCGGGGCGGCGTGGCGTACTCGTGGGTAACACTACCTGGGACTATAACGATTTGATAAACCTCAATGTGAGGGGCGCTCATGTTTGAGAACTCGGGTAACGGGCCGGACCTGCGCGTTCAAACATGAGGTGGAGTCATGTTTCAGAAGGTTTTGGTACGGACGTACGGAAATACTAGGGAGTAGGCCTCTGCTGGGCGGCAAACGTGAGGCTTTCCTCATGATTTTGTGCGATTGTGGCTCCCAACAGGCCCGAGGGGCTGCCGGAAACGTGTGCGTGCCGTCGGCGGGCGACACGCCAGGAGAAGGAAGTCGAGCGTCTTGACGATCAACGAGAGCACCGAAATCGACAGGGAAGCGACCATGAAAGCGAGTGGTCGTGGCCAGGCGAGGGGTGTCCGAGCGGCGCTGCTGGAGCAGCTGCGCACCGGGACGGGGTACGCGTTGGCGTTCGGTGGACAGGGCGCGCAGTGGCTGCGCGAGCTCGAGGAGATCGGGCGCGACAGTGCGCTCGAGCCCGAGCTGACCGCACTGGTCAATGAGGCCTCCGTACTGATCGAGCCGGTCGCGACCCAGCTGCTGGTGGTGCGTCCCGGTGGCTTCGATCCCATGGGGTGGGTGCTCGAGAGCGAGCTCGACGAGCCGGAGGAGCCGTCTTCGGCGCCCGCGGACTCGGTGCTGCGCTCGGTGGCGGTCTCCATGCCCGGTGTGCTGTTGGCTCAGCTCGCCGCGACCAGGGCGCTCAGGCTGCAGGGTCTCGACCCGGCCGAGCACGCGCCCGTCGCGATCATCGGACACTCGCAGGGGCTGTTCGCCGCCGCGGCGGTCGAGGCGGGCGGCACGCGTGACGCGGAGCTGCTGGCCATCGCCCAGCTCGTCGGTGCGGCTGCCGGGCTCGTCGCGCGCAGGCGTGGGCTGATGCCGGTGGGCGAGCGTTCGCCGATGGTCGCGGTGTCGAATGTCGATCCCGAGGAGCTGCGGGCGATCGTCACCGAGGTGGCCGAGGGTGTCGATCCCGCGATCGCCGCGGTGGTGTCGATCCGCAACGGACGCAGGCGCGTCGTGCTCTCGGGTGCGCCCGCCCAGATCGATCGAGTGCGCACGCGTTGCGCGCAGCTGCACGACGAACAGACCAGGGAGCGCGAGAGCAAGGCCCGCGGCGGTGCGGTGTTCGCGCCGGTGTTCGAAGACATCTCTGTCGACGTCGCCTTCCACCACCCGGCGCTGGCCGAGACCGTCGATCTGGTCGCTGGCTGGGCCCGCAAGTGCGAGCTCGACGCCGACCTCGCGGCCGCTCTGACCCAGCAGGTGCTGGTCGACCCGATCGACTGGGTCGCCACCGTGGATGCCGTGGTCGACGCGGGTGCGCAGTGGATCCTCGATCTCGGCCCCGGCGACCTGCTCTCGCGGGTGACCGGCGGCTCGCTCAAGGGCACCGGTGTCGGCGTGATCGCGGCCGCCACCCGCGCCGGTCAGCGCAGCCTGCTCACTCCGGGCGCCGCTCCCGAGCCCTCGACGCCGTGGTCGGCGTTCGCGCCGAAGCCGGTGCGCCTGCCCAACGGCCGCATCGTCGTGGAGACCGCGTTCACCAAGCTCACCGGTCGCTCACCGATTCTGCTGGCGGGTATGACCCCGACCACCGTCGACGCGAAGATCGTCGCAGCCGCGGCGAACGCGGGCCACTGGGCCGAACTGGCCGGCGGCGGACAGGTGACCGAGCAGATCTTCGCCGACCGGGTGGCAGAGCTGCGTCAGCTGCTGCAGCCGGGTCGCGCGGTGCAGTTCAACTCGCTGTTCCTCGATCCCTACCTGTGGAAGCTGCAGCTCGGCGGCAAGCGCCTGGTGCAGAAGGCGCGGGCGGCGGGTGCGCCGATCGACGGCGTGATCGTCACCGCGGGTATCCCCGAACTCGACGACGCCGTCGCGCTGATCGGCGAGCTGTCCGATGCCGGCATCAGCCACGTCGCGTTCAAGCCGGGTACGGTCGCCCAGATCAAGGCTGTGCTGCGCATCGCCGACGCCGTGCCGGACTACCCGGTGATCATGCACATCGAAGGCGGCAAGGCCGGCGGTCACCACTCGTGGGAAGACCTCGACGACCTGCTCCTGGCCACCTACGCCCAGCTGCGCGCGGCCGCCAACGTGGTGGTCTGCGTCGGCGGCGGAATCGGCACTCCTGAGCGCGCCACCGACTACCTCACCGGCACCTGGTCCACGAGCCACGGTTACCCGCTGATGCCGCTGGACGGCGTGCTCGTCGGCACGGCGGCGATGGCCACCCTCGAGGCGACCACCGCGCCCGAGGTGAAGCAGCTGCTGGTCGACACCCCCGGCACCCCCGACTGGGTCGGTGCGGGCACCGCCAGCGGTGGAATGGCCTCCGGACGCAGCCAATTGGGCGCCGACATCCACGAGATCGACAATGCCGCCTCGCGCACCGGTCGCCTGCTCGACGAGGTCGCCGGTGACGCCGAGGCCGTGGCGCGCCGCCGCGCCGAGATCATCGAGGCGCTCGACGCCACCGCCAAGCCCTACTTCGGCGACGTCGCCACCATGACCTACCAGCAGTGGCTGGAACGCTATGTTTCCCTTGCCGTTTCGAGCGAGGTGCCGATCTCGTTCGATTGCGGCAGCGATATCGGTGACGCGATCCGCGACGCCACCCGCTCGGATTGGCTCGACATCAGCTGGCGTGACCGTTTCGCGGAGATGATGCGGCGCACCGAATCCCGGCTCAACCCGGCCGACAGCGGTGAGATCGAAACCCTGTTCGCCGACGACGAGGCCTTCGAGCACCCGGTGCAGGCGCTGTGCGCGCTGAAGAAGCAGTACCCGACCGTCGCCGACACCGTGCTGCACCCGGCCGACGTGCCGTTCTTCGTGTCCCTGTGCAAGACCCCGGGCAAGCCGGTGAACTTCGTGCCCGTCGTCGACGCCGACGTGCGGCGCTGGTGGCGTTCGGATTCGCTGTGGCAGGCCCATGATCCGCGCTACTCGGCCGATCAGGTGTGCGTCATCCCCGGCACCGTCGCCGTTGCGGGCATCACTCGGGTGGACGAGCCGGTCGGCGAGCTGCTCGACCGCTTCGAGCAGGACGCCGCGTACAGCCTGGTCAGGGCCGGTGTCGTCCCCGAGCCGGTGGACGCGCGCCGCGTCGCGGGCCTGGTGGCGGGACCGATCGACACCGTGCTCGCCGCCCCCGACGTGCAGTGGGCCGGTCGCACCACCGTCAACCCGGTGCACCGTCTCGGCGACGTCGCGGAGTGGATCGTCGAGCAGGGGAGTGCGCTGCATCAGGGCACCGGCGCCACCCTGACCGAAACCACTGGTCCCGAAAGCGAATTCAGCTACGTGGAGTTGACGGTGCCGCTGGCCCGCGACTCCGTGCGGATCCGCATCACCGTGCCCTCGAGCGTGTACTCCGGTGGCGCGCCGGTGATCACCGAAGCCGACGCCGAGACAGCGATGTCGGCACTGCTGGGTGTGGCGGCCGGAAAGTCGCTGCCCGAGGTGAAAGCCGGGGTGGCACACCTGAACCTGGCGTGGATGCCCGATCTGATCGCCGACCACGCCGGTGTCACCGGCTCCGGCCTGCCCGACACCCTCAGCACCCTCGGCCGCACCGCTCCCGACGTGCTCGTCGGTGCCTGCTGGCCCGCGGTCTTCGCGGTGCTCGGCGCCGCGCGCACCCCGGTGGGCGGCTCGGTGATCGAGGGCATGCTCGACCTGGTCCATCTCGATCATCAGATCGACATGCTGAGTGAACTCCCCTCGGAGACGAGCATTCTCGTCGTCCGCGCCGAAGGCGGCGACGTGGTCGACACCGATATGGGCCGCGTGGTCGAGGTCGTGGTGAACATCGGTCTGATCCTCGATCAGGGGCTCGACGCCACCCCGCTGGCCAGGCTCGTCGAACGCTTCGCGATCCGCGGCCGCAACGGCGCGGGCGAACTCACCGATCCGCCACGGGCCGCCGGAGCGATGTCCGACGACGCCACCGACACCCCGCGCCGCCGTCGCCGCGACGTTCAGATGGCCGCCCCGCGCGCCATGCACGCCTTCGCCGCGGTTTCCGGCGACCACAACCCGATCCACACCTCCGACGCCGCTGCCAAGCTGGCCGGCCTCGGCAGCCCGATCGTGCACGGCATGTGGCTCTCCGCCGCCGCCCAGCATGCGGTGGTCGCGGTGGATCCCGAAAGCTCCCTTCCCGCACGCACTCTCACGGCATGGACCACCCGGTTCCTCGGCATGGTGCGCCCCGGCGCGACCGTGGACGTGCGGGTGGAGCGGATCGCGGTGGACGCGGGCGCCGAGATCGTCGAGGTCTCCTGCCGCGTCGACGGTGACCTGGTCATGACCGCGACCGGGCGCACCGCCGCCCCGAAGACCGTGTACGCCTTCCCGGGCCAGGGCATCCAGCGCAAGGGGATGGGCCTGGACGCGCTGACCCGCTCGAAGGCGGCCAAGCGAGTGTGGGAGCGTGCCGACGCGCACACCCGCGAAGCCCTCGGTTTCTCGATCCTGGCGGTGGTGCGCGACAACCCGACCTACCTCAAGGCGCGCGGTGTCGAACACCGCCACCCGGACGGTGTGCTGCACCTGACCCAGTTCACCCAGGTCGCCATGGCCACCCTCGGCGTCGCCCAGGTCGCCGAGCTGCGGGAAGCGGGCGCGTTCGTCGAAGGCGCGATGCTGGCCGGTCACTCGGTCGGTGAGTACAACGCCCTCGCCGCCGTCGCCGGTGTGCTGCCCCTGGAGGCTGTGCTCGAGGTGGTGTTCCAGCGTGGCTCTGCCATGCACGAGCTGGTACCGCGTGACGCGCAGGGCCGCAGCGACTACCGGATGGCCGCCATCCGCCCGTCGCAGATCGGGCTGCCCGACGTCGACGTGATCGACTTCGTCAACGGCATCGGTGAAGCCACCGGCGAATTCCTCGAGGTGGTGAACCTCAACCTGCGCGGCTCCCAGTACGCCATCGCGGGCACGGTCGCCGGGCTCAAGGCGCTCGAGACCGAAATCGACCGTCGCCGCGCCGAATTCGGCGGCAAGCGGGCCTTCATCCTGGTGCCCGGCATCGACGTTCCGTTCCACTCCTCGGTGCTGCGCGACGGTGTCCCGGAGTTCCGGCACAAGCTCGAGCAGTTGCTGCCCGCCGAAGTCCACCCGGAGGTCCTGGTCGGACGCTACATTCCGAACCTGGTGCCCCGGCCGTTCTCCCTGGATCGCGCGTTCCTCACCGAGATCGCCGAGCTCGTGCCGTCGGAGCCCCTGGTGGCCGTACTGGCCGACTTCGACAACTGGGCGCAGCGCGACGCCGAACTGTGCCGCGTGGTGCTGATCGAGCTGCTGGCCTGGCAGTTCGCCAGCCCGGTGCGCTGGATCGAGACCCAGGATCTGCTGTTCACCGACACCGCCCACGGTGGTCTCGGCGTCGAACGGTTCGTCGAGATCGGCCTCGGCGCCACCCCGACCGTGGCGAACCTGGCCACCCAGACGCTCAAGCTGCCCGGGTTCGGCGGGGTGACCGTCGAGGTCGTCAACGTCGAACGGGACGCGGCGGTCGTCTACGCCACCGACACCGATCCCGCCCCGGTCGACGACATCGACGAGACCCCCGTCGACACCGCGGCCGCGCCGGCAGCCGCCCCCGCCCCCGTCGCCGCCGCCCCGGTGGCCACCGGCGGACCGCGTCCCGACGACATCGCCTTCAGCGCCGCCGACGCCACCCGCGTGCTCATCGCGCTGTGGACCAAACTGCGCATGGACCAGATCGGTCCGGTCGACACCATCGAGGGCCTCTGCGACGGTGTGTCCTCGCGTCGCAACCAGCTGCTGGTCGACCTCGGCGCCGAACTCTCCCTCGGCGCCATCGACGGCGCCGCCGATGCCGACATGGGCGCACTGGCCGCCACCGTCGAGCGCCTGGCCCGCACCTACAAGCCCTTCGGCACCGTGCTCGCCGACGCCATCGGCGATCACCTGCGCAAGGTCTTCGGCCCGTCGGGCAAGCGGCCCGCCGCGATCGCCGACCGGGTCAAGAAGGTCTGGGAACTCGGCGACGGCTGGGCCAGCCACGTCACCGCCGAGGTCTCCCTCGGTACCCGCGAAGGCGCCAGCGTGCGCGGCGGCGACCTCGGCGGTCTCGCCGGTGGTGCGCTCAGCGACGCGGCCTCGGTCGACGCCGCTATCGACGCCGCCGTGCAGGCTGTGGCGGCGCGGCGCGGCGTCACGGTCTCGATGCCCTCGGCGGGTGGCGCGGCAGGCGGCACCGTCGACGCGGCGGCGCTCGGCGAGTTCACCGAGCAGATCACCGGACGCGACGGCGTGCTCGCCACCGCGGCTCGGGTAGTGCTCGAACAGCTCGGCCTCAGCGACAAGATCAGCGCGCCCGAGGCGACTCCCGATACCCTCGCGGATCTCGTCTCGGCCGAATTGGGCTCGGACTGGCCGCGTTTGGTTGCGCCCGCCTTCGATGCCCGCAAGGCCGTTCTCATCGACGACCGGTGGGCTACCGCCCGCGAAGACCTCGCGAAGATGTGGCTCGGCGACGACGCCACCACCGCCCAGCAGCCGGTCGACGGCTTCACCGGTGCCGGTGAGGCAGTGGCCGCCCAGGCGAACTGGTGGCGCCAGCGCGCCATGCACGAGGCTCGTTCGGTGCTGGCCGGGGTGTACGCGCAGATCGCCGAGATCGCGCTGGACACCGCCGAGCCCGGTCTGTGGTCGGAGGACCTGGCCGTGATCACCGGCGCCAGCAAGGGTTCCATCGCGGCAGCGGTCACCGGCAAGCTCCTCGCGGGCGGTGCGACCGTGGTGGTCACCACCTCCGGGCTCAACGACGAGCGGCTGCGGTTCTACCGCTCGCTCTACCGCGACAACGCCCGTCACGGTGCTGCCCTGTGGGTGGTCCCGGCCAATATGGCCTCCTACCAGGACCTCGACGCGCTGATCGAATGGGTCGGCACCGAACAGGTCGACAACGCGGGCGGCGCCAAGATCAAGGTCAAGGACGCGATGACCCCGACGATGCTGCTGCCGTTCGCGGCCCCGCGCGTCGCCGGTGACCTCGCCGACGCGGGCGCACGCGCCGAAATGGAAATGCGCGTCCTGCTCTGGTCGGTGGAACGGTTGATCGGCGGCCTGTCCGCCATCGGCGCCGATCACGATGTCGACGCGAAACTGCATGTGGTGCTTCCGGGTTCGCCCAACCGTGGCCTCTTCGGCGGCGACGGCGCCTACGGCGAAGCCAAGGCCGCCCTCGACGCGGTGGTGTTGAAGTGGAAGGCCGAGAAGTCCTGGGCCGCACGGGTGACCCTGGTACACGCGCTGATCGGCTGGGTGCGCGGCACCGGGCTGATGGGCCACAACGACCCCATGGTCGAGGCCGTCGAGAAGGCGGGCGTGCAGACCTGGTCGACCGCCGAGATGGCCGACGAGCTGCTCAAGTGGTGCACCTCGCGTGCCCGCCAGGTCACGCTCACCGCGCCGCAGCAGATCGACCTCACCGGTGGTCTG
Organism: Nocardia sp.; assembly: GCA_014360565.1. Classification (GTDB taxonomy): domain Bacteria; phylum Actinomycetota; class Actinomycetes; order Mycobacteriales; family Mycobacteriaceae; genus Nocardia. The sequence continues at coordinate 7,678 of JACIXH010000098.1, forward strand.
GCGCGCGCCAAGCTCGACCTGCCCGCACTCGCCAAGCAGGCACAGGAGGCCGCGGCCGAGCAGATCGAAGAAGCCGCGACCACCGCGACCATCGCGGCGCTGCCCGCCCCGCCGACGCTGAGTTCGGCACTGCCCGTGCCGGATTGGGCTCCGGTCACCGCCGAGCTGAGCGACATGGTCGTCATCGCCGGCGCCGGTGAGCTCGGCCCGTACGGCTCCTCGCGCACCCGCTTCGAGATGGAGGTCGAAGACGAGCTGTCGGCTGCCGGCGTGCTCGAACTGGCCTGGACCACCGGTCTGATCCGCTGGGAGAACGAGCCGAAGCCCGGCTGGTACGACACCGAATCCGGTGACTTCGTGCCGGAAGCCGAAGTCGCCCAGCGCTACCACGACACCGTCGTCGAACGCTGCGGTGTGCGCCGCTACGAAGACGACGGCGCCATGCTCGACAACGCGGCCCCGTTGCTCACCTCGGTGTTCCTCGATCAGGACCTGACGTTCACGGTCGCCAACGAGGCCGAGGCACGCGCCTTCGCCACCGCCGATCCCGAGCACACGGTGATCAGCCCGGTCGAGGGCTCAGGCGACTGGACCGTGACTCGGCAGGCGGGCACCGAGATTCGCGTGCCCCGCAAGGCGAAGCTGTCTCGCGTGGTCGGCGGTCAGATCCCGACCGGCTGGGACCCCACCATCTGGGGCGTCTCGGCCGACATGGCCGCCTCGATCGACCGGGTCGCGCTGTGGAACATCGTCTGCACGGTCGACGCGTTCGTCGGCGCGGGCTTCAGCCCTGACGAGCTGATGAGCTGGGTGCACCCGAGCCTGGTGGCCAACACCCAGGGCACCGGCATGGGCGGCATGTCCTCGATGCGCTCGCTCTACGTCGACAACCTGCTCGGCGAACCGCGTCCGAACGACATCCTCCAGGAGGCACTGCCCAACGTCGCTCTGGCGCACGTGGTGCAGTCCTACGTCGGCAGCTACGGCGCCATGGTGCACCCGGTCGCGGCGTGCGCCACGGCGGCGGTCTCGGTCGAGGAGGGCGTCGACAAGATCCGCCTCGGTAAGGCCGAGGTCGTGGTCGCCGGTGGCTTCGACGACCTGGGTATCGAGGGCATCGTCGGCTTCGGTGACATGTCCGCCACCGCCGACTCGGCGAGCATGCGCGCCAAGGGCATCAGCGACCGCTACTTCTCCCGCGCCAACGATCGCCGCCGCGGCGGCTTCGTGGAATCGCAGGGTGGCGGCACCGTGCTGCTGGCCCGCGGTGACGTGGCCGTGCAGATGGGTCTGCCGGTGCTCGGCGTCGTCGCCTTCGCCCAGTCCTTCGCCGACGGCGTGCACACCTCCATCCCGGCACCGGGTCTCGGTGCGCTGGGTGCGGGGCGCGGCGGGAGCGAGTCGCGACTGGCGGCCGAACTGCGCAAGCTCGGCGTCACCCCCGACGACATCACCGTGATCTCCAAGCACGACACCTCCACCGCGGCCAACGATCCCAACGAGTCGGAGCTGCACGAGCGGCTGGCGGGTGCGCTGGGCCGTACGAGCGGCGCACCGCTGTTCGTGGTCTCGCAGAAGAGCCTCACCGGCCATGCCAAGGGCGGCGCTGCGGCGTTCCAGCTCATCGGCCTGTGCCAGGTGCTGGAAAACGGTGTGGTGCCGCCGAACCGGAGCCTGGACTGCGTCGACGAGAAGATGGCCGCCTACCCGCACCTGGTGTGGGCGCGCGAGCCGCTGCGCTTCGGCGAGAAGTTCGCGCTGAAGGCGGGTCTGGTGACCTCGCTCGGCTTCGGTCACGTGTCCGGTCTGCTCGCGGTGGTCCATCCGCAGGCGTTCCTGGCCGCGATCGAACCCGGTGCGCGGGCGGAGTACCAGGAGCGGGCGCAGACGCGCCAGCTCGCGGGCAGGCAGCGGTTCGCCGAGGCCATGTGCGGCGGGTCGGCACTGTACGAGAAGCCCGCCGATCGCCGCCTCGGCGCCGATGGCACGCCGCCCAAGCAGATCCGTCAGCTCGAGGCCGACATGCTGCTCTCGCCGCAGGCCCGTCTCGACAGCGACGGCGTCTATAGCGCGAGTGGATGGGGTTGCGGCACCGGGCAAATCGCTCCGCAGCCGACCGAAGCGTCGTAGGCTGCCGCTTCGTGACGATTCTCGGTATCGGCTTGGACTTGGTGACCATCTCCGAGTTCTCCGAACAGCTGCAGCGGCCCGGGTCGACCATGCTCAGGGAGACGTTCACCGCGGGTGAGCGTCGCTACTGCCAGAGCAAGCAGACCGACCCGGCCCGCAGCTTCGCCGCACGCTGGGCGGCGAAGGAGGCGGTGCTCAAAGCCTGGGCATCGTCTCGCTTCGCCCGCAGTCCCCAGATCGGCGACAACCCGTATCCCCTGATCGAAGTGGTCAACGACGCCTGGGGCAGGCCGAGCATCAAGCTGCACGGCCTCGCCGCGGAGTTCCTGCCCCGGGCGCGGGTCCACCTGTCGCTGACCCACGACGGCGACACCGCCGCGGCCATGGTCGTGCTGGAGGATCCGGGTGAGTTGGCCGACCTCATCGAAGGAAGAACGGGAGCCAACTGACGCGAGCACGATTCCGGGTGATTCACCCGGAATCGCGCCAACTCGGTTGACCCGCAGCTCGAGCCCGGCCGCCGATCCACGTCACTGCCTACGAACAGGCAGTCTTCGCGGGGAGGCGGTCGGGCTACTTCTCTTCGGCGGTGCGCGATTCTTTCTCCGCGACGAGTAAGTACGCCACCATCAGCCGCTTGAGTTCGGCGACGGCATCGGTGTTCGACTGATCTTCCTGCACCGAGAAATTCAGCATCGAATACACGACATGCACCAGCACCTCGGCCATCATCGTGCGCCGGGCGCGCGGGGTGCGCGGGGTCAGCGGCCGCAGCATCTGCGAGACGACCGCGGCGAACTCCTTCTCGTGCAGCGCGCCCGTCGCGCGCGTGGAAGGCGTCGACTGCATCGCCAACCACACCTCGCGCCGGGAGGGGTCGGTGGTCCACAGGTTCGCCATGTGGTCGACGAACTGGTTCATGTGCCGCAACCAGTCCAGCGAGGGCACTTCACCGTGGAAGTCGGCCAGCTCGCGGGAAACCGCAACCAGGTCTTGTCGATTGAGCTCGCAGACGATCACGTACTTGTTGGCGAAGAACTGGTACAGGGTGCCGATCGGCACCTCGGCGCGCTGCGCGACCTCTTCACAGGTGAACGATTCGAACCCCACCTCGACCAGCAGCTCGCGCGAGGACGCCAGCAGCGCGTCGAATTTGCGCTTGCTGCGCTCCTGCGTCGGCCGCTTGCGCGGCATCAGCTCCTGGGGGTCGTCCTGCAATTCCAGCGCAGGGTCCGGACGGCTCTGCGGTGACCGGGCCTGCGCGTGTACTTCCACACATCCAGGCTAGCGGTATCCGCACATCCGCGACACGCCTCTACCGACAGCGTGTCAACAACTGGTCGAAATCCGACCCATCCACGTCCTGACCCGTGACGAATCATGAGATAAGTGTGCGTCTATCTGCATGCTTATTCGCGGCTGATCAGCTCACGCCGCACCAGACCTACCGCGAAGAGACGGACCCTGTGGGGTTCCCGTCCCGCACCGTTTCGCACAGGGGAAGGGCAAGACTTGTGGCAGCAGGATCTGTGGTAACCCTCGGCGTCAGCACCGAGAGGGGAGCCGTGCACGCGGTAGCGTTCACGGACTCGGGCGTCACCCTCACGGATCGGATGTTGCTGCGGCGCACCGTCCGTGCCGGTGGCGACGGTAAGGCCGAAATCGCGGCGGCGGTGCACACCGCACTGGACGCGATAGCGGCCGAACTCCACGATGAGCACGAGATCGCCGGCGTGGCTGTGAGTTACCGCGACGCGACCGAGCGGCGCGCGATCGTGACCCGCCTGGCGTCGACCGAATGGCGAACGGCCTCGCTGGTTTCGGCGAAGTCGGCGCACCTGTTCGTCGCAGGCGCGATGACCTGGCTCGACGAGTTCGACAATCTGCTCGTGTACGAGGCGGTACCCGGCTACCAGGCGATGACGCTGATCGACTCGGGCCGCCATCGCGTTCTCGCCGCCTACTCGCAGACCGGTGCGCCGACGCCCGATGCCTTGCGCGCCGGTGTGTCGGCAGCATGGGATCAGTTCGAGGCGGCGTCGGTGAAGCCCGGCGCGGTGGTACTGATCGGTTCGTCGGCGGACGCGCCCGCGGTGCGCGACGCGGTCGCCGGTCTCGGAGTGCCGGTGCTGCCCTGCCGGCTTGCGCCGTTCGCGCCCGCCGCCGGTGCCGCGCTGGTCGCGCTCGGTGACACGGTCGTGGTGCCGATCTCGGCGGGCGGCGCGCGATCCAAGCGGGGGACCGCGATGGTCGCCGCGGCGGCGAGTGTGCTGGCGGGCGGGCTGGTTGCCGGTGGCTCGTATGCGGTGCTCAACGGCGGGTCGCCCGCTGTCGACAACACCGCCGTGTCATCGGAGCCCGGCGTCGCGTCGGCGCCGGTCGTTTCGCCGCACGCCCACGATGCCGCCTCGGTCGAGTCCGGGTCCAGCGGGGGTCTGGGGTCCGGCAGCGGATTGCAGGTGAGTCCGGCGGAAGAGTCGACCACCTCGCCGTACGAGAAGATGTCGCCCAATCCGCAACTGGTGAACCCCGGTGAGTTCCCGCTCGACTACCCGACCCAGCTGTACGGCGATGCGCCACAGGAAGACCCGCTGCCGCTGGTGCCCGCCGCCCCCGCTGCCCCGGAGATTCCCGCCGCCGCACCGACTGTGCCGGGTACCGGAATCCCGCTCAGCATGCAGCCCGCGCAGGCGGTTGTACCCGACGGCCCGCACACGGCATCTGCCGACTGATCATCTCCACCACGAAGGGGCAGCGCACGCGCGCTGCCCCTTCGGCGTTTCAGACGCTGGTCTGTCGCCGGAACAGTGCCCCGGCCGCGATATACCCGACCAGCCCGATACCCGTGCACCACAGCACCGCGAGGACCCAGCTGTCGCCGATCGGGGTGCCCATCAACAACCCGCGCAGGGTCTCGATCACCGGAGTCACCGGCTGGTTCTCGGCAAACCAGTGCAGCCACGTCGGCATCGACGAGGTCGGCACGAACGCCGAGCTCACATAGGGCAGGAACATGAACACGAAGGTGAAACCGTTGGCCGCCTCCGGGTTCCGGGCGAGCAAGCCCAGCGCGGCGGCCAGCCACGACAGGGCGAACACGAACATCGCCAGCACCCCGAAGACGCCCAGCCAGCGCAGCGGATCGGTGGTCGGCCGGAAACCGAGTGCCACCGCGACCCCGACCACGATGCCCGAGGTGATCAGGTTGCGGATCACGCTCTCGGCGACGTGGCCGGTGAGCACCGCGGACCGAGCGATGGCCATGGTGCGGAACCGGTCGATAATGCCTTCGGCCACGTCGGTGGACAGTGCGATCGCCGTGGTGGACGCGCCGAAGCTGGCGCACAGCAAGATGATGCCGGGCACCACGTAGTCGATGTAGGCGCCGGGGCCCACGTCCATGGCGCCGCCGAAGACGAACACGAACATCAGCAGAATCATCACCGGCAGCACGACGGTCATGATCATGGTGTCGGGGCTGCGCAGTGTGTGGCGGACATTGCGGTCCAGCATCGTGACCGAATCTTGCAGTGTGCGAGTGGCATTCATGCCGCGACCTCGGTTCGTCCAGGCTGACCGGTCAATGCGAAGAACACGTCGTCGAGATCGGGAGTGTGCACGGTCAACTGCTCGATCGCGATATCGAGTTCGGCGAAATGGTCGAGTAGCTGCTTGATCTCGACGGCGCTGCCGTCCGAGGGCACCTGCAGGGTCAACTGCTCGGGATCGGGATGGGCGCCGGCATCGGAGTCCACAGCGTGTGTCGCGGCGGTCAGCAGTCCACGATCGGCGAAGCGGAACCGGATGTGTCCGCCCGGTACGAGGCGCTTGAGTTCGGCCGGGGTGCCGTCGGCGACGATCCGCCCGTCGTCGAGCACGGCGATCCGGTCGGCGAGCTGATCGGCCTCTTCGAGGTACTGCGTGGTGAGCAGGATGGTCGTACCTTCGGCCGCCAATTCCCTGATGGCAGACCACAGATCGCGTCGGCTGCGCGGGTCGAGGCCGGTGGTCGGTTCGTCGAGGAAGACCATGCGCGGCTTGCCCATCAGGCTCATCGCGAGGTCGAGCCTGCGCCGCATACCGCCCGAGTAGGAGGCGACCGGCTTGTCGGCGGCGTCGACCAGATCGAAACGTTCCAGGAGTTCGTCGGCGCGGCGTAGGGTCTCGGCCTTGCCGAGGTGCAGCAGCCTGCCGGTGAGGCGCAAGTTCTCGCTGCCGGTGAGGACACCGTCCACGGCGGCGTACTGACCGGTGACGCCGATCAGGCGCCGGATCGTATCGGGGGCTTTGGCCAGATCGTGTTCGAACAGCCTGACGTCGCCGCGATCGGGCTGGATGAGGGTGGCCAGGATGCGGACCAGGGTGGTCTTGCCCGCGCCGTTGGGTCCGAGCAGGGCGAAGACGGTGCCTGCGCTGATGTCCAGGTCGAGGTCGTCCAGGACGACGTGCGAGCCGAAGGCTTTGCGCAGGTGCCTGATCGAGAGGGCGGGTGGTCGTTCGGGTGCCATGCGTTCTCTCCGATCGAGAAACTGTTTATGTGATAAACATAGTTTATAGGCTAAACAGTTCTTGAGCGCAAGAGCGGACCGACTAGAGTCGATGCGAGCAGAGGAGGCAGATGACGACGTCCGGTGATACGGCGCTCCCGAGAGCGGTCGAGCTGATGTGGGGACTCGGGCAACCGGGCGGCCGTGGCCCCAAGCGGACGCTCACCCTCGACCAGATCCTCGACGCCGCCACCGAAGTGGCCGATGCGGAGGGGTTCGCGGCGCTGTCGATGAACCGGGTCGCCAAGCAGCTCGGCTTCACGGCGATGTCGCTGTACCGGTATGTCGACAGCAAGAACACGCTGGTCGACCTGCTGATGGACCGTATCGTCGGCCCGCCGCCCATCATCGCGGCGCAGACGCCGTGGCGGGCCGGGTTGGAGCAGTGGGCGCGAGCCGAGTTCGAGCGGCTGGATCGTCATCCCTGGTGGCTGGATATCCCGCTGAGCCGGCCGCCGATGGGTCCGAACAATATGGCGTGGCTCGAGACCGCGCTCGGCGTGTTCGCCGAGGCGGCGGCGCCGGAGATGGTCAAGCTGCAGCTGGTGATGAACCTGTCGATGTTCGTGGTGGGTAAACGCCGGTTCCTGCGGGACCTACAGGAGGAAGAGGGCGGCGACTTCGTCTCGGTGATGGCCAGGGTGCTCGACCCGCAGCGCTTCCCTTCGGTGTCGGCCGCCCTCTCCAGTGCCGCGTTCGACGATGACCAGGCCGACTGGGAGCAGGCCGATTTCGAGTTCGGCCTGGCCCGCTTGCTCGACGGTTACGAGGTCTTCATCGCCACTTTCGGCGACTAGACCGACAGATCGCGGCGCAGCTTGGCGACATGGCCGGTGGCGCGCACGTTGTACTGGGCTACCTCGATCTTGCCCTTCTCGTCGACCACGAACGTCGAGCGGATCACGCCGGTCACGGTCTTGCCGTACATCATCTTCTCGCCGAAGGCGCCCCATTCTTTGAGCACCTCGCGCTCGGGGTCCGACAGCAGCGGGAAGGTCAGGCCCTCGTTGTCGCGGAACTTGGCCAGCTTGGCCGGCTTGTCGGGCGAGATGCCGAGCACCTCGAGGCCCGCGCCGCCCAGCTCGGCCAGATTGTCGCGGAAGTCGCAGGCCTGCTTGGTGCAGCCGGGCGTGCTGGCGGCGGGATAGAAGTAGACGATCACCTTGCGGCCGCGGTAGTCCGACAGCGACACGTCGTTGCCGTCGGCGTCGGGGAGCGTGAACTCGGGGGCGGTGTCTCCGGGGGACAGGCGTTGGTTGTCGGTCACCACCGCACGGTAACCGACCGGGTCGGACTTGGGCATGGATAGACTCTGTGACGAGCAGCAGACATATACCTGGAGGTGACGGTGGCCAAGGACGACACCGACCGGATCGAACGCGAGATCGAGATCGCGCGTACCCGGTTGGCGACCACGCTCGACGAACTGGCGGTGCGCGCTGATCCACAACGGATCGCCGATGACACCAAGACGATGGTGGTCGCCAAGTTCAACGAGCCGAAGGTCAAATACGCGCTGGTCGGAGCGGGCGCCCTCGTGGCCGGCCTGGTTCTGATCAAGATCTTCCGCCGCTGACTCAGCCGGCCGGACAACAAAAAACACCCGATGCGGCGCGAACCGCATCGGGTGTTTCTGTCTGCTGGCGCCACGACACAACTCGAGGTACCAGCCTCCGAAATTACTGCGTGGGGCAGGCCAGGCCGTCGCCGTCGGGATCGAGGTGCGGCGAGTAGCCCGCCTCACCGCGGAACAACGGCGCGCGCCCGGCGGCCATCGCTTCGTCGCAGCTGCGGAACGCCCCACCGGCAGAACCGGACTGGACCAGATTGGCCGAGCCGGTCGCGCCGAGAATGGAGTCGAAGCTGGACGAACCGGTGCCTGCCGAGCCCGCGAACGGGTTGGCGCTGGCGACGGGAGCGGCGATCAGGGCGAGCCCTACGGCGGCAAGGCTGACGGTGAGCCGGCGAACGTTCATGAATTCCTCTATGTCTGCTGCGGTTCGGGTGTGGTCACGGCCACGATGTGGCCGGATAGGCCACGTCCACCTTGATGACGGGGCGACCGATTGTCAACCGCACGCGACCGCGACTCGAGGTCGGTTATTCGCCCAGTCTGCGCCCGGTCACGTGTTCGGCCGGGATGGTGCCCATGCGACCCGCGTTGAAATCCTCCATCGCCTCGATGATCTCCTGGCGGGTGTTCATCACGAACGGCCCGTATTGAATCACGGGCTCCCGCAACGGCGTTCCGCCGAGCAGCAGAACCTCGAGATCGCCGGTGGTGCTGTGCTGAGTGAGGTCGGCGGTCAAGGTGACGGCGTCGCCCTTGCCGAAGACCACCAGTTGCCCGGCACTGATCGGCCTGCGATCGACGCCGACGGTGCCGCTGCCCGACAGCACATAGGCCATCGCGGTGAAGTCCTTCGGCCACGGGGTTTCCAGCTGCGCGCCGGGTACCAGCGAGGCGTGGGCGTAGGCGATCGGGGTGTAGGTGGAACCGGGGCCCGCGAAGCCGGCGACTTCACCGGCGATGACGCGCACGAGCGCACCACCGTCGTGTGAGCTCACCAGGGTCAGTTCGCTACCGCGCAGGTCCTGGTAGCGCGGGGTGGCGAACTTCTGTGCCTGCGGCAGGTTCACCCAGAGCTGGATTCCGTGGAACGTGCCGCCGGAGATGACGAGCTTCTCCTCGGGCAGTTCGTCGTGCAGCATGCCCGAGCCTGCGGTCATCCACTGGGTGTCGCCCTCGCCGATGGTGCCGCCGCCACCTTGGGAATCGTGGTGGACCATAGTGCCGTCGAGCATGTAGGTGACGGTCTCGAAGCCGCGGTGGGGATGCCATGGCGCGCCCTTGGCCTCGTACGGCTCGTAGGCGACCGGGCCCATCTGGTCGAGCAGGATGAACGGGTCCGCCGAGCGCAGGTCGACGCTGGGGAACGGGCGGGTCACCTCGAATCCGGCGCCTTCGCGTTGACGCGCGGCGGTGACGATCTGGCGGACGGGGCGCTGGGTCTCGGTGACATCGGGACGGGGCAGCCGCGGCAGCACCATGATGTCGTCGACGGTGATAGCTGGCATGGAGTGCCTCCTCGAAGCAACGGAACTCTTTGGTTTCCATGTCAACCAAGTCCGTCATAGAATCATTCCCGTGCCCCGATGGTTGTCCGAACAAGAGCAGCAGACCTGGCAGTCCTACATCCAGATGCGCCAGCGGCTCGACGCCGTCCTGGCCGCGGGTCTGGGCGAACACGGACTGTCGATGCCCGACTACGAGTTGCTGGTGCCGCTGTCGGCGGCCCCCGGCGGTTGCCTGCGAGCCAAGGAGCTCGCGGCCGAGGTCTGCTGGGACAAGTCGAGACTGTCCAAGCAACTGGCCCGGATGGCGGCCCGCGGACTTGTCGCCCGGGTACCTGCCGTGGACGACGCGCGCGGAATCGTGGTCTCGCTGACCGAGGCCGGGCGCAACGTACTGCGCGAGGCTGCGCCCGAGCACGTCGAATTGGTGCGGGAGCTGTTCGTCGACCGGATGACCGACGCGGAGAGTGCGGCGATCCGCTCACTGGCCGAGAAGGTGATAGTCGCCAGCGAGACCAGAAGCGCTGCGCCTGGCTGACGATGGTGGAGGTCGGGGCCTTCGTGTCGTGGCGGGAGGGACGTCAGCGCAGTGCTGACGCCGCGGCGGCGGCGATCGCGGTGGCGACGGCGGTGAGAGCGGGGGAGTGCAGCTTCCACTGCTGCCAGTAGAGCGGGACATCGATGTGGGAGTCGCCGTCGATGTTCACCAGAGTTCCTGCGGTGCGGTCGTTCTCGGTTTGCAGGTCCGGCAGCATGCCCCAGCCGAGGCCGAGCCGCACGGCATCGGCGAAGGCGCTCGACGACGGCACGTAATGGCACGGCGGATCGACTTGGCGACGTGTGCGGCGGCGCAGCTGGCGCAACTGCAGATCGTCCTTGCGATCGAAGTGCACGACGGGTGCGCGGGTGTACGCCGCGGCGGTCGGACCGTCCGGAAACCACGTGCCGACGAATCGCGGTGTCGCAGTGGGGCGGTAGCGCATCGCGCCGAGCGCAGTCACGGTGCAGCCCTGAACCGGCGTCGCGGTGGCGGTGATCGCGGCCGTCACCGTGCCGTCGCGGAGCAACCTGGTGGTGTGTTCCTCGTCTTCGCGGTGCAGATCGAAGGTGATTCCGGCGGGCACGCTCGCGAGCGCGGGCATCGCCCAGGACTCGAGCGAGTCGGCGTTGACGGCGATCGGGATGCGGATCGGCCGGGCGGCGGGGCGATCGGCGTCGCCGAGTTCGCGCGCGGTATCGCCCGCGAGCAGTTCCACCTGCCGGGCCAATCGCAACACCGCGAGCCCGGATTCGGTGGGGCGCACCGGTTTCGAGCGTTGGACCAGCACGCGCCCGGCCGATTCCTCCAGTGCCTTGATCCGCTGGCTGATCGCCGACGGAGTCAGAGCGAGCCGGCGCGCGGCCGCGTCGAAGGTGCCCTCGGTGAGCACGGCGTTGAGGGCGCGCAACTGGTCCAGTTGAAGATCCACCTGAGCAATTCTAATGGTTGTGAAGAATCATTAGCTGGACTGACCATGGGCGGTCTCTTAGCGTCGAGGTGTGACGGCATCATCGGCGGCGCTGGCCGCCCTCTCCGGGTTGGGTTTCGGCCTCTCGCTCATCGTGGCGATCGGCGCGCAGAACGCGTTCGTGCTGCGCCAAGGGGTGCGCGGGCAGCACGTGCTGCCGGTGATCGCAGTGTGCGCGGTGTCCGACGTCGTGTTGATCGCCGCGGGAGTGGCCGGATTCGGGACGGTCGTCGAGGCGTTTCCCGCGGTGGTGACCGTCGCCCGGTACGCGGGGGCGGTCTTTCTGATCGGCTACGCGCTGCTGGCGGCTCGGCGCGCGCTGGGTTCGTCGACCTTGATCGCCGAAGCGGCGGGCACGTCGGTAGCGGTCGGTGCGTCCGTGCTCACCTGCCTGGCGCTGACCTGGCTCAATCCACACGTGTACCTCGACACGCTGGTGCTGCTCGGCTCCTTCGCCAGCACCTACGCCTCGCCCGACCGCTGGTTCCTGGCCGCCGGGGCCATGCTCGCCAGCGTGATCTGGTTTCTCGCCCTCGGCTACGGCGCTCGCAGGCTCGGTCCGCTCTTCGCGCGTCCGATCGCGTGGCGCGTGCTCGACTCGCTGATCGCGGTGGTGATGCTCGTGCTGGCCATCGGGCTGTTGCTGGCCTGATCACGAGGGCTGACGCTTCCCTGGACCGCCCGGCAACCGATCAGGACTTCGCCACCCACGGCTTCACCGGCGGCTTGACCCACAGCAGCTTCTCGTCGGCGTGGGTGCGCACCGCGGCGGAATGCTGGGGGTTGCGCGCAGCCCAGGCGTCCTTCTGGTCGAGCAGGTCGGCGACGACCTGCCAGGTCTCGCCGGTACTCGGTGGGTTGGTGCCCGCGGCACGGGCCAGCTTGCGCAGGGTGGCGGCGGGCAGCGCGAGCAGTTCGGCGCTGTGGATATCGCGCGACCACGCGTAGGCGGCCATGCGACGGGCTTTGGCGACGCGGCTGGCGGTGGCCGCGTCGGAATGCGCGTGATCGGGTGCCTGATCGGCGCTGTCTGGCACGACGGCGATTCTACGACGAACGCCCGCGCTCCGGTCGACACGATAACCGGGGCGCGGGCGTTCGCCCGTCAGGTGGTTCAGGAGGCTCGATGAGCCCGACCGGGCACAGGGCCCGATCTCAGTGCCTAGTAGGCGCTGTTCACATTGTCCATCGAGCCGTAGCGCTGCGCGGCGTAGTTGCAGGCCGCGACGATGTTGGCCACCGGGTTCCAGACGTCGAAGGGGGTGCCCTCGACGTGGTAGGTCGCGAAGGTGGGGTCGATCACCTGGAGCAGGCCCTTGGAGGGGATGCCCATCGCGGCGTTGGAGTCCCAGAGGTTGATGGCCTGGGGGTTGCCGGTCGACTCGCGCATGATGTTGCGGTGGATGCCGTCGTAGCTGCCCGGGATGCCCTTGGCGGCCATGATGTCGAGGGCTTCGCTGATCCAGCCGTGCAGGTTGTCTTCGTAGGCCTTCGGCGCGGGGGCGGGGGCGGGCATCGGGGCCGGGGCGGCCTCGGGAGCAGGCGCGGGTGCCGGGGCGGCTTCCGGCGCGGGGGCCGGGGCCGGGATGGCCTGGATGGCAGGTGCGGCGGCGGCGGGGATGTTCTCCGCCTGCTCGACGACCATGGCGGCACGCTCCGGGACGCTGTCGTCAGCGAAGGAGACGGCGGAGGACGCGGCTACGGCGACCAGACCGACCGCGGCGACCGCCACGGTGAACGCCTCACGGCGCGAGCGACGGCCGATAACGGTGCTGAGCTTGTCTTTGGTGAGCATTGCTTCTCTGTTCCTTCATCTCTGTCTGGCGACGCAGGCCCTGGGCAGGGCGCGATGGATCGCGCAGCGCGCACGGGAGTACACGCCGGTCAGGCGATGCGTTGTTTCTGTCTGTGTATGGGAAGGTGCGACACTGTCGGGGGACGAACGCTCGATGGCTGTTCATCGCTGGCGTCGCACGGTGCTCCACAGCTGGCTGCGGGGAGACCACGCGCTGTTCGGTGCTGTCGGAGGTTGGATACTTCCGGACTAACCAAACCGCAGGTCCGTTTGTGACCTGATGACAGAATGGTCACGACGGGTTAACGCAAGGTAAACGAAACTTGAACGGCAAACGCTGACGATCTTGGTCTCTTGCCGGGCAGTTGCAGAATCGTTATGTATGCAGGAGGTTTACGACTCCCTTATACGTGGCGGCCGTCACAGAAAAAGTTTGCCCGAATCAGGTTTTGCCAGGGTTTGCGCAGCTCGGGGGAGTGCGAATCGCCGTTTGAGCGCTGAAGCGAGGTAGCTCGATAACGCGAACACGACGATTGCCCGGCATGCTC
>JACIXH010000099.1 GCA_014360565.1 Nocardia sp.
CACCCGTTGAGGCGATGGCAGTGCTCGAACGCTTCGCCGTGCCGGTCCAGCGGCCACGAATGCAGCACCTGATCAGGCCCGTAGCGCCGGGAATTGATCAGCTCCCAGCGCGCGCCTACTCGGCGGACGATGAAGCCGCCACCGGGAACCAGGGGAAACACCTGCGCGATCATGAAACGAAACCAGCCTTTCGCCCGCGGCCGTACTGTCCCACCCGAACGGCAACGATCCCACGGTCGGCGTCGAGGCTGCCGCAGGCGTGGCCGGGACGCCTTGGGGTGTGGCGTATTTCACTAGCCCGGTGCAGTGGTGGTGGCGGGGTCGCGCGATTGCGGGTCGGTCGCTGGGCGTATAAACAACGGATGCCGTTGCACCTCCATCGCGCCGAACGAGTCGACGCGCTGGCCGACGGTCTCGGGCGCTTGCTGGGCGAGGTACCTGCGGATCCTTTCGTCACCGAAGTGGTCGCGGTCCCTGCCAAAGGCGTGGAGCGCTGGCTGGCTCAACGGCTGTCGGGTGTGCTCGGCGTGGATGCTCGGGGCGAGCCGGCCGAGGTCGGCGGCGGCCGGGTCGGCGACGGGGTGGCCGCGAACATCGCGTTTCCCGCCCCGTCCGCACTCGTCGCCGAGGTGCTGGCCGGGGCGAGTGGACTCGCCCCCGCTGACGATCCCTGGGCTGGTCAGCGACTGGTATGGACGCTGCTGGGGGTGATCGACGAGATCGCCGACCAGCCGTGGGCCGCGGTTCTCGCGCGTCACCTCGGCCTGCCGGGCACCGACCACCGACTGGGCAGGCGCTATTCGACCGCAGCGCATCTGGCCGCGCTCTTCGACTCCTACGCCGCGCAACGTCCGCAGGTGCTGCTCGACTGGGCCGCGGGCGCCGACATCGACGGCGCGGGCGGGCCGGTGCCCGACGACCTCGCGTGGCAACCCCGGTTGTGGCGGGCCCTGCGCGCGGCGGTCGACACCCCGAGCCCGGCCGAACGACTCGACGACGCCTGCGCGCGCCTGCGCGCCGAGCCCACGTCGGTGGACCTGCCCGAGCGGCTCTCGCTGTTCGGCCTCACCCGTCTGCCCGCCGACCAGCTGGCCGTCGTCACCGCACTCGCTGTCCACCGCGACGTCCATCTCTGGTCGGCTCATCCGAGCCCGGTGATGTGGGCCGCGCTCGATGCCGCGCGGGCGGCTCGGGGCAGCGGCGAGGCGAACGAGCTCGCTGACGGCGCTGCGCCGCGTCCAGGCGGCGCGGCGGTGTGTTCGCGCGCGCAGGACCGTAGCGCGGATCTGGTCTCCCACCCTCTGCTGGCAGGGCTCGGACGGGACGTGCGGGAATTGGAGCAGCGACTGAAACCGTTGCTGGACAGCGATGTTCATCTCGGCATCGAGACCCCCGCCGATACCCTGCTCGGCGCCGTACAGGCCGCCGTTCGCGCGGACCGAGTTCCCGCAACGGGCGCGCTGCCGGACGGCAGTGTCGAGGTGCACGCGTGTCACGGCCCGGCACGGCAGGTGGAGGTCCTACGCGATCTGTTGCTGACGACCTTCGCGGCCGATCCCACGCTCGAGCCCCGCGATGTGTTGATCATGTGCCCGGACGTGGAGGCCTTCGCACCGCTGGTGCGGGCGGGGTTCGGACAGCGGGGGACCGGCGTGGATCTGCCGGTCGAGGGTGAACACCCGGCCCATCAGCTGCGGGTGCGCCTCGCCGATCGCGGGCGGGCGGTGACCAACCCGATGCTGGCGGTGGTGATCGAGCTGCTCGAGCTGGCCGACGGTCGCGTCACGGTGACGCAGGTGCTGGACCTGGCGGCGAGCGAGACCGTGCGCCGCCGGTGCGGTTTCGACGACGACGACATCGAACGGCTGCGCGAGTGGGCGGCGGAGTCGGGCGCGCGATGGGGGATCGGACAGCGTCAACGCGAGGCGTTCGGGCTCGCCGATTTCGCCCAGAACACACTCAACGCCGCGGTGGATCGCATTCTGCTCGGCGTCACCGCCGACGAGTCCGGCGACGACTGGCTCGATCTGGCGCTGCCCCTCGACGACGTCGACTCCAACGACGTCGACCTCGCGGGGCGCTTCGCCGAGTTCATCGACCGGCTCGCGGTCTGCTTGCGCGACCTGCGCGGCCCGCGGCCCGCCGCGGACTGGACCACCGTGCTGCTGCGGGCGGTGGAACTGCTCACCGATGTGCCCGACGCGCAGTCGTGGGTCCGTACCGAAGCGCGCCGCGAGATCGTCGCCGCGACCGAACACGCGGGCGCCACCCCACTGCGTCTGGCCGACGTCGCGGTCCTGCTGACCAGTCGCCTGGCGGGTGGCCCCGGCCGCGCCAACTTCCGCACCGGCGAACTCACCGTCTGCACCCTGGTGCCGATGCGTTCGGTGCCGCACCGCGTGGTGGTGCTGCTCGGCCTCGACGACGATGTGTTCCCGCGGCCCGGCAGCATCGACGGCGACGACCTGCTCGCGCGCGACCCGCTGGTCGGCGAACGCGATGCGCGCAGCGAAGACCGCCAACTGCTCCTGGACGCCATCATGTCGGCGGGAGAAACCCTGCTGGTCCTGCACACCGGCGCGGACCCGGTCACCGGCGCCGCCCGTCCGCCCGCCGTCCCGGTCGCCGAACTGCTCGACGTGCTCGCCGCCCATGTGGGACCGACGGATATGGACGCCGTCCATATCCGTCACCCGCTGCAATCCTTCGACCGCCGCAACTTCGCCCCGCAGCGCCCACGCAGCTTCGACGCGGTGGCCCTGGCCGGTGCCCGCACCGCCGCGCGCCCGTCACAGCCGCGTCCGCCCCTGCTCAGCGCGCCGCTGCCGCCCGCCGCCGCTGCCGATGTCGCGCTGGCGGAGCTGATCTCGTTCGCTGAGCATCCGGTGCGGGCGTTCCTGTGGCAGCGACTGGGGCTGCGAGTGCCCGAGGAATCCGAGGACATCGCCGATCAGCTCCCGATCGAGCTCGACGGCCTGGCGAAGTGGGATCTCGGCGAACGTATGCTCACCGCCCGCCTCACCGGTGCCGACCCGGCTGAGCTGCGGGCCGCCGAATGGCGCCGAGGAACCCTGCCCCCCTTCGCGTTCGGGGCCAAGGTGCTCGACGAGGTGGAGGGCACGGTCGACATCCTCGTGCGCACGGCCCTGCCCGACTACGAGGCGCCCCCGCGTGCCGTCGACGTCGCGGTCGATCTGGGCAACGGCCGCACCCTCGCGGGCACCGTGCCCGAGGTTCGCGGCGAGACGCTGGTGCGCACCACCTACTCGCGGCTGGCGCCGAAACACCGTCTCGCGTCCTGGGTTTCGCTGCTCGCCCTCGCCGCCACCGAGGACAGGTCGTGGCAGGCGATCAGTACCGGACGAGGTCAATTCCGCAGCCGCCCGGTGGCCAGATCGGTGATCACGGCACCCGAAGCGCCCGCCGCGTTGACGATCCTGCGCGACCTGGTCCGCTTGCGCGACGAAGGTCTGTGCGAACCGCTGCCCTGCTCGCCGACGGCGACCGCGGCCTACGCCGAGCGCCGGTTCCGCGGTGACAGCGTCGCCGATGCCCTGCTGGCCGCCGAGCACGCGTTCGACGGCGGCCCCAACGGGCCGGACAAATTCGGCGACCACACCGACCGCTACCTGCGTTATGTCTGGGGCCGTGCACCGCGATTCGACTGCCTGGCAGTCGAATCCAGCCGTCCGGGCGAGCCGGAGAGCACCCACTTCGGCGCCCTCGCGCGCCGCTGGTGGGCGCCGCTACTGGCCGCCGAAAGTCAGGACCGACCGTGACGGGGACGATATCGGCGCCGACCGCCTTCGACGCCACGGGTCCGCTGCCCCAGGGCACCACCGTGCTCGAGGCCAGCGCGGGCACCGGCAAGACACACGCGATCGTCGGGCTCGCGGTGCGCTACATCGCCGAGGCCGGCATCGCGATCACCGAACTGCTGCTGGTCACCTTCAGCCGCGCCGCCACCCAGGAACTGCGCGAACGCACCAGGGATCGCTTCGTCACGGTGGCGACCGCACTGGCCGAGCCCGACGCCGCACGCCACCACCAGGACGAACTCGTCCGGGCGCTCGCCGACGCCGACCCCGCGACCGTGCGTCTGCGCAGGCACCGATTGCTCAGCGCCCTGGCCGATTTCGACGCGGGCACCATCGCCACCACCCACTCGTTCTGTCAGCGGATGCTCGACGAACTCGGTCTGGCCGGTGAACACGACCCCGGCGCGCGGCTGGTCGAATCGGTGGACGAACTCGTAGTCACCGTCGCCGACGACCTGTATCTGGCCCGCTACGCCCGCGACCGAGCCCCGTTCACGGTGCGCGATGCCCACACCCTGGCGCTGGCGGCCGTGCACGACCGGCACGCCGACCTCGCGCCGCGCACCGACGGCGCGGCCGGTGAGCGGGTCGCGTTCGCGAGCGCTGTGCGCGCCGAGACCGAACGCCGCAAACGCCGGGCGGGACTACGAGATTTCGACGATCTGCTGGTCCTGCTGCACGACGTGCTCGCCGACTCCGAACACGGGCCGCGCGCCCGCGCTCGGATCCGGCAGCGCTACCGCGTCGCGCTGGTCGACGAATTCCAGGACACCGATCCGCTGCAATGGGACATCCTGCGCCTGGCGTTCCACCAGCACGCCACCCTGGTGTTGGTCGGCGACCCGAAACAGGCCATCTACGCTTTCCGCGGCGCCGAGGTGCTCAGCTATCTCGACGCCGTGGCGCTGGCCGATCGACGCAGTGAGCTCACCCGCAACTGGCGCAGCGACGCCGGACTGCTGCGCGCCATCGACCACCTCTGCGGCGGTGCGGAATTGGGTCACCCCGAGATCAGCGTGTATCCGGTCACGGCGACCCGGCCGCCGACCAGCCTGCACGGTGACCCGGACGTGATCAGCCCGCTGCGACTGCGAGTACTGCCTCGCACCGGGGCGGGCCCGCGCAATCGGTCGGGTTTCCCGTCGGTGGGCAGACAGCGGGCCAAGGTGGCCGACGATCTGGCCGCCGACATCGTCACCCTGCTCGAATCCGGCACCACCATCGACGCCAAACCTGTTCGCGGCGGGGATCATTCGATCGGTGAGGTCGGCGACGGCCGGGTGCGCAGGCCGATCGGGCCCGGCGATATCGCGGTGCTGGTGCGTACCCGATCCCAGATCGATGTGGTGCGTGCGGCTTTGGACCGCGTCGGGGTCGCCTCCGTGCTCGCCGGCGGCACCAGCGTGTTCGCGACCGTCGCCGCCACCGACTGGCTGTGGGTATTGCGGGCCCTGGAGCAGCCGCATCGCGGCGATCGGGTACGGCTCGCCGCGTGCACCCCGATCCTCGGTCTGACCGCAGCCGAGATCGACTCCGGTGGTGCCGATCTCGTCGGCCGGGTCTCCACCCAGCTGCGCGAGGCGGCGCGGTTGTTCGCGCGCGCCGGCTTCGCCGCCGTGTTCGACAAGCTCGCCACCGAGACAGATCTGGCGCCGCGCCTGCTCGCGGTGGACAACGGCGAACGCGAACTCACCGACCTGCGCCATATCGCGCAGCTGCTCGACGAGGTCGCCCTCGCGGAAGGACTGGGGCTGACCGCGCTCACCCGCTGGCTCGCCGACCGCGTCCGCGAGCCGGAGTCAGGCAGTATCAGCGGACGCAGCCGCAGGCTCGATCGCGACGCCGCGGCGGTGCAGATCGCCACTGTGCACGCCAGCAAGGGCCTGGAATTCCCGATCGTCTACCTGCCTTTCGCCTGGGACAGTGCCAAGAATCCCTATCCCGCGACGTTGCTGTTCCACGACGACAACGGCACCAGGGTCCTCGATATCGGCGGCAAGGAGGCCCCCGGTTACGGCGAGCGTCAATTGCGATGTGAGGCCGAGGAATCGGGGGAGGAGCTGCGGCTGCTCTATGTGGCGCTGACCCGGGCGATGTGCCAGGCCGTCGTGTGGTGGGCGCCTGCGGTGACCACCGGCGCCGCGCCGCTGCACCGGATGATGCTGGGCAGGCGCCCCGGCTCGGCGCAGGTGCCGCGCCGGGCGGAGATCCCCGCCGACGCGGCTGCGGCGCAACGGATCACCGAGTGGGCCGCCTGTGCGCCGGAGGTGATCTCGGTGACGTTGGTCGACCGTCCCGAGGATGTGGCGCCACGCCGGGTGCGCACCGAGCTCGCGACCGGTGAGCTGGCGGCGGCGCAGTTCACCCGCGCGCTCGACCAGCACTGGCGGCGCACGTCGTATTCGGCGCTCGCCGCGGGCGCGCACGACGCTCCAGGAACGAGCGACTCCGAGCCCGAGGACGGCCCGGGCCCGGACGACGAGCCGGCCGAGGCACCGGTCGACGCCCTCACCGGCAGCACCGCCGCGCCGTCGTTGATGAACGGTCTGCCCTACGGCGCCGAGTTCGGCACGCTGGTCCACAGCGTTCTCGAAACGGTCGACACCTCGGTACCCGACCTCGCGGCCGAGGTCGACCAGCGGTGCGCCGAGGCGGTCGAACACACGATGGCCGAGCTCGATGTGGGCCTGCTCGCTACCGCGCTGCTCGAGGTTCTGCGCACCCCAGCCGATTTCGGTTCCCTGGCCGCGATCGCGAGCCGTGATCGGCTCAACGAGCTGGAGTTCGAACTACCGCTCGGCGGTGGAGACCGGCCCGGCCCACGGTCGGCCGGGATGCACGACATCGCCGCGCTGCTGCGCACCTATCTGCCCGCGGACGACGATCTCGCCGGATACGCCGATCATGTCGCGGCACTGCCCGATACGGTGCTGCGCGGCTATCTCACCGGCAGTATCGACGCCGTCCTGCGGGTACCCGGCGAGACGGGCGAGCTGCGCTATCTGATCGTCGACTACAAGACCAACCGGCTCGGTACCGGCGACCTCACCGTGGAGCATTACCGCCGAGATCACATGGTCGCGGAGATGATCCGCTCGCACTATCCGTTGCAGGCGTTGCTGTATGCCGTCGCGCTGCACCGTTATCTGCGCTGGCGCCTGCCCGGTTACGACCCTGCTCGCCACCTCGGCGGCGCCAGGTATCTGTTCGTGCGTGGCATGATCGGCGCGGCGACTCCGCCGGGACACGGCGTCTTCGATTGGCATCCTTGCGCGGAACTGGTTGTCGCGCTCTCGGACCTGCTCGCGGGGCAACGATGAGAGGCGTGCGCGGCGGTTCGGGTCCGAGCCGGTTCACGCCCCGGCGAGCGGTGCGGGCAACGGAGAGGCACCGATCATGACGTCCATCCAGGTGGCGCAGCGCGGGACCGGGCTGCTGCGGGTGTTCAACGAGGCCGGTGTGCTCTCGGCGGCGGACGTGCACGTCGCGGTGCGGCTGGGTCGGATGGGCCGCGAGGACAGCGAGGACGTGCTGTTCGCGGCGGCGCTGGCCGTGCGTGCGGTGCGTTCCGGATCGGTGTGTCTCGAGCTGGCACGGATGCGCGAGATCGGCATCGATGCCGACCAGACCCGCGACGGGACCGCGGGCATCGACCCGGCGACGCTGCCGTGGCCCGACATCGACCGGGTGCTCACGGCGCTGCGGCGCAGTCCGCTGATCTGCGGTGGGCAGTCGGGCCCACTGCGCCCGTTGCGGATCGTCGAGGCCGACGCCGAGGGTGGCGCGCTGCTCTACCTCGACCGGTACTACCAGCAGGAACAAACCCTGCGACGAGTGCTCGTCGAACGCAGCACCGACCATCCCGTCATCGACGCCGAACTCGTGCGCGCGCAACTGGATCGGCTCTTCGACGACTCCCTCGGCGAGGGACCCGACCGGCAACGACTGGCCGCCGCCCTGGCCGCGACCCACTGGACCACGGTCGTCGCCGGTGGCCCCGGCACCGGCAAAACCCACACCATCGCCCGCATCCTGGCCCTGCTCACCGCCCACCGCGCCGCCTCGCCGAAGTTGCCCGCCTTGCGCATCGCGCTGGCCGCGCCCACCGGCAAAGCCGCCGCCCGCCTACAGGAAGCCGTGCGCGAACAAGCAGCGGCGCTCGGCCTGCCCGAACTCACCGCATCGACCCTGCACCGCCTCCTCGGCTGGCAACGCGGCCGCACCACCCGATTCCGCCACCACGAGCACAACCGGCTGCCCTACGACATCGTCGTGGTCGACGAGACCTCGATGGTGTCGCTCACGATGATGAGTCATCTCTTCTCGGCCCTGCGCTCCGATACCCGCCTGGTCCTCGTCGGCGACCCCGACCAACTCGCCTCGGTCGACGCGGGCGCGGTGCTGGCCGACCTCGTGGCCGGGCCGGTCAGCGGTGCGCCCAACCCGGCACTGCGTGAGGTACTCGGCCTCGATCTCGGTGGTTCGCGGTCGAGCCCCTCGCCGGCTCCCGTGCCCGAGCTGCCGGGTGAGCACGATGCCCCACGAGGTGCCGACCGGGACTCGACGGGTTCCGTGCCCGACGTGACCACGACGACCGGCGCCAAAGGGATATCGGTGAATCCGGCTGTGGTACAGGCACACTCACTGACGGCACTGGAACAGCGGCGGTTGCAGGGTGGAATCGTTCGCTTGACCAGGGGGCGCCGATTCGGTGGGCACATCGCCGACCTGGCGGTCGCGGTCCGCGCGGGTGACGCCGATGCCGCCTTGGCAATCCTGCGGGCAGGCGGCGACGACGTGTCGCTGTGCGGCCCCGACGAGATTCGCGCGGTGCGCGCGGAGATGACCACCGCTGCCCTCGCGGTCACGGCGGCCGCCGAGGCAGGCGACGCGATCGGCGCCTTGACCGCGCTGGAGTCGCATCGTCTGCTGTGCGCCCATCGCCAGGGCCCGTTCGGCGTCGAACGCTGGGACCGGATGGCCGCCGAGTGGGCCGCGGCCGGTGGTGCGGGACCCGAAGGGCCACAATCGGTCTGGTACCCCGGCCAACCGCTGCTGGTCACCGCCAACGATCACGAGGCCCGGATCTACAACGGCGACACCGGCGTCATCATCCGCCGCCCCGACGGCTCACTGCGTGCCGCACTACAGCGCGGCAGCGAGCCCTACCTGGTCCATCCCACCCAATTCCCGGCCGTGGTCACGGTTTTCGCCATGACCATCCACCGCAGCCAGGGCAGCCAGTACGACACGGTCTCGGTCGTGCTGCCCGAACCCGAATCGACCCTGCTCACCAGGGAGCTGCTCTACACAGCCATCACCCGGGCCCGCTCCCATGTCCGCATCATCGGTACCGAGGACTCCATCCGCGCCGCGATCGGCCGCCGCGTCCTGCGCGCCAGTGGTCTCTCGAGAACGGTTGCGCCACAGGCATAATCGGAAGTGGTGAGGACACGCCGACGCGGTCGCCCGTGGTGAGCGACCGCATCCGCGACGCCTCAGCGAGCCGAACTGCGAGACCAGTTCCACGACCACCAGTGGTCGCTGTCGAGGTCGTCGAGGATGGGCGTCTCGATGCGTGTGCGCAGGTGTGCGGGCAGTGGGTCGAGAGCGGGCAGGACGTCGGGAGACAGGGTGCTCAGGTAGTCCGCGTCCAGCCGCTCACTGGTCTCCCAGCGGTCGATATTGCGCTCGGCGACAAGGTGTTCCGGGTTGACGATCGCCAGGACGAGCAACGTGGCGAGCGCGGTGCCGATCGCGGCGCGCGGCACCCAGCTCCACCGCAGCCGCGCGATGGCGACCAGCACGAGAACATAGACCAGGCCCACCCAGAGCTCGCACATCGTCACCAGCAGTCGCAGCACAGTGAACCCGTAGGCCTGCTGATAGGTCCACATCCGGGCGAGCGCGGAGCCCACGATGACCAGCGCCAACACGCTCACCGCGCTGAGCAGGACGCGGAGCGACCGGCGGTCGGCGGCGGTGTCGTGCGCCGACCAGTGCAGGACGGCGAGGATCACGGCCAGCGTCAGAATGCTCACCGCCGACAACTGCCAGAATCCGCTGCGCGCGTACTCGGCGTAGGTCAGACCCGCGGTGCGCTGCACGTAGTCGTCGCCGCCGAACAGCGCCACGAACTGCGCGCCGACGAATACCGCGAACAGCACGGTCAGTGCCCCGACGGGCAACATCCACTCACTGCGCGACCACAGCCGCACCGGCCGCACCGAATCCGTCGCGCGCGCAGGCGGTCCCGCGAGGAGATACAGCGCCCCCAGCACGCCCACCGTGACGATCACGAACAGGAAGATCCACTGCCATACCGCCGGACCGTCCACCGTCGGGACAAGTCCATTCAACAGCTTCGCGAAGGTCGCGTCGGCCCCGCCGAGCAGCGGCACGAACACCACCAGCAACGCTGCGGTGACCGCCACCGAAACCCCGTAGCGCCGCACCGTCGAGGTCCCCAGCGCCCGCGACTCGCGCAACCCCGAAAAGGCCCACGGCACAGCCCCGAACGAGGCCAACGGCACGGCGAACATGTCGTGCGCGATGCCCCGCACACTGCGTCGACCCAAGACCGCCAGCGACCCCGCGACACACGCCGCGATCACACACAGCACGAACAGCCACCCCGCCGCCCGAACGGTCCCCACTGCGAGCAACAGCATCGACGCCGCCGCCCACCAGATCCGGTCACCGAACGAAACGGGCTGGGAGGCTGGATCGGTCGCAGCTCGGCGAGTGCCGACAGATGCGCCGAATCGTGGGGCGAGCGCACCGGATTTCCCTGAGTGGTCGGCGGTATGCGCACTGGAAGTCGAAGCACCCCTCGGCGCGGCGCCGAGGGGTCGCTTCGCCGCTGCCGAATCAGCAGCGGCGGAGTCGATCGGCGAGGCATCGGCGCTCGGCTGTTCGGCAGGAGCAACGGCGGTAGGTGCCGTCGCGGCAACCTCGTCGCGGCTCGTCGCCGACTCATCTGCCGCCGCAGCACTTCCCACGGGTTTCGCACCGGTATCGGTCGCGTCACCCTGAGCGGCGGTGGGGTCGCTCGTCGTATCGGCCGATCGATCGGTGGGTGTATCCGCTCGGCTCGTCGCCGCGTTCGCGGGCTCGGCATTGCGGGCGGGAGCGGTTTCCGCCGTGCGGCTCGGCACGGGTCCTTCAGCGACTGCCCTGACCTTCTCGGCGTTCGGTGCCGCACGATCGGCGAGCGACGAAGACGATGGTGCTTCAGCGTGTTTCGTGACCGCGTCGTCGGTCGCCGTCGCGGACGAAGCGCCCGCCGGGGACGGTCTGGTTGTCGGGGCGGATTCGGGTGAGTCCTGAGCCGATGTAGCGCGGGACCGGGCACGGTAGTCGACCGCGCAGAGGGCTCCGGTGACGGCGGTGCCCGCGATGAGCCAGCCGATACCGGGACGGTCCACCGGAAGCACCGTGGCAGCGACGACGCCGGCCAGTGCGGCGGCGGGCAGGACACCGGGTGGGCGAGCGACGTAATGCCAGCGTTTGGGGGCGGGCGGTAAGGGAGGCAGCATCGGGGGTAGGGGCATCGAGCTCGCGGACGCCTGGGATCTCGTCGTCGGCGCGCTCGGCCACGGTGCGGCCTGCCTGCTCGCCGTGCCCGTCCGGGCAGCGCTGTCGGCCCTACTCGCGGCGAGCAATGTCGCGAACGGCATCGAGCCGTCCGTGTTCGGCGCCGTGGGAGGGGTGTTCGAATGCGCCGCCGTCGATGCCTCGGTGGGTACGACTGTCGGCTGCGCACCGGGGCTCGTCGAGACGCCGCCCGCCTGTGGGTCGTGCGCGGCCGTGGCAGTCGCACCGGACTCGGCGACGATGTTCGCGGTTGCTTCGCTCGCCGGGGCGGGAGCGAGCGTCTGGGTAGCGGAACCCGGTGTGCCGCCACCCGTCGCGGGGTCGTCGGTGCGGGCGCCGGGTGAGACGGTGGCGGTCGTGTCGGCAGCGGACTGATCAGTGCCCGCCGGGGTCGCGGCGGACCGGCTCTGCGCCGTGGATGCAGCCTCGGATATCGGCTTGTCGGACATGGGTTTCCCCTCCTGGAGGTGTGCGGATGCGTCCCGGCACCGAAAGGGCCGGGAGGGTGAATGCGATGGTGTGGTCGGTCAGTCCGTGGGCAGGACGACGCGGATGCGGGAGCCGGGGTCGGCGACGGCGATGGTGCCGCCGTGCAGGTCGATCACCCAGCGGGCGATGGCCAGGCCCAGACCGGTGCCGCCGCCGTTGGTGCGACCGCCGCGGGTGAAGCGGTCGAAGACGGTCGCGCGCTCGGCTTCCGGGATACCGGGGCCGTCGTCCTGGATCTCGAGCACGGTGGCTTCCGGGCGCGTCGATGCCGAGACCCGGACCTCGCCACCGGACGGGCCGTGCCGGGCGGCATTGTCGAGGAGGTTGAACAGCACCTGGTGCAGGCGGGCTCGATCGGCGAACACCGTCGCGTCGGCAGGTTCGATCGAGGTCGTGAACCGGACCCCGCGTCCGAGCGCGGCCGTCATCACCTCGGCTTCGGCGATCACCTCGGCCAGCAATGGTGCCAGCGGCAGGGTTTCGCGATCCAGCGTGAAGGCACCCGCTTCGATACTCGACAGGTCGAGCAGTTCCGAGACGAGCAGGCCGAGGCGTTCGGTCTGGGCCAAGGCGGTGCGCAGCGTCGCCGGGTCGGGTTCGCTCACCCCGTCGACGAGGTTCTCCAGAACGGCGTGCAGTGCGGTCACCGGTGTGCGCAGCTCGTGGGAGACATTGGCGATGAGGTCGCGACGTTGCCGGTCGGCGGCGGCCAGGTCGGCGGCCATCTGGTTGAACGCGGTCGCGAGCTGACCGACCTCGTCACGCGAGGTGGCGCGCACACGAAAGCTGTAGTCGCCCTGGGCCATTCGGCGCGCCGCTGAGGTCATCTCGCGCAGCGGCCGGGTGATTCCGTGCGCGAGGAACTGCGAGGTGAGCAGGGCGATGCCGATCGCGGCCACGGTGGTGCGCGGCGGCAGCCAGCCGATCTTCAGCCGGAAGTAGCCGAACGCGACCCCGCCCGAACACAACATCAGCACGGCCAGCTTGAGCTTGATCGAGCGCAGCCGGTCCAGCGGACGCGGCAGCACATCGGCGATGCGATCCATCAACGCCACGGCGCGCTCGGTCATCGCGCATCCAAGGCGTAACCGACACCGTGCACGGTGCGGATGAGATCGGCACCGAGCTTGCGTCGCAACGCTTTGACGTGCGAATCCACTGCCCGCGTCCCCGCCGCGTCGGACCAGTCCCAGATGTCTTCGAGCAGCCGCTCCCTGGCCAGCACCGCCCGTGGGCGTTGCGCGAGCCGGGTCAGCAGATCGAATTCCAGTGGGGTCAGCCGAGCCTCGGTGTCGCCGCGCCACACCCGCCGCTCGGCGAGATCGATGCGCAGATCACCGACGACGATGCTGTTGTCGCCGCGCTCGGCGGCCCGGTCCACCCGTCGCAACAGGGCGTGCACGCGGGCAGCGAGCACCCGCATCGAAAACGGTTTGGTGAGATAGTCGTCGGCGCCGACACCGAGCCCGACGAGCTGGTCTGTTTCGTCGGTGCGCGCGGTGAGCATGAGAACGGGCACGTGGCGCTCGGCCTGAATCCGGCGGCACACTTCCAATCCGTCGAATCCCGGCAACATGACGTCGAGAACCACCAGGTCGGGTTCGCCCGCCAGGGCCGCCGCCACCGCGGCGGGTCCGTCGTGGGCGAGGTCGACGGTGAATCCTTCGGCGCGCAGCCTGGCAGCCACGGACTCCGCGATCGTCACCTCGTCATCGACCACCAGGATCCGGCGTGCCGCCTGTCCTGTCCCGCCCCCACTGTTTTCCATGGTGCGACCCTAGCGAGCGGGTGTGGAGGGTTGCGTCGCCAAATGTGGAGATTCTGTGTGGAGTACACTCGCGGCGTGCACGAGTGCTTGCGTTCCACCCCGCCCCCCGCCTCCTGAGCGAGGTGCCCCGCCGCGCCTGAAGATGCGCGCGCACCGGCCGAACCGGCCGCTCGTCGTTTCGGCATGTACTCCAGCACCTCGCTTCTCGCGACCCCCTCACCTTCTGTCGCAGGAGCACATCCATGTCTGTTTCGCTGTCGGCCCGCGTGGGCGCGGCTGATCTCGTCGTCGCCGGAATCCTCTGGGGAACCGGCGGTCTGCTCGGCACCCTCGTGCAACGCTCGACCCAGTTGTCCCCGGTAGCCGTCGCCGCCCTGCGACTGGCCGTCGGCGGGTTGCTGCTGGTGGGACTGTGCGTCCTCACCCGGAGAGCCGTCCCGCGCGGCACGGCCGCCTGGCGGCGCATCGGCGCGGTCGCCGTTCTGGCGCCGGTGTTCCAGGGCTGCTATTTCGGCGCGGTGGCCCTGTCGTCGGTGAGCCTGGCGACGCTGATCACCATCGGCATGTCCCCGGTCGTCGTCGCCGTGATCGAACACCTCACCGGCAGGCGGGCTCTCGACCGCACCCGTGCGCGGGGTATCGCCCTCGCGCTCGCCGGCCTGGCGTTGCTCGTCGGCGCTCCCGGCGCGGGCGGGTCGCGGGTGCTGCTCGGTGTGACCCTGGCGCTGGCCGCAGCCACGGCCTTCGCCGTGCTCACGGTGATCTGCGCAGTCCCGGTTCCCGGCCTCGACGCGGTGACCAGCACCGGTATCGGGTTCACCGTCGGCGCGGTTCTGCTCGCCTTTCCGGCGGCTGTGACCACCACCGCGATCCACCTCACTACGAACGGCCTGCTCGCTGTTCTCGCCCTGGGCTTGTTCCCCACGGCGATCGCCTACACGTGCTATTTCCGCGGTCTCACCGAGGCGGGAGCGGGCACCGGAGCACTGCTGGCCCTGCTCGAACCGCTCACCGGCACCCTGCTGGCCGTGTGGTTTCTGGACGAGCAGCTCGGCGTCGCGGGCTGGGCAGGTGCGGTGCTGCTTGCGATCGCCCTGGTCGCAACAGGTCGCGGCGCCGAGGAACCCGCGGCGCTACGGATCCGGGAACAGGCCGGGTAGTTCCATCGCGTAGGCGAGATCGTCGCGAGTGCCCAGGGTGACCAGCAGGACGCGAATCATGGTCACCCTGGCCTCCGACGCCAGGGCGGGATCTGGATCGCTGCCCGGCTCGCTGTCGGCGGTGAGCCGATAGACGACGTACTCGCACACGTGCAGCGCAGCGTCCAGGTCCAGCGGGGTTGGCACTGGGCGGCCGAGGTCGCCGAACTTCTTGCGCACCAGATCGCGGATGTCGTCGAGTGCGCGTTCGCGGTAGGCCGAGACCGCCGAACGGGGATCGTGCAATTCGGCGAACAGCGGCCGCAGCATCGGCCCGTGCCCGCGCGCCCAGTCCACGTACGCGTCGATCAGCCGGATACCCAGTTGCACCGGCTCGTCGGTGCCCGCCAGCGCCTCGCGGATCCCACCGACGAGGCCGTCGTTGGATACATCGAGCAGCGCGTGCAGCGGCTCGGAGGCATTGCCGAAATACCGGTAGAAGGTGGGCCTGGCCAGGCGGGCCTCTTCGATGATCTGGGCGACACTCATCCCGCGCGACCCGTTGCGCGCGAACACCGCGGCGGTCGCCTCGACGATCCGGGCGCGGACCTCCTCGGCCTGCTCCTGCGTCTGCGGTGGGCGCCCACGACGCACCGCTGTCGCTTCCTCGGTCATCGCACCTCCCTCACAACCGGCCATCGCGCACTGAAAGCTTGACACGAACCAGGGCGCTGGCATTAATCTAACACTAGTGTTCAGTAAATAATCTGAACGTGCGCGACTCAACCCGCGTGACCCATCTGTTGAGGAGAAGGGCCGACAATGACGACAGCCCCCGAGCTGACCGCCGAACCCACCGCGCTGCCCACCGCGCTGGTCAAGCCCCTGTTCGAGCGCGGAGTCGCCGGTGGCGCGCCGTCGGTGCAGACCTTCGCCCCGGCCACCGGGCACAAGATCGGCGACCTGCCGCAGTCCTCGGTCGCCGACATCGAGCGCGCCTTCGCCGTGGCCCGGCACGCGCAGCGCGACTGGGCCAAAGTCCCGGTCAAGCAGCGCGCCGAGATCGTGCGTCGCTTCCACGACATCGTGCTCGCCGAGCAGGACACCATCCTCGACATCGTGCAGACCGAGACGGGCAAGTCCCGGCCGCACGCCTTCGACGAGATCGCCGACGTCGCGCTGAACGCGCGCTACTACGCCGCCGTCGCACCCAAGCTGCTCGCCGATCGCAAGCCGCGCGGTGTGCTCCCGGTGCTCACCTCGGTCGAGGTACGCAACCGGCCCAAGGGCGTCGTCGCGGTCATCTCGCCGTGGAACTACCCCCTCGCGCTGGCGGCCTCCGACGCGCTGCCCGCCCTGATCGCGGGCAACGCGGTCATCGCGCGCCCCGACAACCAGACCGCGCTCACCGCACTGTGGGCCATCGACGCCGCCGAGCGGGCCGGGCTGCCGCGCGGTCTGTGGCAGGCGGTGCTCGGCCGTGGTCGCGAGATCGGTGGCGATGTGATCGCGCGCGCCGACTACGTCGACTACACCGGTTCCAGTGCCACCGGCCGGACCATCGCCCAGCAGGCCGGCGAGCGCCTCATCGGCTACTCCCTCGAGCTCGGCGGCAAGAACCCGCTGCTCGTGCTGGCCGACGCCGATGTCTCCAAGGCCGCGAAACTGGCTGTGCGCGCGTGCTTCTCGTCGGCCGGTCAGCTGTGTGAGTCGATGGAGCGCATCTACGTCGACGCCTCGGTCTACGACCAGTTCGTCGCCGAGTTCGTGGGCAACGTCAAGAACATGTCGCTGGGCGGCGAGCTCGACTACAGCCGCGACATGGGTTCGCTGACCTTCCCGCGCCAGCTCGAGACCGTCTCCGCCCACGTCGACGATGCCGTCGCCAAGGGCGCCAAGGTGCTCGCCGGTGGCCGCGCTCGTCCCGATCTCGGCCCGTACTTCTACGAGCCGACCGTGCTCGCCGATGTGGCGCCCGGTATGACGGTCTACCGCGAGGAGACCTTCGGCCCCGTGGTGTCGGTCTACAAGGCCGACTCCGACGACGCCGCAGTCGAGGCCGCCAACGACACCGCCTACGGGCTCAACGCCAGCGTGTGGAGCCAGGATGTGAACCGCGGCAAGGAGATCGCCGCTCGGATCAACGCAGGCTCGGTGAATGTGAACGAGGGCTTCAGCGCCGCCTGGGGCAGCATCGACGCACCCTCGGGTGGGCTCGGCATCTCCGGCCAGGGCCGTCGTCACGGTCCGGAAGGGCTGCTGAAGTACATCGACACCCAGACGATCGCGGTCCAGCGCCTGCTGCCGATCGCGCCGCTGCCCGGCATGTCCGAGCAGATGTGGGCCAAGACGATGACGCTGGTTCTCGGTGTCATGAAGACGCTGCGCCAGAAGTAGCGAGTAGCGGAAAACGAGCAGGGGTAGGTAGCGCACATGAAGTTGGAAACGGTCGCGGGCAAGCGGGTGCTGGTCACCGGCGCCGCCATGGGTCTGGGCAAGCTGTTCGCCGAGAAGGCTGTCGCCGAAGGCGCCGACGCTGTGGTGTTGTGGGACATCAACGAGCTGGCGCTGCGCGAGACCGCGGCGCAGCTGACCGCCGCGGGCGGCAAGGTGCACTACTACGTCGTCGATGTGTCGTCGCAGGACTCGATCCAGGAGGCGGGCGAGGCTGTGCGCAAGGAGGTCGGCGGCATCGACATCCTGGTCAACAACGCGGGCATCGTGCGCGGCAACACCTACTTCTGGGAAACCGAGAACCGCGCCGACAT
Source organism: Nocardia sp. (assembly GCA_014360565.1). Taxonomy (GTDB): domain Bacteria; phylum Actinomycetota; class Actinomycetes; order Mycobacteriales; family Mycobacteriaceae; genus Nocardia. The sequence continues at coordinate 17,579 of JACIXH010000099.1, forward strand.
CGACAAGACGATGGCGATCAACTCGCTGGCCCCGATGTATGTCACCCTCGAGTTCCTGCCCGGGATGGTGGCCGGTGCGAGCCAGGCGCGCGTGCTCAACATCGCGTCCTCGGCCGGTCTGGTCGCCAACCCGCGCATGGCCGTGTACGCGGGCTCGAAGTGGGCGGCGCTCGGCTGGTCGGACTCGGTCCGGCTCGAGCTCGAGCAGGCGGGCCACGACCACGTGAAGGTCACCACCGTCTGCCCGACCTACATCAACACCGGCATGTTCGACGGGGCGAAGGGCATTCTGTTCACCCCGATGCTCGAGCAGCACGATGTCGTCGACACCTCGTGGTCGGAGATGAAGCAGGGCGGTGCGCTGGTGGTGATGCCGTGGACCTCGCGGATGAACCGGGCCCTGACCGGTCTGCTGCCGATCAAGGTGCGCGACCTGTATCTGAACGCGGTGGGCGTGTACCACTCGATGGATCAGTTCACCGGACGCAAGTAAGCCCGGAGGCGAGTCAGCACTGATGCCTCCGCCGACCGGCCGCGATCGCGGTGGTCCGGCGGGGGCATCGCGCTGCCGTCACGAATGTTTCTCGAACTGCTCGTAGACGGCGATATCTGCCACGTTGACGAGGACGTTGCCGCGCATTCAGGGTGACCGTATTGCCCTGGTGCCCAGGACAACGGTGGCGTAGTGCTCTTCGGAGTGCTCCACCCGCGCGGTGAGCCCGAATTCGGTGAGCACCGCGCACGCGGTATCGACCTGGCCGGTTCCGGTTTCGGCCAGGACCGTGCCGCCCGGCGAGAGCCATTCGGCCGCGCCCTCGGCCACCCGGCGGAACACGTCGAGACCGTCCGCGCCACCGTCGACGGCGATGAGTGGTTCGTACTCGCGTGCTTCACGCGGGAGATCCGCGACGCGGTCGCTCGGCACGTAGGGAGTGTTCGCGAGCAGCACGTCGATGCGACCCCGCAGGTCGAGCGGGAGCGCGTCGAACAGGTCGCCGGTGAAGACCGGTGCGTTCAGCGCGGCGAAATTCTCCCGCGCGCACTCGACGGCGATCGGGTCGATATCGGCGGCGACCAGTTCGACATCGCACCCGCGGGCGCGTAGTTCGGTCGTCGCCGTGAGCCCGAGCGCCCCACAGCCGCAACACAGGTCGACCACACACGTCCGTGTGGCGCCGACCGGGACACACGCCAGCCCCTGCTCGACCAGGAACGCGGTGCGCCGGCGCGGCACGAAAACCCCAGGGCGCACGCCGACTCGCAGGCCACGGAATTCCACCCAGCCGAGCAGATGCTCGAGCGGTGTCCCCGAGACACGCTGTGCCACCAGCACATCGAGTCGCGCTGGGCTGCCTGCCGCCGCCTCGACCAACAGCGTCGCCTCGTCCTCGGCGAACACACATCCTGCACGCCGCAACGAGACAACCACTTCGGCAAAACCGGAACCGCTCATGCGCCGATTGTTCCCGACCCGGCAAGCGAATTATCGCCACCGGCCGTAGTCGCGGCGATGACTCAGCGTGCAGTGTCGAGTTCGAAGGTGCGGGTCGCGTCGAGGTAGATCCCGCGCTGGGCACTGCGCGCGGGCGGGGGCAGCTGGGAAACCAGCTGTTCGAGCGAGGTCATCGCCCCGACGACTGCCGTTCCCGCGACGATGAAGTCGGCGACCGCGCGCCGAATGTGATTCGGCGAGGTCACCACCACCGCGCTGGTGGCGCCGAGATCACGCAGCAGCCGGGTGCTGAACAGCGCGTTCTGCACGGTCGAGCCGGCCCGATCCTCGACATGGATCCGATCACCGGGCAGCCCGCGCGCGACCAGCCAGCGCCGCATCGCCTCCGCCTCGGAGATGCCGTTGCGCGGGTTGCCGCCGGTCACGATCACCGGCGAGAACGGCGCGGCGATCGCCTGCATCCACGCCGCGGTCAGCCGGTTCTCCAGCTCGGGTCGCAGCGCGCCGTCGGGCAACAGGCCGTAGCCGAGAACCACGATGCCGGTCTGCGGCCCGACGAGTGCGGGTAGCGGGTTGGGCAGGGTGGCGGCGGCCGCGGTCACCGCATGCAGCACGTGATGGGTGCCCGCCGCTTTGCCGGGGTCGATCGCGCCGAGCCGGGTCAGCGCGTCGCCGACCGCGGCCGGGTCGCCGGCGTAGTGCGACCAGATCGCCTGTAGCGCGAGGGCGTCGGCGTCGTGTGGATCGGCGGCGATGAGGGCCCGCAGGTCGGCCCGTCCGGCGGCGTCGTCACCGTCGGTGAAATGGCGCTGTGCGGAGTTGTAGAGCGCCGCCACATCCGCTTCCGCGGCGGCGGGTCCGACAGTCGTGCCGGTCAGCGCGGCGGTCGCTATGACTGCGGCGACCAGGTGTTTCCAATGCCTCGAGATCTTCACGACAACTCGCATCCCTTCCCGCGAACGGTTCGGTACGTGCTGGCAGAGCAGGGCTGCCGAAACCCTACGACCGCGACTTCGGGGCGCGGCGGACCTCGACCACCTTGCGCGCGTCGCGGCCCGGCGGCAGGGGTGGGGGCCCGCGGCGGATAAGGTGACTCACCGTGGATACCGCTTCGCTGACCGGCAAGGAACTCGCCGCCGCCATCAACGCCGACTCGAAACAGCGCGCCGCCGCGCTCACCGCCGCGGGCACCGCGCCGACGCTGGCGCTGATCGTCGCCAACGACGACCCGGCCAGCATCTGGTACGTGAACTCACTGCGCAAGGCCGCCGAACGGCTCGGAATCGCCTGCGAGCGTATTGATCTCGGTACCGACGCGAGTGCTGAGGCCATCCGCGCCGAACTGAGCGCGCGCAGCGCCGACCCGGCCACCGACGCGATCATGCTGCAGACCCCGCTGCCCGCGGGGGTCAACCTCGACGACGTGAGTTCGGCGATCGCCGCCACCAAGGACGTCGACGGTGTCAGCCCGCTCTCGCTCGGCCTGCTCGCCTCCGGCCTCGATGGTTTCGTCCCCGCCACCTCCGAAGCTGTTGTGGAGTTGCTGAAGCATCACGGCATCGCGCTGCAGGGCCGCCTCGTCACCGTGGTCGGGCGCTCCAATATCGTCGGCAAGCCCCTCGCGCAGCTGCTGCTCGCCGAGAACGCGACCGTCACCGTCGCACACTCGCGCACCGCCGACCTGGCGGCGGTCACCACCCCCGCCGATATCGTGGTCGCCGCGGCGGGCCGCATCGGCCTGGTCACCGGCAAGCACATCGGTGAGGGTGCCGTCGTGATCGACGTCGGTACCAACGAGGCCGCGGACGGCGCAATCGTGGGCGACGTCGACGCGGCCTCTGTCGTCGGTAAAGCGGCGGCGCTGAGCCCCGTTCCCGGTGGTGTCGGCCCCGTGACCACCGCACTGCTCATGCGCCACGTGGTGGTCGCAGCCGAAAAGGCGCGCGCCTGAACGGCTCTCGGCGAGCTGACGCTCTCGTTCGGGTCTAGCGCGGTGCGGCCCCGAACGAGGTGATCAGCGTCTTTGTGCCGATCTGCGCCGTCCCCACCAGTTGTGGCGTGTAGGTGCTGGGCGCCGAATCGGGCCGGAACGCGGTGATCTTGACCAGGTACTGACCGGCGAAGGCGCCCGGTGTGATCTCCACGCAGTGTGTGGTGCCCACCGGAGTGGAGTCGATCCCCGCTTGGATGGCGGCGGCGGAGGGCGCCGCGGCATCGGCTGTCAGCAGAGTCCGCGCCTCATCG